>JBBCAV010000401.1:0-4971 GCA_051382305.1 Bdellovibrionota bacterium FG-2
CCTTATCAATTTAGCGCAGCTGATCCGTATATTTTTGGCTACCTTCCTTACACGTCTGGCTCCTCAGCAGGATGGGCCTCAAGCACCGGTGAGAAACATTCGCTGTTTCCAAATCTCATTTGCCCCCCTAAGGATCCCACTCAGAACCCCCTGATCAATGGGCGTCCGCAATGCACCGGAAAAGATCTCAAAGCGGAACTCGATAAAAACTCTCCGGTGACGCTTACGCCCGGCAAGTCCTACTTGATTCGGATGGTGTTCGGAGCCAACGCAAACGACACGGGTAACTGGGTACAAAATTGTAATCAAGCAATCATCAAGTACCAGTATCAGAAGCCCGGCAAGAGTCCGACGCCTAGCTATACGCCCACTCCGGCGCCGACGGGAGTGCCTGGCGGAATCCCTGCGGGGTATGATTCATATTCTTGACGCTCACGGGTGACACCAACCCGCCTTTTTATGCATAAAGCCAGGGATTTTGCCCTCTGCGCTAATAGATTTCTCAAACCAAGCGTTGCACGAACTCCCAAGGGGATCTAAACTTTCCCTCACGGGAGAACATGTACAATGTTGAAAATTGCGATAAATGGGTTTGGTCGTATTGGTCGTCAGGTCGTCAGCGCTATGGTCGAAAAAGGCGTGTGGGGAAAAGAGGCCACCATCGTTGCGGTGGTTGATGTTTCAACAGACGCGAAGTATTTCGCGTATCAGCTCAAATTCGATTCTGTGCACGGCCGTTTCAAAGGCGAAATGCACACCGAAAAAAGCAAACCTGAGCTGGCCGAAGACGACATCATCGTTGTCAACGGGCACAAGATTCGCTGCTTGCCTGCTCCTAAAGATCTATCCCTCCTTCCTTGGAAAGCCATGG
Source organism: Bdellovibrionota bacterium FG-2 (assembly GCA_051382305.1). Lineage (GTDB taxonomy): Bacteria > Bdellovibrionota > UBA1018 > UBA1018 > UBA1018 > CAIRTR01. The sequence continues at coordinate 872 of JBBCAV010000401.1, forward strand.
AAGTTGATATCGTGATTGAGTCCACCGGGCTATTCACTGAATCCGATCAGGCGCGCGGCCATTTGGCTGCGGGCGCGAAGAAGGTTTTGATTTCTGCTCCTGGAAAAGGCGTGGATGTTAAAACGGTCGTGATGGGCGTAAATGATCACGAATATGATCCTGCTAAGCATCATATTGTTTCAAACGCCTCTTGTACGACCAACTGTCTTGCTCCCGTTGTGCATGTTCTTCTAAAAGAAGGCGTCGGAATCGAAACCGGACTCATGACCACAGTTCACGCCTACACTGCCACTCAGAAAACGGTGGATGGTCCTTCGAAAAAAGATTGGCGCGGAGGCCGTGCGGCTGCGGTTAATATTATTCCCTCTTCAACCGGCGCGGCCAAGGCGGTGGGCGAAGTCCTCCCGTCCATGAAAGGCAAGCTCACGGGAATGTCATTCCGCGTTCCGACTCCCGACGTATCCTGTGTGGATCTGACTTTCCGCTCGGCCCGCGATACTTCGATCGAAGAGATTGATCAGTTTTTCAAAAAAGCCTCAGAAACCTACATGAAGGGCATTTTGGGCGTGACGACTGAAGAGAACGTGTCATCCGACTTCGTTCACGATGAGCGCTCTTCCATCTATGATTCAAAAGCTTCGGTTGAGAATAATCTCAAGGGTGAAAAGAGGCTGTTTAAGATCGTGAGCTGGTATGACAATGAGTGGGGCTACTCCATGCGCTGCGTGGATTTGGCTCTGAAAATGGGCCGACTCGGGGTCGATAAGGGGGAGAAAATCTCCCTCAAGTCGATTGATGATTTGAACATGAAGGGTAAACGCGTTTTCATTCGTGTGGACTTCAATGTCCCCATGGATGGTGGAAAAATCACCGATGATTTCCGCATCACTTCAGCGCTTCCCACGATCAAAAAAGCCATGAGTGCGGGCGCGAGAGTGATTTTGGCGTCTCATTTGGGTCGCCCTGCTGAGACCGGTTATGAAGCCGAGTTCTCGCTGAAACCGGCCGCTCAGAAGCTTGAGCAGCTATTAGGAAAGCCTGTGAAATTTTTCACGGATTGTATTTCGGCTGAAACGAAGAAAAACGTCGCTGATCTCAAAGATGGCGAAGTGGCTTTACTGGAAAATCTTCGCTTTTATAAAGGTGAAGGCGCGAATGACGAGAAGTTTGCTCGCGAATTGGCTTCAATGGCCGATCTCTATGTGAATGACGCCTTTGGGACCTCTCATCGGGATGCGGCTTCAATGACGGGCGTTCCTGCGGTTCTAAAGGGTGGCGTGGCCGGCTACTTGGTTCAAAAAGAAGTCGAGATCATTCACAAGGCGTTGAAGAATCCTGGACGTCCGTTTGTTGCGGTATTGGGCGGGGCGAAGGTGAGTGACAAGATTTTTGTAATCAAGAACCTTTTGAGTCTGGTTGATGAGATCTTGGTTGGTGGCGCGATGGCTTACACTTTCATGAAGGCTTCTGGAGTCGATGTTGGGTCTTCAAAATACGAATCGGTAGTCGTGGATAAGAAGGGCAAGGAAAAAGCGGTACTCAAGATGGCGGTGGAAATATTGGAGCTCGCCAAAGCCAAGGGCAAGAGGCTTATTCTCCCGATTGACCATGTGGTCGCAAATAAGTTTGAAGCGGGTGCCCAAACTAAGGTGGTTGAGCGTATCGAAGAGGGTTGGATGGGCGTGGATATCGGCCCGAAGACCCGCGAACTCTTTGCGAAGAAGCTTGCAGAATCGAAGACGGCTTTTTGGAACGGCCCAATGGGTGTTTTTGAGATCAAGGGCTTTGACGAGGGAACGGCCATGATGGCAAAAATTTTTGCCGAAATCACCTCTCGCGGCGCGACGACCATTGTTGGCGGCGGAGATTCAGCGGCCGCAATCAAAGCCTTTGGTTACGATACAAAGGTGACCCATGTTTCGACAGGTGGGGGGGCGTCCCTGGAGATGTTTGAAGGGAAGTTCTTGCCAGGAATCGCCGCGCTTGAACTAAAACAATAGATCAAGCGCTGGAGCTTTTCCGGCAACTGTGTTATTTGGCGTTTAAATTGATTAACCAAATTTCTTAAGGAGCAAACAAATGTCTTACAAAATCATCTCTGATTGTAACAACTGTGGCGCGTGCGAACCTGAATGCCCAAATAACGCGATAAGTCCGGGCGATGATACCTATGTAATCAAAGTTGAATCCTGCACGGAGTGCGTCGGTTTTCATGATGCCCCACAGTGCGCTGCTGTGTGTCCAGTTGATGCGTGCGTAACTGATCCCGCCCACGCGGAGACCGAAGCTGCTTTGCTCGAAAAAGCGAAGAAACTTCATCCTGGCAAGGATTACTCTGGTAAGATTCCTTCACATTTTGCGAAGTAAGCCAGCAGCTGCTTCCACCCGCTAATCTGAAGTGCTATGCTTCATTAACTGATGGAAACACTGACTTATCTTAATTCCACGAATGCGGAGTATGTAGACCATCTACGTTCTCGTTTTGAAAAGGACCCGGAGTCGGTCGATCCGTCGTGGCGGTGTTTTTTTGAAGGAGTGGGTTTCGGTAGCGATCTCGCGACCTCTGTTTCGAGTTTTGATGCCCGAGAAGTCCAGATTCGTGAGCTTGTGGGTGCCTATCGTGAGTCTGGTGTTCTGGTTGCAGACCTAAACCCGCTTGCTTCGCCTCTCCTTTCACATCCTAACCTTGAGCTGTCGCGCTTCGGGCTTTCAGAAGCAGACCTGGATCGGGTCTTTCAATCGGGTGCTGTGGAGGGCCTGGGGGCCGCCACTTTGCGGGACATCCTAGGTGTTCTTAGGGTGGCCTATTGTGGAAAAATCGGGTGGGAGTTTTTTGAGATTCGTAATCCGGCAGAGCGAAAATGGCTGGAGCAGCAAGCCGAAAGTTTGCAAGGTTCCGCAAGTCTTGATGCTCATACTCGAATTTTTATTTTGAAACGCCTCACCGAGAGTGAGGGTTTTGAGCGTTTCTTGCATACCCGCTATGTGGCTCAAAAACGCTTTTCAATAGAAGGTGGGGAGTCTCTGATTCCTGCTCTAGACGGACTTATGGAGTCGTTTGCGCAACAGGGCGCTACCGATTTTGTTTTGGGGATGGCCCATCGTGGGCGTCTGAACGTTTTAGTAAACGTGCTTCATAAGAAACCAGAGTATATTTTTACCGAATTTGAAGGCCATTTCATGGCCGATCCCACCGTGGCTGAGGGAGACGTAAAATATCATTTGGGCTATTCGTGTGATTCTAAGACGCGATCGGGGCAGGAGATTCATCTGGCCTTGGCTTCCAACCCCAGTCATTTGGAATTTGTGAATCCCGTCGTCGAAGGAATGGTTCGTGCCCGTCAAACGCAACTGGGTGATGAGGGGCACTCTCGCATTATCCCTATCGTTATTCATGGTGATGCTGCTTTGGCAGGGCAGGGAGTCTGTTATGAGACTCAGGGATTTTCGCAGGTTTCTGGTTATTCAACGGGAGGCACGATTCATGTCGTGGTGAATAATCAAATTGGTTTTACCACCGACCCTTCGGAGAGTCGTTCAACACTTTTTTCGACGGATCTTGCAAAAGCAGGCGAGGCGCCGGTGTTTCATGTCAACGGCGATGATCCCGAGGCGGTATGGAAAGCCGCTTTTCTTGCGGCTCAGTATCGGCAGAAATTTCACAAAGATGTTTACATTGATCTCGTTTGTTATCGACGTCTTGGACATAACGAAGGAGATGAGCCTGCATTCACTCAGCCTCTACTCTATAAAAAGATCAAGGCTCATCCGACGACTCGGGATTTGTATGCCCAAGGACTTGTGAGTGCTCAGGTTGTCTCCGCCGACTCGCCAGCGGCGATGGTGGCCGAGGTGACTCAGACTTTTTCAGATGCGCAGGCGCGGGCAAAAGCCGAGCATTTTTTTGCACCCCATTCGATTTTCGAAGGGTCTTGGAAGGGGGTGCGCTACCCGACTCCTGACGATTTGATTGCACCGGTAAAGACTTCCGTCGAGGAGTGGGTGCGTATTGACTCAGAAAGAAGTGCTACCAAGCTGCGGGGCATTGATTTTACATAATTCTCAATCATGATGCCTCCCGGATTTTAGATTTCCTAAGC
>JBBCAV010000402.1:0-4866 GCA_051382305.1 Bdellovibrionota bacterium FG-2
AAAACGAGAAATCCAGAAAACTAGACGGATTATTCCCGCAAACTGAATATTCCGATCTCATACTGCGATTACGCGTCGCGGCTGTTCTTGCCGGAGCCTTGGCCACGACACAGCTTGAAACCGAAGGAATTCTCCCGAAAGCAACATCACCTCTTCATCTTATAAACGCGCTTTGGAGGAGATGCACTCACCATCTCGACAAGCTCAAGGGGAGGCACCTCCACAAGCGCCGACGTCCGAGAGACAATCAATGCAAAAGTATGTGGGTAAGAGGCTTCACGATATTCCACAAAAGCTCCTCTGATTTTTTGAAAATACCCCATGACCGAAAGGCCCTCGACGGTCAGATTCTGCGGAATCACGACAAACAACTTTCCGCCAATGTGCAATGAATCAAAATATTTTTGCAACACTACGTCCGGCTTACTCGAATATGCAAACGGCCCAAAATAGTCCGTAATCAGATCCGCGGGACCCAAATCCGACACCGGACGATCCTCAAGATATTTGCCGTCAAGGTACCGAAAACTAGCTCCCCTTCTCAACTCGAGTTTTTCGATATTCACCACACTGTACGGTTTCTTATAGGCTACCGCAGTTAGACGAAACTCTTTCTTTAATCCGAGCTCCTGCACAAAATCATAAATCGCATTGGCTTCGCCGGCGCCAGAGTCCAGCCAATGCGGGATATATCCGGTGTGTTGCATGCGCTCATTCAAAAGCTTTAATTCACCCGCAAGCTCGCGACCAAAAGCATGCTTATAGAAATCCGCTCCCCGGTGAACAATAAAATCATTAGCAAGAAGGGTTTGGCGATTCTCTTCCAATGCCATCCGAGCAAGGCGCAAACAATCGCCCGCACCCAGGCCCAACGTTGGTAGCGCTAAAAAAAGTGCTAAGGTGACAAAGGTACGCATCTCCTTATTATGGTAACGCGACTATCCGCATCGCGCCACCCGAATGGGGTGCTGTGTTTTGCGACACTGTAACATTTAGCAACGTATTGAATTTTTTAACTTTTCCTTGTTGCGTCTCCCGCCGATAGTCCTTACAACTGGTATATCGAATGAATGGTCATTCGAAAAATTAAACAATTCTTTTAAGGAGAATTTATGAAAAAGCTCGTTATTTTGGTTGCTCTTTGTTTCTCAATGGCTGCTTTCGCTGAAGGCACAACTCCTGCTGCTGCTCCTGCTGCTGCTGCTGCTCCTGCTGCTGAGCCAGCCGCTGCTCCTGCTGCTGAAGTAAAAGCTGAAAAGCATGCTAAGAAAGTTAAAAAAGCTAAGAAAGCTAAAAAAGCTCACAAAGCTGAAGTCAAGACCGAAGCTCCTGCTGAGACTCCTGCTGCTAAGTAATTTCTTTTCGAAATTAAACTTAAAAACCCCCGGACGCCTTCAAAAGCCTCTGGGGGTTTTTTTTATCCTCATCCTGCGCTACGCTCTACTTAATGAACCCCATGCGTTTAACATCCCCCAAGAAAATCCTCGCTATCAAACTGCGCTCCCTCGGGGACACCGTGTTAATGACCGCCGCACTCACGGAACTACGCCGCGCCTACCCTCAAGCAAAAATCCATGTTCTCGTCACGAGTCGCTGGGCGGCCATTCTAGAAAACCATCCCGCAATCGACCACATTTGGCCCTTTGAACGCCACCCAGAAAAAGCGGCCCGCGCTAAAGCTGTCGCTCGCACCGCACTCAAGCTCCGACACGAAAAATATGACTGGGTCATTAACTTCCACGCCAGCCCTTCAAGCGCCCTGATTGCCTTCGGATGCGGCGCAAGAGAGCGATCCATTCATTTCCACGGCCATAAAGACAAGAACAGATACTCAACAGTCCTCGTGCCCGGAAAAGGCGAACTCAAACCGATTATCGAACGTGACATCGATGCCATCAGAGCACTTGGCACACATGTGCAAGCAGGCATAATGCCCTCGCTCTTCCTTCTTCCTAAAGAGCGCGAAGAATTTCAACCCACGCCAAGCGGCAGCCGGATTTTAGCTTTAGGTCTGGGAGCGAGCCGCCCCACCAAGACTTGGCCTTTGCGAAGATTTGCAGAGACTGCCGTCCGCTGGTGCACAGAAGGCACCGAAAACCTAAATCAAGTCGTCGCACTTGTGGGTCAAGACGAGCCTCATTTAAGACAAAATTTTCTGCGCGCCCTTGAAGATGCGCTCTCGCTTCTCGCGCCCGAAAAGCGTTCAGCTCTGAAAGATCGAATCAGTATCGCGTCCAGTCTTAGTATCCGAAAAATGGCTGCACTTCTAAGTCAGACTGCAGTTTTCTTGGGCAACGATTCAGGCCCCAAGCACGTGGCGGCAGCAGTGGGGACGCCGACCGTCACGCTTTTTGGCCCCGAACACCCCTTTGAATGGCATCCCTACCCCCGAGACCGACACCCCTACTTTTTTATTGAACATCTCGCCTGCCGCAAAGATCACTTTCCTGGAATGCCAGAATGGTGCAGCGTTTTCCAGTGCATTGAGGAGACCCACCCCTGCATGATTCAAATTTCTGTCGACGAAGTTTGTCAAACTTTGCAAAAAATCGCGCACCAAGAGACGCGAATCAAGCCATGACGAAATCTAAACCGGAAACAACTCATCAAAAAGTCTCAGCCCTCATTCTTACGAAAAACGAAGAAAAAAAAATTACCCGATGTCTCGAATCCCTGGTTTGGGCCGACGAAATCCTTGTCATCGACGCTCAAAGCACTGATTCTACACGCGCTCTATGCTTAGAAAAGGGCAAACCTTGGAGCGACCAACTTCGTTTGCTAGAACGTCCCTGGAGCGGCTTCAAAGATCAGCGAAACTTTTCCCTTCACGAGGCAAGAAACGACTGGGTCCTCATTATCGATGCCGATGAAGCCTGCTCGCCAGAACTTGCGGCAAAAATTCGCACACTCCTCAACTCCCCAGCAGGCCCTCCGGCTCGCGCATTCAAAGTTCGACGTATTGAATATTTCTTGGGAAAACCAATTCATTTTGGAATCTGGAACCCCAGCTACCAAGATCGCTTTTTCCACCGCGCTGGAGTCAGATACATCAATGACATTCACGAATACCCGATATTCCCTACGCCCCCCCACGAAATTCATGAACCCCTTTTTCACTCTCCCGATTTTTCTAGCGAGCGATTTTTAGAAAAAATGAACACCTATACCTCCATTGAGGCCAAAGATCGGGTCACTCAAGGGCAACGAACGAACGCCTTTAAATTAATTGCCGCATTTCCTGCTATGTTTTTCAAAAATTACTTCTATTATGGCGCCTATAAGGATGGGACTCACGGACTTGTCATCTCACTTCTCGAGGGGGTATCGCGAGTCGTTCGACACATAAAGATATGGCAAATGACCCGGTAACCTCTCGCATTCATCCGAAAATTTCAGGATTTACGTTAATCCGAAATGGTGTGGAATTTGATTTCCCATTTCTAGAATCCTTAAGATCACTCCTTCCGCTGGTTGACGAACTCATTGTAAACGTCGGCCGCGGAACCGATAGCACATTGGAGCTTCTTGAAGCGTTCGCTCGGAACGAAGGAAATGGCAAAGTTGAACTTTTCGAGAGTACCTGGCCACTGGATGACCCCGAAAAAAAACAAGGCGGATGCATTCTTTCAGCGCAAACCAACTTGGCGCTTGATCGATGTACGGGAGATTGGTGTGTCTATTTACAGGCCGACGAAGTTCTCCACGAAGAGGATCAATCGAAAATTCAGCAAGCGATTCACCGCCACCACCCCAACCCCAAGATCGAGGGGCTGGTTTTTGATTATCTTCATTTTTATGGCTCCTATGATGTCGTTCAACACTCTCGCAGCGTTTATCGCCGAGAAGTCCGCGCGATTCGAAGACTCTCTGGGGCCCGCAGCATTGGAGATGCTCAAAGCTTTCGAAAACAAGACGGCAGCAAGCTGACCGTCGCGCACGCGAATGCGCGGATTTTCCATTACGGGTGGGTTCGCACCCCGGAAGCAATGCGAGAAAAAACTTTTTTTATGGATCAACTTTACCATGGAGATCCAAGCACCGAAAATCAGCAAACCCGCACGCCCTTTACGGGTGACAACTACCGATACAAACGAATCATTGGACTCTATAAATGCAAAAGCACTCATCCCCAGGTTATGCTTCAACGAATTCAAGAAAAAGGGTGGCATTGGGATCTAGAGCACTCTTCGCGCGTGTGGACGGTTTCGGATTTGCAGAAAATCATTTTGAACTTCATTGAAAAAGCTACCGGCAAGCGGCTGTTTGAATATCGAAGCTACATTCTGGACAGAAGTAACTCCTCATGACGACCACACTGGACGCTAGCCTTTTTGTCACGACCTACAACATGCCTCAACAACTGGCGCTTGTGTGTACGGGGGTCGAAAGACAAACCACGCGAAATTTAGAAATTTTCTTCTGCGATGACGGGTCAGGAGCCGAAACGAAAAACCTGATCGCCGCTTTTAAAGAGCGTTTTGCAAAGCCTGCCGGAATCCCTGTTCACCATCTTTGGCAAGAAAACAAAGGTTTTCGCAAATGCCGGATTCTGAACGAAGCCCTTCGCCAATCTACGGGACGAATTGCTATTTTTTTGGATGGCGACTGCATTCCGCACCCCGATTATGTTGCGGACCATTTACGCGAACAAGAAGAAGGTAGATTCTTAGCCGGAAGAAGAGTCGAGCTTGGACCCAAAATCAGCGCTTGGCTAACACCAGAATGCGTTCGTGATGGGTTTCTCGACTTTCCCGGTCCTCGAATTCTTTGGAGTGCTGGGACGGATGATGTCGAGTTTTTGAATCGATTCATTCGCATTCCTTTCAATCGCCTGAGGGCTCTCGTGAATATGGACCGAATCGCGGG
>JBBCAV010000403.1:0-6779 GCA_051382305.1 Bdellovibrionota bacterium FG-2
ATATATCGAGGAGCAGAAACCGGAGCCGCCAGACGATCATTTTAAGGTGGTATGAGATTTACAGTCGGCCAGCAGGCCGACGAGTATCCGGCTTTAGCCGTTCAGCGAAGCCTTCGCCTTAAGGCGAAGGTAATTTACAGGAGTTCGGTACGCAAGCCTCGAAGGCTTTTGGCAAATGATGATGTACCCCGAGGAATTTGTTTTAGATGAAACCGGCAAGCAAATTCCTGACCCCCGAAAAAAGGCCCCTGGCATCAAATGGAAATACACCCGAGATCAAGTCGCCCAAATGTCTTCTTTCAAAGCAAAAAAAGCCGGCGATCTCGGATGGGACAACATGAAAGCGCTTAAAATAAATTGGGTGAGTTTCGAAGGGAAAAAACTAGAGTACTATACCCCTGCAAAGGGGCCTCACTACAAACTCATCGTGGAAGCGACCCGTGAAAAAGTGGAGCAAAACAAAGACGTGCGGATCGCCCTTCTTTCAACCGGCGATCTGATCCTCAAACCCGATCACCACCAACCCGAAGACGCGCCGCCCTCTTGGCGCTACTACGAAATTCTCACCGAGCTGCGAACGAAGTTTCAGACACTCCAAAAATCAAACAGCCTCAACAACCATCACAAACCCCAGCCCCCCAGCAGTACAGATCGAGATAAGCCCTAGATTTTTGTTCCGTTCACGCAACCCGTGCAAGGTCTGAAGAATCATGCGAGTTCCCGTAGCACCAAAGGGATGCCCCAGTGGAATACTCCCGCCATTCACATTCAATTTATCAGGATCCACTTTTGCAAACGCGCGATCCAAACCTAGCTTTTCTTTACACCAAGAGTCCGACTCAATCGCTCGAACCGTCGCGAGCACTTGCGCCGCAAAAGCTTCGTGCATTTCGACTAGATCGAGCTGATCCCAGGTGATTCCGGCCTTCTTCAAAGCTTTTGGCATGGCAAAAGCAGGCCCAATTAGAAGCGGCTCCTTCTGCAAATCCACGCCAGCCACTGCCACCGAACGAATAACACCGAGCGGTTTCAACCCAAGCTCCCGCGCTTTGGACTCACCCATCAAAAGCACTGCAGAAGAGCCATCAGTAAGCGGACTAGCATTTGCCGCGGTTATTGTTCCATCCTTATAAAACACAGGACGAAGTGCCGAGAGCTTTTCAACCGACGTCTCAGCTCGTACGTCCGTATCGCGATCGATCACTTTTCCATCGGGGGTCGCCACTGCAACGACATGACTCTTGTAAAACCCTCGCTCCCAAGCCTGATGGGCCTTATGATGGCTCGCCACTGCAAAACGATCCTGCTCTTCGCGCGTCACCTTGAATTGACGGGCCATGAGATCGCCGGACTGCCCCATTGACAGGCCTGTGGTCGGCTCCTTGATCCCCGGAGCATGCGGCATCATTAAATGGGGCTTAAACTTGGATAAATGCGACATTTTTTGAGCCGGTGATTTCATCTTAGCAAAATCTTGAAAAAAGTCAGTCGCCTCCTGGCTAAAGAGCGCCCGTACCGAGCTAATCGACTCCACGCCGCCCGCCATTCCGATTTCAATTTGCCCAGATTGAATTTTTGCGACAATCGCAGCCGCCGCTTCACCCGCGGAAGCGCAATAGCGATTAACCGTGGTGCATGGGATCGTGGGCGGCAAGCCCGAATCAAAAAGCGCCTCTCTCGAAACGTTTGTGCCCTCCGAGGGAGCCGAAACAATTCCAAAATAAACTTCCTCAATCAATTTTGGATCAATCCCAGTCTGCGCTACCGTCTCCCTCATACTCACACCGCCAAGCATTGCGGCAGGAATTTTTTTAAACACGGTACGAGCGCGCACAAAAGGCGTTCGCACTCCACCAACAATCACTACGCGCTCTTGAGTCATGGGCAATTCTCCTCTATTTCTTAATAACATTGGACCACTTCGGGGCCACACAATTTCCTAAACCATAAGTCAAACGCTTCACAAAAGTTCCATCCACATTCATAACATAAATATTTTGCTGACCGGTGCGCTTAGAACTAAAGGCAAGAAAGTTTCCATCGGGACTAAAAAACGGATCTTCATTATTGCCTTGATCTTTCGTAAGCCGCTCAATCTTTGTCCCATCAGGATTCATAATGAAAATATCAAAATGCGCATCAATCCAACCCGCAAAACCAATCTTGTTATTCTGTAGCGACCAAGTTGGAGTGGCATTGTATTTTCCCGCGTAGGTCAAACGCTGTACCTTCGTGCCATCCGCGGCCATGCTAAAAACCATCGGCACCCCAGTTCGCGAAGAAACAAAGGCAATCGATTTTCCATCCGGACTCCAGGTAGGATCCACATCAAACCCAAACGACTTCGACACCGGCGTCACTGAAAGATTGGCAAGATCCATCACAAAAATATCCGGATTTCCCAAGAAATTCATCGTCACGGCCAAACGTTTACCATCTGGTGCATAGGCCGCACCACTATTGATGCCTTTGCGGTTAGAAAGCAAACGCACGGTCTCCGTCTTGAAATCAAACTCATACAAATCGAGGTTTTTCACATTGTTTTTGTGACGCGTAAAAAGCGAATACGCAATCCTCGTCCCATCTGGACTCCAGGCAGGCGCAAAAGCAATAGAGCGATGATGAGTGATTTGCTTCACCTCAGTTCCATCATAATTCATGATATAGACTTCTTTTTTTCCGGTACGATCACAAGACATCGCAATTTTCGTGAGGAAAATTCCAGGAAGCCCAGTCAAAGCCTCAACGACATCATTAGCCAAGGTATGCGCAAGCGTTTTGATATCAGCTTGCGCAGCCACATACTTTTTTGCCAAGACCTGTTTTGCTCCGGCAATATCGTAAAGATATGCCTCCAACGCGATGCCAGCCCCCTCAGGAGTTAGCGCGGTTTTCAATAAAAACTCCGAGCCAATCGAAGACCAATCCGTCATTTTAAAAGAGCCCAACGCAATGCCCGCTTTTGAGGAATCCTCCACGAAGGCAGAACCCGGAAGAAATTTAAATAGCTCCATAAAGGTGAGATCGTTCGTCACTGTCTCAGTAAGGATCTTGGCAAATGCGCCATCCCGGGGACTTGCGACTCGAATCTCAGGAAACGCAAGCACCGTCTTTTTCGTTTTTGCAGCGCCCACAGAGATATACGTGCGATCCGCAGCAAACGCTCCCAAACTCCATAGCGCTACCCACAGTACGACAGGGCAAACCGCGCTCCTAAATGCTCTCATGCTCATGCTTTACTCCCGTGATTTCTAGTATAGGCTCCTTCAAAGGGGAAATCCCACCATTATTCCATCGCTTGCAACGACCCCCGAAATCCCGTCGGGAGGGATCGGGAAGGGCTGACTGTCTGCCAAAGTTTTCTTAACCGCCTCATCAAATTGTGCATTGCCAGAACTTTTAACGATCTGAAAATTCTTGAGATTTCCGCGTAGATCAATATAAACGACGACCTGCGCCGAGAGATCCTGACGCGAGAGCCAAACGGGAAGCGCCCAGTTCCCCTGAAGTCGATCTCGAATCAAATCAAAATAACTCGCCTCCGCAGCCTCACGGGCGTCGGGCGAAAGGGAGGTACCTGGAGAAACCTTATTCCCCTTCACCAGCCCCGTCTTTTTCTCGGTGTCTGTTAATTTCGCAAGGGACTTGATCCGATCCAAAGCACTACGAATTCTCTTCTGCCGTTCTTTTTTGTCCGTCGCATGCTTAGGCTTAAGAATCATCTCGTCTTTAGTCTTTTCAATTTCCTTCTTAATCGCCTGATCGATATTCTTGAGTGCGTCCGCCACCTCTTTGGAGGGCGCCAGAGCTTGCACATCCTTCTTAAGCACATCGGGAAGACCCACGATATCGACACGCAGAGCAGGTATAAAAGGCAATGGAATGCCGGGGAAAATAAGACTTTTCACAAGCGCAAACACAAGGACTGCCGCATGAGCCCCAAGCGACCACTTCACCCCAAGCTTAAAATCACGATCCGCGTCCTGCCTGGGGCGAATCGGGGGTAATCCGGATCTTCGACGTGCGCGTGCAGCCAGCATTTCTTAGGTCCTTACTAAAGTTTAAATCCAGCCTCCGCTGGCTGAGTGACAAGCCCTACCCGACTGATCTTCGCCTTCTTCACTTCGGCCATGGCCTGAGCAATAAATCCGTAGGGTATATTTTGGTCTGCTTGAATAAACACTTCAATATTAGGTTTGACCGAAACCACGGCTTCAAGGCGTGTCCGCAAAGTTCCCGGTTCAATTCCGTTTCCGTTGATCAAGATCTGTCGATTCTTATTCACGACCAAAACGAGCTGTTCGGGCACTTCATTCAAAGTCTGTGCGTTTGCCTTCGGCAAATCCACTTGCACTCCCTGTTGCATCAGTGGCGCCGAAATCATGAAAATAATCAAAAGCACAAGCATCACATCCACCATAGGCGTGACGTTGATCTCAGCAAGGCTTGTAGGTATGCCGCGAGAAGAAGCACTAGAAGAGGCGGGGGAAAGTCCCATTTTTCATCCTCCTTTTCGACTAGCCAATACGCTGCGTTGAATAATGTTCAGAAAATCTTGAATGAAACAATCCATGTCCACATTCACGCGCTTGATCTGTCCGACAAAATGATTATAAGCAATTACTGCTGGAATCGCCGCACCGATGCCCGTTGCGGTCGTAATCAGGGCTTCCGAAATACCTGGAGCGACGACGGCCAGGTTCGCGGCCCCTGTAGCCCCAATGTTTTGAAACGCATTCATGATTCCCCAGACGGTCCCAAAAAGTCCCACAAAAGGGGCCGCGCTTGCGGTGGTCGCAAGCCAACCCAAATGTTTCTCGAGTCCCGCAACCTCCGCATGAGCCGTTCTGTTTAACGCACGCCCGATATTTTCTACTTTCTCCGACGTGGCAGAGGTCAAATCTCCGGTCGAAACTTTCTTGAATTCCCGAATCCCGGCCTTGAAAACATTGGCCACAGGAGAACTTAGAATCTTATCACTGCTGGCATAAATCTCTTCTAGATTCTGCCCATGCCAAAAAAGCGCGAGAAACCTCGTGTTTTCCTCTGTAGCGCGCTTAAAGGAGCGCCATTTGGTCACGATGATCGCCCAACAAAGGACGGACGCGCCCGCGAGCATGATTAGAACGAATTTGGCCATGAAGCCCGAATTGGCGATGAGCCCAAAGACTCCCGCTTGTGCGATTTGTGTACTCGGCATTGTGAGTATACTTTAGCGAGATCTCTTATGTTTTTGAAAGTGTTTTCTGCAAAGAGCCCTGAAGAGATCCTAAGTAGCGAATATAGCGCACTGCAAGCCTCAGTATCTCAACCCCTAACAGGACTTGAAACAGAACACTCGACAACACCCCCCCCTCGCCGCCTGTGAGAAGGCGGGCAGTCAAAGGTGACAAGACTGAAGTGGCCGCAGGGGACTGATACTTAACCATGAGTAAGCCAGAAAAATCGGTCCCCAGAATCGGGAGACTCAACAAGCAATGCCAAACCACAAGCAAAGCGAACCAAAAACCTGCGCCATAGAGGAAATCCTTTTCCAGAAGCGCCTTAAGACAAAGCGCCACCGACACCAGAAAAATCGTGAAAGTCTGAAGAACCCCCAAGTCAAATTGCAGAACCCTTAACCCACAAAAAAGCAAAGAAGTCATGATGACCGCTCCCACAACGCCCACCCAAGAGCGCTCGTTCGGAGGGGCCAGAAAACGTTCAAAAATCCGTTTTCTAAATAGAATCTCCTCAGCATAGACCCAAATTCCGATCGAAAAGACTCTGAGCAAGATATTCACCATCGCTCCGGGCGCGTCCTCGACCTGGATAATAAAGCCAAAAAATCGATAAACCCCCGAAAAGAGAAAAGCCAAAACAACCCCGGAAGCCACGATGGCGCCGCGCAAAAATGCCGGCACAAAATCCCGCTCAAAAAGATGAGGTGAAAAAAAATCTCGCCAAGTACTATGCACCAGCGGATTTAACCAGCGAAGCATGAGCAGAAATAAAATCGAGGCAAATCCAAAAAATGAGAGTTCGACTGCGGCAAATGTGTCGTTGACCTCTTCAAAGCGCGCCGGCACCCCCGCCGTAATCCCTAACGAACCGAGGGAAAAGGATCCCACAAAATAAGTAACAAGGGAAAGTAACACCAGATGAAAAGCAAGAATCCACACGCCATAGGCGGCAAAAAGACCCAATCCACGAAAGATGTCAGCGTTTCTTCGAAAAAGTCTTAGAAAAACCGCGCCGAATTTATTACCGCGCATCTCGAGGCGCATCAAAAACAGCCCCTTCTTCGATGCTTCTTTGAAGCAGAATTTGCTCAGCATGGGCCCAGACCAAAGGACACGCAACCCCGCCCCCCACTTCTACCTGATTGCGTGATTGTGTCACAACCTGCTCAGGAATAAGTCCGCTGGGCAACGCCGAAGACTCCAGAAGTTGAAGCTGCGTTTTTGCCCCTGCGAGATCACCCTTCGCGACAGAAAAATGACCCCGCTCTCCAGCTAAAAGCGGCCAAAATCCGCCAACCGCCTTGGGCCCATAGGCATCGCGATTATACCTTCTAAAAATCCGCCCCCCCTCAAAACCTTTGACTGGGGAAGAAATTCCAGCCGCTCCACGATCATAGATTTCTAAGGTCTTCAAAATCGCGGCATCCGAAGTCCCGCGAACACCTAAGCGTACGAGATCCAAAAATCCGCCATCTAAAATTTCGTCGGCAAAAGCCTCACCGGCTCCATTGGCAAGCCCCACCTTTTCGCGCGCATTCGGGAACCCGCCAGGGCTTG
>JBBCAV010000404.1:0-36826 GCA_051382305.1 Bdellovibrionota bacterium FG-2
GTGTAGGTCATCCTGGGAGGTCATCTTCAATAATAAATCTGAAAAACTTCTCTCAGACGGAAAAGCCTTGAGCTACATCAAGAGATCCGAGATACTTAAATCTGGAAAAAGAAAATCGCAAATCCTTTTGATTGACAATCATTAAGAGGAAAGATAATCCAAATCACAGAAGTTACACAATCTCAGTTGATCGCAAAAACACTTCTTAAACTGTCCAACTATAGCCATTCCACTTTAGTTCCAGTGTAGAGACGCCTGTAGCGATACAGGTCCGCTCAAGCCCGTGTGAGTAAAAAGCAGCGCTTCCCTAAACGAAACCACGCCACAGCTGATCTGAGCGTCCAACGAAAGTCCCGCAAATCCTCCGAAACGCCCGACATCAGCTTCAGAAAATACGAAGCCGTCTAGCGCGGGCGCGGCCGTGATGACCGTGTGCCCAAACTGGCGTGCGATTTCATAGCCAAAGCCCGTAGCGCCAGTACGGGGAATTGAAAGACCGCCGGTTGCCACAACCAGTGATCCGCCGCTAAAAGTGCCCGTGGACGTTTGAACCTTAAACGCGCCTTCGGGCTTACGCACGATTGCCATAATCGCAGTCTGCAGAAAAATCTGAACGCCTGCCTCTTTGCACTGGCTCCGCAAATACTCGACAAATTCGCGCGCGGAGCACTTGAAAAATAGCTGTCCCCATTTTCGCTCTTCATAAGGCAGACCCGACTCTTTGACCAGCGCGAGAATCTCGCCGCACCCATAGCGCGAGAGCGCCGATTTGCAGCAATGGGGATTTTGCGAGACGTAGTTCTTGGCGCTGACCCCGAGGTTGGTGAAGTTGCAGCGTCCGCCGCCCGAAATCAAAATTTTGCTCCCAACCTGGACCCCGTGATCCAATAAAGCGACGCTGCGGCCCCTTTTTCCGGCTTCAAGCGCACACATCATTCCCGAAGCGCCTGCGCCCAGGATTATGACGTCAAAATCACTGGCGACCGAATTCATTGCAAACCTACTTTTTGCAACCGGGCGCGGCAAGCGTGCCTGCCTGGATTTGAGCGAGAGCTTTGCGCGCTTCTGCTATCCATAAATGTCGTGAGTCAGTTGCGGCAAGCTTGTTTAAGATTTTCACTCCTTTGGGGTTACAGATCTTAAAATAGCTGATCCCGAGTCGCGCGCCGATTTCTTCGGCCGTGGAGGTGTCGGCCAAGTTTTGAGGTTCCAGCCATCGACGGGCTTGGTCCCAGTTTTCGAGCATGAAATAGGCGCGCGCAATCCCCAGCGTCGAAGCGTTTTGAAGCATGGGCTCCTCGAGATGTTCGGAGTAGACTCGCATGAATTGTTCTAAAGCGCGCCCGGGCTCGCCACTTCCTAAGAGAAGATTTGCCCATTCGTAGCGCACATTGCCCGCGTCGCCTCCGTAATTGTAGGAGGGTGTCTGAGTCAAAAGAAACTCGTAAATGGGGTGAGCGAGGGCGGACGTTGCGTGGCCGAAACGATATTGATTGGCGAGCAATCTGAGCGCAAAAAACTCGGGGGGAGTGGGCTGGCCCGTGATGCTTCCGTCGGAGGTAATGCGGACGTCCCGGGATGTGAGGTAAGCTTCAAGTTCGGCCAAGGCGGTGGCGCGTTTGCCGCTGGTGCGGGTGTCCAACGCGGCTTTGCGGAGGTCTTCTGGAATTTCACTGGCAAGTTGTTTTACCCGTCTTATCGCGTACTCTTTTGCTTGAGCAAGGAATACCGTTTTTGTAACCCCGGTCGAATCTTGGATTGCAGCGAAGACGTCGGAGCCTTCCAAAACCCTCGCGATAACTTGGGTCAGCGCCCCATCTTTTTGATCCAGAAACTCAAACGCCAGGGCGTCCTCAAAATAGTCTCCGAAGCCATGCCTGGGGCTTTCAAGGCCATTGATCTGATCCCAGGGCGTTTCTAGATTGGCATAGAGCAGTCGTAGGATTTTTGCATGGGTTTGTTCCGCGAGATACACTGCAGAGCCTTCCCTAAACCAGGTCGGGATTTTGGAGTAGTTGTTGGGGGAAGAAAAGTTCCTACAATAGGCGTGCACCACTTCGTGGCAAAGCGTTTGCGAGAAGGCTTGGCTGCCAGAAGTGAAGTACTGCTGTCTGAATGAAATTTCGATATGTCCTGCGTTGCCAAGAGTGGAAGCACTCGCGCGATCGTTAATGTTAGAACCGTTGTCGGTAAGATCAAGGCTGAGTCCTCGGGTGTTCTCCCATACTTTTCCAAAACGCTGCTCCAGTTTCTCAATACATTGAGGGAGCTCCCTCGACATTTGTGCTCGAAGTGCCTGGACCCGCTCAGGGGTTCCAGGAGTCGGAGGAACCAAGGGAAATTCCCCGGGCTTACATCCGACGAGAAAGAGGAGTGTCAAAAAAACTCGAAAACGCATGAGGGCGCTTATAACATCGTGCGTTAACTAAAGCAAGATCTGTTATAAGTCGCTTTTCGTTATATTCGCAAACTTCTGTCTGAGCCACAGCTTGAAAAAGGGGTCATAAAACTGATACATGCCCTTCGCACTGTACTCGCTGATGAGTTTCTTATTTACGAGAGCGACCAGGGTTTCTTGCACGAATTGGGTTCGCTCCAGAGTGGATGAGAATTTAATGATTTTATCGACCGGAACATTCTCCTGGGTTGCGATGATAATCAAAACTTTCTTTTGTTGAGCGCTGAGTTCTGAAAAGTCGCGGTCAAACGACTTTGATCGATCATTGATCAGTTTTTGAATCGCATAATCATGCAGTGTATTGTCGAGATGGGTGACGCGCTTGATTCTCGCTTGGTCAAACATTTCGGCCAGAACTCTTTGAACGTCTTCCGTGATTCCGTAGACGCTGCGGTAGAGTTCGGAAAATATTTGCTTATCGAGTTGCCAGCTGCTTCGCAGCAGTTGGGTGGTGATGAATTTGTAAAAATCATTAATGGGAATAAGCGAGAGGTGAAACCTTTCGGCGGCTCCGTAAAATAGCTCTCCTTGGGTGGCGAAGAGTTTCTCCATATCGCTACGGACCGAACCTAGGAAAATCACGCGCAAATCCTTCATCCCCTGAAGGAAGTTCCGCAGGGTGTCTCTGAGGTGCTTCTCCCCGATTTCGCTGATTTCCTGAAACTCGTCCAAAATGAGAACGGGCTGCTTGTTCGTTGTTCTCGTGTCTTTCATGGCGGTCAAAGTCTGAAGGAGAAAATGTTTAAGCTCGTCTTCGTCCCGTTCCTTGGCGCGTTTAAAATCTTCTCGTAAGTGGCTAAACTTCTCCCTCTGTGTAGCGGTTAATGAAAGGGCGCGATCAAGCGACATCATCTGGTTAATGAGCGAGCGAAAGGTGGGGGAGTTGCTGAGGTCCACATAGAAACCCGTGAAGGCCTTTGATCTCTTGATGGTCATTCGAACGAGCGAGGTCTTTCCGATTCGACGTTCTTCGGCAATGTAGAGGTTGTTCGTGCTCGAGAGAAGTTTGTCCCTGAGTTCTGCGTCTTCTTTTCTTGGACAATAAAGCGCTTCTTCTTCAATGGGGGAGCCGGTGATGAATGGGTTAACCCCCCTTCGGTCGTGTTGGGTCATATTTATATTGTACGATAATAGTGAGAGATGTCAATTAGACCCTATATTTGAAGTGTCATACTCCATAAAAACAGCTAGTTATGATCTATGTGGCTACAGATAGTGCCTGCACTTATGTTTGCAGTTTCAGCCTGCGCTTAATTTCACTCATTCATCCCAATCACGTACGCGACCCACGCGTACGCATTATCGCCCACATCGGTGCGTGCATACTCGCCCGTGCCTTCACCCTTGTGGGAGGTTTCCCAGTACACGCAAGTCTTCTTGAAACCCGCATCCATCATCGCGTCGCGGAGTTCGGGGATCCCCCATAATCGCCAATCATAAGTGAACGCATTTTCAATAAGCCGGCCACTGGGAAACTTGAAATGAATTCCGTAGCGGGCCCGCTGGGTGACTGGGTCAAAGGATTTTTGGTGCCAAATATAGGTGAATTTTCCGAGTTTCGGATCGTTGATGGTTTTACGCTCCCGCATCGGCATGATCATTCCGGGGCCGCCGGCTAAATCCAAGATGGCCATGCCATTTTTCTTGATCGATTTGGCGCACACTCTGAGGTAGCGCACGAGCGTTTCACGCTTTTGAAACAGGCTATAAGAAAAATTACACGCAATCAGCACATCCACTTTGTTCGTGGAGGTCGTGAGCACATCCCCTTCAAGGAGCTTCATGCGCGTTTTCTGCTCCGCAGTGAGCATTGGGATGTGATGTCTTTTTGAATAAGTGAGGGGTTCTTTGTCTAAATCCACGCCCACCGCGGTGTTTTGCCGGTTGCGCTTGACCCACTCGCAACTGACGCGCGCGGTCCCACAAAAATCCTCGCGC
Organism: Bdellovibrionota bacterium FG-2; assembly: GCA_051382305.1. GTDB lineage: Bacteria > Bdellovibrionota > UBA1018 > UBA1018 > UBA1018 > CAIRTR01. Next base: position 4,397 of record JBBCAV010000404.1, read on the forward strand.
AAGCTCCGGGGGTAGCGCCCGCGGAGTTCTTTGTAAACCTGGACAAACCACTGAGCGTGGTGCTCTGGGCTTTGAACGGAAGACTCGTAGAGGGCGTACTTTTCATATTTGTTGGTGGGTTTATTTGCATGCATTTTGATGACTTTGCTCACAAAGCGTAGAAATTTCCAAGAAAAAGTAATACGTTTATTAAATGAAAAAACGAGTCTTGATCACAGGAGCTTCCAGAGGGATTGGTCGCGCGATTGCGGAGCGGTTTGCCAAGGGGGAGGGCGCAGAGGGCGTAGAATTAATTACTCCCGCGCGCGCCGACTTGGACCTTTCAAATGTTGATTCCGTAAAGGCTTATATCAAAAGCGGGGCCGCCGGAGCGATTGACGTTTTAGTGAACGTAGCGGGGATCAACAAAATCAATTCCATCGATAAGATCACATTGGAGGACTGGCAAGAGACCCTCACAACAAATCTCACGTCAGTGTTTGTACTGACCCAAGCGCTGGCGCCGTCGATGGTCGCCAAAAAATGGGGTCGCATCGTGAATATCAGTTCGCTCTATGGCGTGCTCTCGCGCCCGGGTAGAGCAGCCTATTCGGCCTCAAAGTCAGGCTTGAACGGGTTTACGCGTGCGGCGGCTTTGGAGTATGGGCCTTACGGAGTGCTCGTGAACTCGGTTTGTCCGGGGTTTGTGGAAACGGAACTGACGCGAAAAAATAATACGGAAGCCCAACTCAAGGAACTGGCCTCTCAGACCGCGCTAAAACGAATGGCGCAGCCACAAGAGATTGCTGAATTGGTGGCCTTTTTGTGTTCAGAAAAAAACACCTACCTTACGGGGCAATCGCTGTTGATTGACGGTGGTTTTAGCTGTCAATAATTAGGAGAGACGAAATGGAACTGCAAACACTACGAATTAAATCAGGCCAAGGGGATTATGAAGTCGAGTTCAAGAAGGAACTTGCGCAAGTGATTGCGGAAGCTCTTAAAACGCCCAAGGCCGTTTGTGTCATTGATCGAAAAGTTGCAGGTCTTTATCAAGAGCTGCTTAAGCCGCTCACGAGTGAGCTTCCTACTTTTTTTGTGGATGCGACCGAAGAAGAAAAAAGTATGGTGGGGCTCACCAAAGTTTTGAGTTGGCTGGGAGAGCAGGGCTGCATGAAGCAAAACCAGGTCATCGCCGTCGGCGGCGGAATCACGCAAGACATCGTGTCCCTTTCGGCTCATCTTTATTATCGAGGTCTCAAATGGGTGTTTGTGCCTACGACCCTTTTGAGCATGAGCGATAGTTGCATTGGCGCAAAGTGTGGCGTAAATCTTAATGCGTTTAAGAATCAAGTGGGTTGTTTTCATGCTCCCTCGAGAGTGCTGATTTGCCCCGAATTTACGCGCACTTTAAGTGATGGGGATTTGAGTTCGGGCTATGGCGAGATTTTAAAGCTCATGGTCACAGGCTCTCGTGCGAAATTTGAGAGATTCGCGCAGGTGTTGGATGCGCAGGGGATGCGCAACTCCAATATTTTGGAGTTTATTTATGAGAGTCTCAAGATTAAGCAAGCGGTCATTGAAGTGGATGAATACGAAAAGGATCTCAGGCGCATTTTGAATTACGGCCATACTTTTGGGCACGCGCTTGAGAGTTATTCGCAGTATGAAATCCCGCATGGTCAGGCCGTGGCGTGGGGGATGGATTTGGTCAATTTTATTGCCATGAAAAAAGGCCGGCTTTCCGCCCAAAACTATCAGGCGATTCAGGAGTTGATCAAAAAACATTTTCGTTTTTCGATTTCCAAAAAGATCGACGCGAAGGCTATAATTGCGGGGTCTAAGAAAGACAAGAAGGTTGCGGACGGCCAAGTAAACCTCATTCTTCTCAAAGATTTTGGGACTCTCGAAATCGTAAAGACTCCGTTTGATGCGTCGCTTGAGGCGTTGATCGAAGAATATGTAGCACTCGGGGGTTGACCTCATCAAAGTTTCGTCATTTAATTTGTTTCTAGAGATGGATTTTAACCTTGGTCGTTTTTGCTCATATTGGAGGAGCACTTGATGCAATCGAATTTATTGAAACCCCTCTTTGTAGTTGCTGTAACGGCAGCTCTAACGTCATTATCGCTTTTTACGACAGGTTGCAGTTCGACTGCAGCGACGCCCGATCCTGCGGCCTCGCCGTCGGCTTCACCTTCACCTGTGGCTTCAGCATCGCCTACGGCGGCAGCTGCCGTTTCGGCGCTTGCAGGGGCTTTTCCGACAGGGCTTGCGGTGTCGGCTTTTGCTAATCCTACGTCAGCGACTGCGGTTTCGTTAAAGAAATTTTTGGGAGAGAAATTCTTTGGGGGGGCGCCTGTTGAAACAGAGTATGATCCTACCAAACAAAACACTTCAGACAAAGCTGCGGATCAACAGGCGCTCATTGATGGTACGGTGGATACTTGTTTTAGCGCTAATATTTTGCAGAATGTGAAGCCAGGGCAAGATCCGGGGTGTTACATGCCTGATAAGGATATTTTTGAGGGGCAGGGTGTGGTGTCGGGAGAGGCTTGCTTAGTTTCTTACGCTCGCTATAAAATGACCTCTGCTATTGGTAGGGTCGATCAGGTCGTCAATATGGTTGGCGCGATGTTTTGTCAGGCGAAAAAATCCAATGCCGATGTGACCCTTCCTGCCATCGGGGCAGAATTGGATTTGAAAACCACGATGGTTGCCGCGGTGGCTGCAAATACGGCGGTGACGAGCGCTCCCACAATCACCTCAGCAAAGATTACCCGTTTGGCGGATGTGGGGACGCGCCCCGTTTACAAAACTGATTTGGTCTATACAAATTCGACTCGAACCAGAACCGTTCATCTTGTTAACTCGCCTGGAGATACGGCTGATGAATTTAATGGGACGCTTTGGATTTCAGAGGAAAACAGCGCAACGCCGGCTGAAAAGAACCATTATATCAGCGTTACTTACGCAAAAACAGGCACGACTTCGGCAACGCAGCGGATTATTTACGAAGTCAGAGAAGCGGATATTGCGCCTTCTGCAGGCGATCCATTTACGACAGCCGGGCAGTTAGATTATAATGTCAGTGCAGATTTCTCGGTGGCTACAGATCATGTTGCTTACGGCCAATATCCCGGGCCTGATAATGCTGTGATTTCAGGGTTTAATTATTTGTCATTCAATGTGAATCCCAATACAAATGAAGGGAGTTTTGCTTTTTGGAATAATCCAGGCCAAAATTACACTGAAAATGCCCGTGGTATGATCTTCAACATTACGGCGACAGCCGATGGGGTATTGAGCGGTTGTGGGGTCTCAGGTTCTGCAGGGGGACAAATGGGTAGTGGTGCGGTCAGTATTCGTCGTTCAATCAAAGAATCGGCTGCGAATGCGGACATGACCCTCACGCCGCGTGGCTATTATCATCCTAACCCTACTGCGACGGGAATAGTGGCAGAACTAAATGGATCTCAATTTCAAAATGGGACGAAGGTCTACAAGCAGTGTTTTGCCCAAAACGCGACTTCGGGCCTTTACGAAGTGGCCAATGTCACTGATCTGACGAATAACTTCGATGTGATCGCAACGGCGGCAAATCCAGTTGCTCCGCCTGACATAGCCGCGGCGACTCCGTTTGAGGTTAACATCAAGGAGTAGTAGCCGAAAAAACAGTTGGAATAAGGGCTCATGGGGGAAACTTCATGGGCCCTTATATCGAATTGCAATTCAAGGGTTGAGCCACAGATGAAAGCATGGCAACACCAAGTTGTAGTGACCACGGAAAAAGAGGATGAGAGGTTTTAGATTACTGCTTCGCGCTCTGAATGCTCAAACGCCGCTTCGAATTGATCGAGTTCGATTGTTGTCATGCCTATGTTTCGGCCCTTTTTTCGCCAGCCAGAAGTGGCTGCTTCGACTTCTTTCAGGATTTTTTTCGCGCGCGCGGTGGGGATTTTAAAATAGGCCGTAACAGAAAGCAGCGCCTCTAGAGTGGCCTCCGGACCCGTTTCTTCTGATATCCAGGTCTTAAGCTCGCGCACGCGGTCTGGAAAAGGATTGAGATCAAACGCTGGAGCGAGTCGCCATTGACCGTGCTCCGCATGCAAGAATCCATGATTAAGCAAGTGGTCATCCACATTGGTGATCAAAATTGAAAAAGCAATTCGGCGCCAAAGCTCTTCGATATCAGTTTGGGCAGCAGCGCCGTATGTTCGGATGGCGTCCACGATCTCGGTGTAAGTGTGTTGCGTGGGGTCTGTCGATTCGGCGCCTAGCATTGTTGCGGCTGAAATGTAGGGGGTACGCGCACCATCTTTAGTGCGATCAAAGCGGCGGATGAGGGCGATACTGGCGCCGTCGCTATCCACAAGGCGCGCAGCTGCGGTGTTGATTCCGGCGTCTGCGGCAAGCTGCATCGCAAGCACCTCGCCTTTGGTAACCGCGCGCTCGTCTGCAACACTGGGGAACTTGCCGATAGACAAATTACCGTCTGCATCTATGACAGTGCATTTTGGGCGAAGGCCGCCGAGAGAAGTGCCGCGTCCTCGGAGATAGGCGAGATCGGCTGCGGTCTCTTGATTCATTTCGACTGCACGCGACGCCGCAAGGAGATGGCCGAGTTCAAGTAAGGGAGGGGTAGTTCGGCTACCCGCTTCTTGTAGATTAGGCGTCCGTTGAAAAATCCCATTTTCATCCTGAAAACGTAGGGCGCCTACGCGGGTGAAGTCATCGACTGCAAGAAGAAAATCCAAGGTATTTAGAGGCTGTGAATCGGTTTCTTTGCCTGCTTTTTGGTTTGCGAGTCGTCGTTTCGAGTGGTCTCTGAGAATCACGCGTTTACTCCAGCCATCGGGCTCTGTATCTGCGATTGATCCGTGAAAAACAGAGCCATCTCGAGTTTTCTTGTGAAACTGGGGGCCGACAACGAGGGGGAGGTTGGGTTCAATGGCAAAACGTTGAGGTGAGGTAATCCAATCCGGTCTATACGCGAACGCTGCGCTCTCGCGCGCACCTTGAGAGTCGTAGCGAAGGGTTCCTATGCCCTGTGCTTCGTTACCTAAAGAGACTCGAATCGTGCGCTTCATAGTATGTTTCTCATAGAGCCTTAGGTTCTTTTTTTACTCTTATTCGCTTCGGCAGTCGTTGTTCATCAAGAAGCAGGCCCTGCTCGTCTTGGCGCGGGTCGACTAGCCGCCCAAATACATCTCCGAGTCCAAGAGCGAAAAGCACCATGGCATACACCCCGAGTGAGACACTGGGATTGCCTTTTTCGACACGAAGGTAGGTGTTCGGGGAGATTCCCGTTCGTTCGGCCATCATCGCGACGGTAAGATTGCGCTTACGACGCGCGATTGCGATATCCGTACCGAATTGCAGGAGGGATCGACGGACGTTTAGCGGGAGAATGTCATGTACGGAAGAGCGCATCTTAGATAGCATTGTATAGCATCTTAAAGTGGGTTACAATGCTATATATGGCTATGTATAAGCAAAGAGCAGGGACCCTTTACGGGCCCCCCCCTTGACACTAGGCTGCTGGTGGCAGGGAGACCTTGAAAAGCCTACATTAACACGGAAGATTGCGCGCTTCATGTCAAGAGAATTGGGGAAACTTCATGGGCCCTTTTTTTTGACTCGCCGCTACCTTTTTTTTGTAATATAGCATCCTCTATGACACTCTCGTTTCGGGTTGCCGCTGGATTTATCTCTTTGTTTTTGTTTGCGTTTCCGACCTTTGCGGCGAACGTGGTTTCGTCCGAAGCGGCTATAACTTTTGAAAATCAGGCCGTCGATCTTCGCCTTCGCATGCTTCTGCCCCTGGATGGCGAACAAGCCGAGATTCTTCCCTCTCTTGAGGGCGAAAATCCACAAGTCGCGCTCTCGGTCGTTGAAGGGCTAATTGATGACGGGCTGTTGCGGCCCGGTATTGAGCAGTTATCAAAAGCGCTAGAGCAGACTTCATTAACTTTGGCCGAACAAATACGTGTCTTGCGTGTGAGTGCGTTGCGCTCCCGGCAAGGGAAATTCGAAAAAACCGTGCTCTCGAAACTTCAAAGGGCGCTTGATGAGAATGTGTTAGGAGAAGAAGAGTCAGCCGTCGTGTTTGAGATTTTGAAGGCGGAACCGATCTTAGGCGGGCGCCCTCAATGGCAGCCGCTGATTCTAAGAGTTCGAGCGGAATTTCCTGAGAGCGTCGAATTTTTCGAAAACAGTGTTTACGCGGCTTTCGTCGCACCCACGGTGCAGCAGGTTCAGGACCTCTATGCGCAGCCGGTAGGATTGGATGTCTATGCTTCTGGAAAATACCTAAATCACCCGCGGTTGTTTATGTTTTGCAGACATAAGAGAGCCTATCCTTGCTTGATGGTCATGAAGGATCGAGACGATCAGCCGGTCTACGAAGATGATTCTCGGACGACGCTGTGGCATCAGCCTTCTTTGGGGCTTGGCGTGGTGGGTAAGGATTTTTCGGAGCACGGCGGCTACACACCTTCTGGAATTCATCAGATGGATGGCGTGATGCCGGTGGCAGATCAGACGAAGAGTTTTGGCAAGTTTCGACGGATTATTTTGAACTTTGTTTCGCGCTCGAAAGACGAAAAAACATATAAAACTATTTTGCCGGTTTCGAATCACTCCGCACTTTGGTGGCATGAGTCGGTCATCGGGCGTGATGTGGGGCGGGTGAGTTTGAGGATCCATGGAACGGGGAAAATCAATCAGGATTCGAACTCCACTTTCTATCCTTTTCTATCGACTCATGGGTGTGTTGCCAAAAGAGAGAATAAGTATCCGGAAAGCGCCACACCTTATAAAGATCAGCGTGAGCTCTTGGACCAACTCATGGTTTCCTCAAATCTTGAACCCATGTTTAAAAATGAACCTGAGATTTTAGGTTTGCTATATGTGCTCGAGATTGATGATCAGGCCGCGCCCGTGACCCTTGAGGATTTAGCCAAGTACGCAATCGACTAAAGTTTTCCGGTAGGAAGTCCTAACAGCATTTCATACTCCCTGACTCGACCTTCACCATACGAATCCGGAAACTCAAGCCCCGCAAGATCATTTTCTAAAGCGGGATGCACGATGATTTCATGCTGAAAATGTGCGCCAAGTTTTGAGCGAAGCTGGGCCAGGTCAGAAAAATCTGATAACTTGGGATAAAAACAAGGCAAAGCCGAAAAGCCAAAACGATGAAATTTGTGTGCTGGCCTTGTTGCCAAGGAAGCCAAAATATTAACAGGAAACTTGCGACTCCACCAAAGCCGTCGTTCATAAGGGAGCCGAATTCTTGAAATCTGATGACGCTTAAGCAAGGGAGCAAGTGCTTCCAGCACTCCTGGAATCAGATGCGCATGGTGGTGGCCATCAAGATAGCGGACTTCAATGCCTGCGGTGGTGAGCGTAGAGAGTTGCGCTTCAAATTCCGCGGCAAGTTCTCGCTTCAGTTTCTCACGGTCGCCAAAAGGGTTGAGCCATTTAAGCAACAGCCGAAATGGGGTGGGGTTGAATTCTTCGGTGGCCAAAGAACGCGCGTAGGTCAGATTCAAGTGAAGACCGATTTCAAAGCCAGGGATAGCCAAGAGTTCCGTAAGACGATGATTGAGATGCGCACCATTTGCCAACGCCGATGCTCGCTGAACGATGCCCCTCTTGGCGAGCTCAATAATCCCATCATTGACTCCCTTTGAAATTCCCCAATCATCGCAAGTGACATGTTGAGGTTTTTGAAATGGGCCGTATAACCCACGATGGTTTCGCCAATAAATTTGAGGAAGGCATGCTAGCTGCTCAAAGGTTTCGCCAAACATACGAGAGCGCGACTTCTCATGAGGGACAATGATTTTGCAGGGCAGGTCGACTTGTTTAAGCCCATGCGCCTGCGCGCAGAGGGCAAGTTCCAACTCAAAAAACAATTCAAGCGGTGCTGGAAGGTGGCTCGTACAAAGCGCAAATCTGAGTAGGCTCGCCGTCGTCACAAGGTTTCCAGAAAGCAGATCCTCGTTTGAGTTGGAATCTCTAAAAAACAAGCGATGAAGAAGCCGGTTCCAACGAAGTCCTCTTTTGAAACGCGCATAAATGCGCCGCAACTCTGCGACCTTTACTTCAATCACGGTTTTAGGCGATCGGCGTGAGGCACGAATGAGTTTCGCATCTTGGAGTTGCTGATAGGCTTTGGTAAAAAATACAGGCTCGGGGGGGTGCTCGATTCGGAGCAGTCCGATGTTTTTCCCGCGTGCGGAAAATACGCATTGAGCAAGCGCGGTGTGGAAGCTATCTACTGGGCCATAGTTTGCCACGAGAATTTCGAAATCCTCACCCAAACAATGACGTAGCTCAGTCTGAAGCGATTCGAGATAAGTCTTCATAAAAAACGAGGACACGGATCGATTGGGAAAACAGGGGCGAAGGACAACGAGGGAAAATTTAAGTGGAGTCTTGGGCGGGGCGCTCGCAAGATATTTTGAAAAACTCTGATGAGGGCTTTGTTCCCTTCTCGGCGTGGATAGGAGATGGGCCCACATTAAATTCGCCGCACCTAGAAACAGGGTAGCCAGAAGTGGAATCGATGCGTTTTGAAGACCGAAAAACAAGGTGTCCCCAACGATGTCTTTTCCCGCCAAAGATAAAGTCAGTACACCAAATCCGAGGGCAAAAAGACTGAACCTCCGAAGGGCCTTTTGAGGTTGATACTCTTCTTGGGTACAAGCCATCAACAGGAGCGCCGCAGGGAAAGCCAAGACGGTTAGAGAATATTTGAACGTTTCAGGCATGAGCCAGCTATAGGGAAAAACGCCGAAGGAGAAAAACAGCGCGCGCCCCAGTACATTGCGGGGGGAGCGGATAAACCAAAAAAGCGCGGTTGCTACACTCACAACGACCCCTGCCACCAAATGTAGGGTGTGGGCCAGATTTGAAGTCATGAATCCCGCTTTGGCAAAGCGAAGGAGAAAACTCAAAATCGATTGGCTCCCGTAGTGGGAAGAATCAAAATAATTGGAATCTTCACGGACGATCTGAAACCAGCCTCGCCAGAGACTAAGCCCTGTGCCCGAAGGGGCGTCCAGTAAAAGCAACATCGCCCAGAAAACCGCCATCAAAAAGAGCAAGCCACTCAGCGCCCCCCAGATGGGTCTGAGCTTGCGTGAGCCGGGGATGCCAAAGAATAGGAAAAATAGAATGCCGGGTCCAATTTTAAAGGCGGCGGGCACCGCAAGTGCCATCCCCGCAAGAGACAAGCGTTGTGAGGTCCATGCCCAAAGGCTAACGCTTAAAGCACACAAAATTACACTTGAGACCTGGCCAATCATGAAACAATCCAGGCAAAATCGCAGGACAAAAAGTGCGGCGGCACAAGTGATCCACAGCGGCGTCTTATAGGGCTGTTCAGTTTTTGCGATCAGTTTGAGCGTGCGATGCAAAAAGACAAAGGCCCAAAGAAAACAAAAAAACTGCACAAAAAACCAGGCAAGCTGTGCCCGCTCAAAAGTCAGTTCCGCAAGGGGACGGAAAAAGGGCAGGAAAAAAGGAGCGTAACGAAACGGGCAGGGTCCATCTAAAAGCGTGTAGATTTCATTGAAGCGAAAGCCTTTTAAACGCTCTGCGGCGCGATAGTAAACGCTAAAGTCCGTGCTCGGTCCTAGCAGGCTTACTTTGTAGGCGTATAAGACAAGCGCAATGAGGCCAAGCGCCGCGGTTAGGGCGATGAGAATTCTTTCCTTACGCATGAAGACCCACTCCTCCTCGTTTTTCGCAAATATAGAGGACTTCGGAGAACAGCAGGCTTGGGCTGCGCTCAGAGCGAACTTCAAAACCGAGCTCGTAGAAGAGTTCGCGCCAGGCGCGCGCCGAGCGCGGCGTCAGCGCTCGGGCAAAATATTTATAGAGGCCGTGTCGATCGTCGATCTCTCGAACGAGCAGAGTTCCTCCAGGGCCCAACACTTCGGCGGCGTCCTGCAGGATCTTGACTTGAATCTCATTGGTGAACTCGCGCATGACGTCAATAAGGGCGATGCCCGAGTAGGTCCCCTTCGGAAAAGGCTGAAACCATCCGTGTTCAAAACAAAGACCTTTTGAGTTGTCGCCGAAAAGGCCCAGGGAACCAAACGCTTCTTGAGATCGCTTGATGCATTGCGGATCGTGGTCGATGCCCACCACTTTTCGGGGGACCTGATCCTGACAGGCGACAGTGGCGGCCAAAAGGCCGTAACCACATCCGAGATCAAGAATGTCACCTCGGGGCGGCAGGTATTTGGCCATTTGACGGTAAGGCGTTCGGGCCCAGCGCAAGTGGATCAAAGCCCTGCTCCACCAAGGGCCGCGGGAGAAGAGCCTTGGAAGCCAGGGGAGGGTGCTTTTGCCACCATATTTTCCTGCGCGAATTCGGACCCAAATGCGCAAGAGCCAAAAGGCAGCCAAGAAACTCTCGCGTAGGATTCGAACGGTGGATTTTTCGCTTCCCAAGAATAGCACGGTGGGAAGATCAAGCCACTTTTTCCCCGATCCTTGGGCGGTGAGAAAAATCTCAAGGTCAAAGAAAAAACCAGGGCAAAGGGGCCTCGCAAAAACCATGAGTGCCAGCGAGCGGGTCATGGCTTTGATTCCAGCTTGGGTATCAGTGGTTTCAATCCCTAGCAGTAACCGTGCGAAGGTATTGAAGAGCATTCCCAGGCGATGTCTGCGATAGGCGAGACGAAGGAGGCTTACGGGGAGCTCAAAGGTACTCTCCTTGAGTCTTCGATTGCCTGTAACCAGATGAAAACCCAAGTCCAGTTTAGCTAAAGCCCGATCAAAGAACGAAAGAGCATAGGGGAGGTCGGCATCGGTAAAAAGGACTGCTTCTCCCACGCTAGCTTGGACGCCCGTACGCAGGGCAGCGCCTTTCCCAAGTGGCCCGGGATGAATGATACATCTGACGTTGGGGTGGACTTGCGCCAGGCTTTGGGCAAGCAGGAAAGTGTGATCTTCTTCTGAACCCTCGGGGCAAACTGTAGGAATCAAAATGATTTCAAAATCCTCTGGAAATCGGGCTTGAAAAAAAGCGTGAGCTTTTTCAACGGTAGTTTTGAGGCAGTGTGTGGCGTTTTTTGCGGGAATGAGGAGGCTGATCTTCTTGGAAGTAGAGAGTGGAGTGGACGCGAATTTTTCGGAAAAATCGCGTTCAGGCAAGGCGCGCATTTCATCCAAGAGTGATTTCATGTGTCCTACCGGTCTGTTCCATTCTGAAACTGGCCTAGCACCCCTCTCAAAATTCTAAGAATGTGCTCGCAATCTGCCCCCGAATGCAGCGCGAGTCCGCAAGCAGGAGTATAGAGTGAAGATTTCAGGATCTCTTGGATTCGCGCGGGGCGATCTTGATAAGTGGTTTTAAGTGAAGCCAAGAGTTCGAGGAACAACTGCTCTGCGGTTAAAGAATGCAGAAGCGAGGAGCGAGCTGTGGGAACGACGCCGAGCGAGAGCAGCCCTTTTCGATCCAAGAACTGATCAAGGGACGCGCGAGCTTGCAGAAGACTTTGCAGCGAGAGCTTGGCATCGATGGAAAGAATATCCAGCGGCAATTCAAGCAAAGCGTTCCACTCCGTATTGCCGCAGCAATGAACCCCTACGACAACACCCTGTTTTTGAAGGGTCTGAATTAAGACGCGAAGCTCTTGCAACCCTAAAAGGTGCTTGGGGTTGGTCATTGAATACCCATAGAGCCCCGGTTCATCTAAAAATAAAATAGGTTTATAGCCGATCTTTTGAAGCCTTTTTGACATCGCCAGGGCGCGCGCCAAAATCAGTCGAAAAATTTGAGTCGTAAGCGCGGGCTCGCGATCGGCGGGGGTGCCGTCTGTAAATCTGAGTGCCCACTGAGAAGTGAGGGGCCCCGCGATCTGAATTTTCGCTAAGCGCTGGGGAAAAGCGGAGGCCTGTTCTTCGAGCTCCCAAAGAAACGGCTGCCAACTGCTCGATGTGGCCGAGGAGGGTTCAAAGGTTTCCAGAAATCCATCATCCGTGAGCGCTTTATTCAAACGTCCCTCAAGGGCATGAGCATGAGCGTTCCAGATGTCGGGATTGAGGGTGATCGACCCATCGCGATCGACTTGAAGGCCAGGCAGCCCCTCTAGGGCTTGCGCAATCATGAATTCCCAAGGATTGCGAATGGGGATTTGAGGGAGAAACGGGATACCCATCTTAAATGAAAACGCCAGCGCCGCATCGATGTTGTGATGGGGCAGGCTGCCAATGCCGGTGGTGAGACCACTAACCGCGGTTGTCTTCACTTGCGCCTCCAACTGAAAAATAAGTAGCACTCGGGTGGTGAAAAGCGATGGCCGATACGCTGGACTCGGGGTCCATCATGAATCCTTCGGTGAGTTGAATGCCGATCTCTTGCGGTCTCAGCAGTTTCCACAAAATGGCTTGATCCTCAAGGTTAGGGCAGGCGGGGTAGCCAAAACTATAGCGTTTGCCACGGTACTTGGCTTGAAACCGCTCCATCATGGTGATGTCCTCAGGATCGGGATAGCCCCACATTTTGCGAATCTGCGAGTGCAGCAGTTCGGCATAGGCTTCAGCCGACTCCAGTGCCAGGGCCTGGAGAATGTGGGACTTCAGATAGTCTCCGCGGTTCTTAAACTGCTCGGCAAGTTCTCGAATGCCACGACCGACGCTGACCGTATAGAGCGCGACCGTATCGCAGGCGCTCGGGGATTCCGCAACATAGTCGCTTAAGCACAGACCGTCGATTTGGTTTTGGCGCGGGAAAGTAAAACGTGCGGTTTCTGAATTGCCTTGCCAGAGCACGAGCGAGTTCCCTTCCGAAGACGCCCTGTAAAACTGATAGACTGCAGAAGACTGTAACACTTCCGTTTCGCGATAGGTGAATCGTACTTCTTGAACGGTGTTCCAGATGGCCACGGCTTTGGGTTCGGATTCTTCAAGCTGTGTGCCCAGTTTTGGATCATTCAGTGCTTTTGCCAGTTGGCGTACGAGTCCGCCCTTGATGCCCAAATGTCTTCCGTAGAGCATCAGCGGGTTAACGTACTTCCAGATGTGTTCATAGGGAGTGTTCTTGATCACGTGCCGGTCCAAATCAGGGGGGCTTGGGAAACTTTCAAGGGTCTGAATCTGAGTTGAGCGGCGCATAGGTGATGCGGGCGCCGCAACCTTGGCCGGCGTCTCTGCAGCCTTTTTTGCCCTTCTTTCGGCCAATTCCATGCGAAAGGCCTCGAACTTCACAGGATCCACAATCGTTTTTGCGAGATCAAGCCCGTTCATCGCGTCCGAAGCGTAGGCCACGGTTCCTGTCGTGTAAGCTCTTGCGATCTGGCGATCCACGAAGTTTGAACTTAGGGCCGCGCCTCCTACGACGACGGGGATGGAGATTCCAGCCTTTGAGAGGTCTTCCGCCGTCAGGACCATTTGTTGTGCAGATTTTACGAGAAGTCCCGAGAGTCCGATCATATCAGGGGAGTGCTCACGCGCAGCCGCGATGAGTTGCTCGGGGGGAATTTTTATTCCGAGGTTAATCACTTCAAACCCATTGTTGCTCAAAATGATTTCGACAAGATTTTTTCCGATGTCATGGACATCGCCCTTCACTGTTGCAAGCAGGATGCGGCCACGACTCGCACTTTGCGCTTTTTCCATGAACTGCTCGAGGTGGTTGACAGCGGCCTTCATGACTTCGGCGGATTGAAGAACTTCGGCGACGATGAGTTGATTGGCGTTAAAGAGTTTTCCGACTTGATCCATACCACGCATGAGCGGACCGTTGATGATTTCAAGCGGCTTCATCGCCTCCTCACCCTTGAGCGCGAGATTCAAATCGTCAACGAGCCCGTCTTTGGACCCTTCCAAAATATAACGAGAGAGTCGTTGATCTAGAGGCAGTTTTTCTTTTTGAACCTTTTCGACAATCTTCTTCTCGCGAAAGTGGGCAGCAAAAGCGGCAACGGGATCGGGGCCTATCTGGACGCCCGCCTGGGCACCAAGCCCCGCGCACCGATTATAGAGCAGATCTTCGGAGAGTTTGCGTTCCTCTTCGGAAATATTCGCGTAGCGCACCAGCTTCTCGGCGTTGACAATCGCCAGATCCAGGCCTGCTTGCACGCAGTGGTAGAGGAACACAGAGTTGAGGACTTCTCGGCCGGCAGCAGGCAGACCAAAACTTACGTTTGAAATTCCGAGCACCGTTTTGACTTTCGGGAAACGGGCTTTAATAAGCCGCAGTCCTTCGATCGTCTCCACGGCCGAGCCGACATACTGGACGTCACCGGTGGCGCAGGGGAAAACCAGCGGGTCAAAGTAAATGTCGTTTTCGGGCAGTCCGTACTTTTGGGTGAGTAAAGTGTGAGAACGTTCGGCGATGGCAAGCTTGCGCGCGCGCGAAACGCCCATCCCTTGTTGGGCGTCGTCATCGATGGTGCCCACAACCAAAGCCGCGCCATAACGGCGAGCCAGCCCCGCGACCTGTGCCATGCGTTCTTCGCCATCTTCGAGATTGACCGAGTTGATGATGGCTTTGCCTTGTGAATATCCCAAGGCGAGTTCGAGGACTTTTGAGTCGGTGGAATCAATCATCCACGGCGCCCGAATTTTCTTGGCGGCAATCTCTAAAAAACTTCGCATATCCGTAAGCTCGTCGCGATCGGGGTTGGCCAGGCAGATGTCGACGATCTGGGCGCCGTTACGCACTTGAGAGCGGGCGATCTCGGAGGCCTCATCAAACTTGCCCTCGCAAATCAGGGTCTTGAATTTTTTGCTGCCGATCACGTTTGTGCGCTCGCCCACAATAACGGGCCGAATTTCGTCCGTAATCTCGAGGTAATCAATGCCTGAAAGCGCGGACACGGGGAGGCCTGTGGTGCCTGAAGACGCGCCCGAAGGCGCGCCGGAAAAACTTCGCGGTGAAGCTTTTGCCGCAACAAGGGCTAGGGCTTTGATGTGGGCAGGGGTTGTTCCGCAGCAGCCGCCGAGCAGATTGACCCAACCCTTGTCAGTAAAACGCGAAACGATTTGGGCGACCATCTCGGGGGTTTCCAGGTAACAACCGTCTTCATCGGGCAGCCCCGCGTTGGGCACGCAAGCGACGGCAAAGGGTGAGAGTCGCGCAAGTGTGCGAACGTGATCGGTCATAAATTCTGGACCGGTTGCACAGTTTACGCCGATGTACAGAAGTTCTCGATGGGAAAGCGAGGTGAGCAACGCCTCAACACCTTGACCGGCGAGCATGGTCCCGGTGGGTTCCACGGTGCCCGAAACGGCTATGGGGAGCGTGATGCCCATCTTTTCAAAGGCCCGATCAATTCCTAGGAGCGCGGCCTTGATGTTGCGCGTGTCTTGGCAGGTTTCCAATAAAAGATAATCGACCCCGCCTTCAATGAGCGCGCAGGCCTGTTCATGAAAATTTTGTTGGAGGTCTTCAAACGAGATTCCGCCGGTGACGGAGATGGCTTTGGTTGTGGGGCCCATGGAGCCTGCGACAAAACGGGGGCGCTCGGGAGTGGAATATCGATCCGCTGCTTGGCGCGCGAGTTGCGCGGCCTTAAGATTGATTTCATGCGCGCGGTGGCCTAATCCATATTCGTCTAAGACAAGCGGGGTGCCGCCAAAAGTGTTGCTCTCGGCGATGTCTGCGCCGGCTTTGAAATACATTTCGTGAATTTTCGTGATCACTTCGGGGCGCGTGATGACAAGGTATTCGTTGCATCCATCTTTATCGGGCCCGCCAAAATCGGCTTCCGTGAGATTGTGATTTTGAATCGCTGTTCCCATGGCGCCATCCAAGACGAGTACGCGGGTTTTGAGGGTGGTCTTTATGTCTGATAGTTTTCGGGTCATAACTTGGCATAACACATTTAAATGGGAGATAAAGGCGTAATATTGCGAATAAATTACCACAAACTTCTAATTTGACGATACGAGTCATTTTAGGGTACATAGGTCGTCTGGAAAGGGCCGTATCGATGGTGGTGAAACCTCAATTTCATGGCACTTCAGTTTTGCGATTTTCGCTGCTGTCGGCTTTGCTATTTATAGGCTCCGCTCACGCGGGCGTTGTGCTTTTGAATAAGGGCGAGAAATCGGTTCCTGCTTCGGATTTGCTGTATCAAGGCGCGGCTTTGGATGTGGATGAGGCGGCCGCGCTCGCTAGGCGTGGGATCGCGCTTGAGGATTTGGATCCGGCGCCCAATGACCTATGGGGCACAGGAGCTGCGGAGAAACCCGAACCGATCGTTCTTGATTCGTTAAGTTTACATTTTGAGTCACTTTTGCGTGGAAATACCGGCCTTTTCAGAGCGCGGGTCACCGAAAAGGGCAGGGCATTTCAACTGAGTATGGGCCTGGGCGCTCATGCGGCTGTGGCGCGCGCGCGGTTGCTTCAGAGACTGGGGTACAACGTCGGAACCCCGACCCATTTTGCGAGGCTCAACGTACGGTTTAAGGATCTTAAAGAGCGTGATGATTTTCTAGCCGCTTTGAGTGACCAGACGCTGACGGCGCGTAAGCGTTGGCTGGAGCAAACCCCTGAACGGCCTGAGCTTGAATTGCATGATGTCGTGTTGGAGCCAGCGCAGGTCACGGTACAAAGGGTGCATTGGGGCGCGATTCCTCGGGTTTTTTTGAATGGAAGGCGGGCGCTGCGGGCGCTGATTGTTCCCCTGGTGCTGCTCGATGTTCCAGAGAGTATTAATATTTTTGCTTGGGAATTTGGGAAAACGGTCTCGGATCGGGTGTTTCTTAATCACGCCTATGCCGAAAATTTTGCGGAAGCGACCTATGAAGACGCTCGTTGGATTGCGCTAAAAATCGCGAAGCTTTCAAGGCAGGATTTTGAGGAATGTCTTGCCGGTGCTGGCTATCCCGAGGACGTTGCAGCTCTGCTTGTTGAGAAAATTCTGGCGCGCAGAAACCATTTGGCGGAACTTTTCGGAATTTCAGGCCGGATCGCCTATGATTTGAAACTCAATCATGGCGCAGTCGTGAAGGGAAAACTGACGCGCGAAAACTATGAACATCATGCGGAGCGCTTCACTTATGGTGATCCCGAATCACCGCTGAATAAATGGGAATTGGGAAGGCTCGTTGTTTTAAAAGGAATTTCGGGTGCGCTTAGGGCTTTAACCGGGCAGGTAAATAAGCAACTCGTATTTGCGAGCTCTGATGAAGTAGCGGCAACTCATCAAAAAGAAATTGAGGAAAAAGTCACGCAACAACTCCGAGACCATCCAAACGATCCCGTGCAGTTTCCCGTCTCTTCTTGGGGCGGGCCGGTGGCGGGTTTTGGCTTGACCGCAGATCGTGATGTGATCACGGGAACTTATTTTGGAAGCGACTCTCGCATACAGCTCGTCGATACGATTGGTTTTTCGGCACAAGTCGGCTGGTTTAGTGGGGTGGATGGTTTTCCCGCGCTCTCCCCCGTGGCTTTGGCCAATGTGAGTGTGCAGCGCAACTACATTCATGTGCGGCCGTTGGCGGATATGAAGACGGCTCTTAAGGCCTCATGGAGTTCATTTTATGTTCCGAGCTTCATGAGTAAGCTTGGAGATGTCTTGGGCGATGGTTTGGAAAATGACGCAAAATCCGGCGAATTTAAAGGTTTTTTGGACCAGCTCGCAGAGGGTGAAATTTTCATGGTGACCGATACGCTGGTGGCAGGTGCGCATGCGGCTGTGAAACTCCCGATCGGACCGCTGGCGGCGCTTGCGATGGTGGGCCCGATCCCGGCTCTGGGTGCGGATTCAAGCGTGCAAGCCACGGTGATGAGACGGACGACTTTCGTGCGGACTGCAAAGGGGATACAGGTCTACGTTCAAGCGGCAGAAAGCGCGCTTTGGGATGTGGGCTTGGACGTGAATTGGTGGATCAGTTTTGTGCGGGTATCGCATGAGCGCAAATGGAGCCAGGCGAGGGGCCAAGCGTTTAATTTTGATTTTCCGCGACCTGCTGAAGGCAATGACGGCGAGCGTCTTGCGCAAGCTTTGAGTGTTTTACTCAAGACCAATGAAACGGAACTTTTAGAAGACGGGTTTGATCATTTTAAGATCAAGCATGAGCTTGAGGCCCAGGCGAATCGTGCAAAGCTGCTGTGGATGCGCTGGTTTTCGATCGCCGAGGATCACTTGCTTAAGATCCGCCCCGTTTTAAGTTCAGGCGAAGAGGGCGCGGAAAAGACCTTGTTTTCAAGTAAAATCTCGGGTGTTGCCGGCAAGGCGCTTCCCGCGTTTTTTTCGGAATTCTTCGCGCGCATTTTTGGCCTGAATGCTCCGGCCAAGAGGGATTCAAATCCCGCGGATTCTTTCTTGGGTCGCGCGCAATGGGATACGGTAGGCGTGGAAGCTGATTTGAGTCCTGTTGCTGAGTTTGCGCCGATTGCATCGATTGATAAGCACTGGTCAGGCTGGCTGCTGCAAAAAGGTAAGATGATGTCGATTTTTGATGACATCGAAGATTGGGCAAAACCTTTTAATGGCGGCCGAGGGCTAATGAGGCGCGATGATTTTGCCTCAACGAAGTGGATAGAAATGTACGACATCACCGCCCGCCTCATTATTTATCCCTCAGGGCTGCAGTCCTTGGAAAAGAACCTCGTGGCTCCGGGGGTGCGTCAAGTTTTTAAACGCATGGTGGAAATTGAAGGGCGCACCAAGTTTCGGGCTTGGTGTGAAATGAAGCATCGTGATCCGGACGCGGCTGATGAAACGAGCGGGAGTTTCGCCTATTTTGAGAGAGAGGGCGAAGGAAGTGTAATTTTGCCATGTGTGCAGCCTTGGATGCGCGAGGTGCTCAAAGATCGGCGCCTATTGGTCCCGGGTGCAAAAACTGATCAGCGGGAGCGGGTTAGGGCTTATTCACGACTCTTAAATACGCTTGAAATCAAGGGGGGCTTGGGGCTAATTGCGAAAATCTTGGATCGCAAGGACTGGTTCTATCAAGCTCGAGTTCAGGGGTATCGAAGAGGGGATGAAAACGGAGACACGGCCTATCTTTCGGACCTTTTAGGAGAGCCTCGGCCGGGGGCAACGGTAAGTTATTTCCAAGAGCTTTCGGATCGGTATCATCTGATGGGGCATGAAGTGAATGCCCGTTACTTAAGCGAGGGGTACTGAGATGCGTTTCTCCTCACTTGTTTTGGTTTCTATTTGCCTGTTCTCAGTGGGGGCCCGAGCTGGTTACGAGCAGTGGGGTTTGAAAAACCAAGGGCATTCCATCTCTGTTTTTGCCGGTGATGTGAAGACTGAAGTCCTCCGGGGGGAGCGCGGAGAAGATATTGATTTGGAGGAACTGGATTCGTTTGTTTTCAAAAAAAGGCTTAGACCGGTGCGAGTTGCGGTGCTGGACTCCGGCGTGGATGCGACTCACGCGGGGCTGAAGAATCGCATAATTTCGGACCCCCAGCTTGGAGATTTTTCTGATCAGGTGGGACATGGCACTCATGTCGCGGGGATTATAGCCGGGCAAGATGAGGGGCATGGCGTGGTGGGGGTGGCTCCAAATGCCTTGATCATCCCGATTCGCGTGATCGATAAGGCCCCGCAAGCGCCGGTGCGTCCTCAGGCACTTGGCAGTGGCGGTTTTTTAGGGTTTTTTGGTGGCGCTGTAAAAAGAAACCGGGTGGGGTCGAAAATCCAGGGGCGAGGCATTAAACCCTCGATGGTTTTGCCCGGGCGGCCCGACTCCGCTGATTTTACGGATTTTGAAAAGGCCGTGGCAGAGGCTCGTGCGCAAGGCGTTATTATTATCGCGGCAGCCGGCAACGACGCAACTTCCGCGCGCGTGTCCCCTTGTCAAACCACGGGTGTGATTTGTGTCGCGGCTCATGGACCGGACGGGCGACTCGCTCAT
Organism: Bdellovibrionota bacterium FG-2; assembly: GCA_051382305.1. Taxonomy (GTDB): domain Bacteria; phylum Bdellovibrionota; class UBA1018; order UBA1018; family UBA1018; genus CAIRTR01. Next base: position 24,218 of record JBBCAV010000404.1, read on the forward strand.
TTTTCAAATTATGGAAGTTTTGTAGAGCTTGCAGCTCCTGGAATCTCTATCTTGAGCACTTGGCCACTGGCGGTCGCTCGGAAAAAAAGGACCGTTTTTGGCGATTTTTTTGGCTATGAGCTTAAGGATGGCACTTCGATGGCGGCGCCTTTCGTGGCGGGTGCGGCGGCGCTGCTCTTAGGCGCGGGTTACTCAAGCGATGAAGTGGTGGCGAGATTGCTGCTTGGCGCACGCGCCAATGGCTATGAAGGCGCGCGCGGGGGGCAGTCCCGTGCGGCGAAATCTGTGCAGTTTGGCAAACTCGATGTTCGAGGCGCATTAAGTGTTTATCCAAAACCTCTGATTTTGCCTCTGGAAAAAAGGCCTCTGCGCTTGGCGTGGGATCAGGTGAGTTCCTCGCTTTCCTTTGAAGTGGGGCTTAAGAACAATTGGGTCAGCGGGAAAAAGTTCAGCGTACGTGCTTCTTTGAGTCAACGTCCTTCTTTGGCGGGCGTCTCACTCGTGGATCCAGTGTATGCGCAATGGAAGACAGGTGAGCAAAAGACATTTCGTGGAGCGGTGCAGATTCTTGATCTCGACCGATTTGAGGGGCGTTTTGATCTCGTACTTGAATTTGTAAGTGAGGATGACGAAGGCAAGCTTCAAGATCAATCGCTGCGGGTGCCGGTTGATGTCGTCGTGCCGGTGGGTTTGAATTCCATGGCTGGTTTTCGCGAGGTCTTAATTGCAAGTTCGTTTGAGACTCCGGCGGTGAAAGCGGGGGCTGAGTTTCGATCCGTCGTAGGGGATCCCTTGAGTTTGATGGCGTTTGAATTGGGGCCAAACGGGTTGGGGATTAAGTGGCTTGAGCAGACGACGGATATTGATCGCAAGTTTGTGGTGCGGGCGCAGGGTGTAACGACAGTTCCGCGAAGGGGAGATCTGTTGGCGATTCATCGCCTTTTCTCAAGTGGCGCGAAGGGCTCGGCAGAATTTGTTTTGGTCTATCAAATATCCAATGGCAGTGGCGGCGTACAAGGGTTTCATTTTGAGGTCCTGGATTCGGAGTTGCAGGGGGCTTCGGCGAATTCAAAACTTCTGCCGGATTATGCTCCTCGAGTTGTTGCGTTTCCCGAAAATTTTCAGTGGGTGAGTTTGAGAATTGGGGCTCTCGCCGTAAAGTCACCCGTATGGATCGGTTTTGGACCTTCGGCGGATTCGATTGGTAGAGTTCCCGTTTCGGACGCATGGGAGAAAATGGAGGATCCGGCGCAAGCTGCGCCTTCAGCCGAAAAAGACGCGCCCGATCTGAGATTGTTTACTATAGGCTCCGGTGGAATCAGGGAACTTGCTCTCCCCAAAGATATGGGTGTGGTTGCCTTGTTTCCACAAACACAAGAATTTCGCGGTCGCGGTGAAGTCATTGCCCTATTGCGGAAAGGGGAAGGGGCGTTCATCTCCTATTTTTATGGTAGGCTGGGTGAGGGCGGTTGGGGCGAGCTGGTTTCGATTAAGATGGACAAGACGCGGACTTTGTTTGGCCTGCAAAACGTGCTTGAGGTAACGCGCTTGGAGTCTGGTCTGAGCGCGGGGGCATCTTCATTGAGGGATCTCGTGTTTTTTGGGCCTAGTAACGAAGGAGTGATTCGCGCAACCCTGCTCCCAGGGGCTGCGGTTGTTGCGCCCTTTGGTGATCAAAAGCTAAGGGCGGGGAGTTCAAGTGATGTGGCGCTCTCTGGTTTGGGCGCTTTTTTGAAAGACGGCGCGCCTTCGTATTTTATTCAGACTTTGTATGATCTTCAGTTTCATGATTTCGCGACGGGTGAGGTCGCCTCGACGACTTTGGGGAGGTTTAGTTTTTTGCCAGGCCTTGTGTCGAAAACTCGGTATTTTCCGGTCGTGGTGGGGGAGTCGGGCGCGGGTTCTGGCGGCGCGGGCGGCGAAAAGCCTGCGATGCTTTTGCCTGCGGGCTTTGGGCCTTTTCCGGGGTTAGAAGTGATTGTGCCGGAATACTCTGGTGGCCACCTGACGGGGCTCACTCGTCCGGCGCGGTTTCGTTTTGAAGACGGGGAGGGGTGCTCGGGTCTTCCGACTCCAAGGCGATTCGATGGAGCTGCGTCTTCGCTTTTTTATTTTTGTGGGGATCGGTTTGTGGAAGTGAAGCTGGGAAACTAGTGTTTTGGGGGAGGAGATGTATATGAAGGTTTTGTTCCTCCTCGTTGCGTTTGCTTCGGGGCCTTCGGCGTTTGCCATGGGGGGCGCATCTGGGTATTCCAAATATTTGGAAAAGTCCGTGCCTGCCGACGTACGGGCGCAGTTTGTTCAGGACATGACCGTTCTTGGAACGTTCTCCGGGAAGAAGGTCAGTCCACTACACGAAAAATATTTTGGTCCGCTTTCTGGGGGAACTTATCTGGCGTTCATTTTTCGGCGTGTAAGCCAGATCGCTTATGATCCTAACGAAACTTTCGCCACCGCCAGGAGCCGCGGGGATAGAATTACGCTTGCTCCAACATATCCGCAATTGCCACAGGCTTTACGAATGTCACTGCTTATTCACGAATCAGCCCATTCCCATGGGGGCCCCTGGCATTCTTTGTGTCCAAAGCCGTATTTGGACGAGCAGGGAAATCCTGCAAAGTCTGGCGCTTCAGGAGTCTTGTTGGAGGGGCTTGGCGCTTGTGATTATGATCTTCAAGGGGCCTACGGGATGCAGGCTGTGTTTTTAGGAAATATTGCCCGCAATTGTGATAGTTGCTCAGAGAAAATAAGGCAGGATGCTGAACTCTATCTCCCCAATACCTTTCTTCGCTTTCCGGACCTGGAGTTAAGGCGGGTTCTTATGGAGGATTGCGGGGTAGGTTTGCTTTTGGCGCCGTAGCCTGTAGCGCTACAGGCGCGCGCTGATTTAGTGTTGCGGAGTGGGCTGACAGTAGTCTTTTTTGCGTCAAAATACTATCGATTGCATTTGTTTTTTTTTGCCAAAATTAGGGATGTAGTCAGTCTGACTTTGAGGAAAGTTTGTTCAATCAGATCGGAGGATCCCTATGGTGATATCAAGGCAGTTGGTGCAAAAAGCCGTTGTTTGTCTGGTCATGATGACCTGTAGCCCTCTGGTCGTTTTGGCGCAGGATGACGTGCCTCTCACGTCCGTCGAGAAAGCTGAAGTGGAAAATCTTGTTATGAGGGTCAAGGCCGCTGAAAATGGCGAAAAAGCCAACGAGGTTTTGAAATTATACGGAGCTGATCCCGCGAAGAAAAAAGTCTTGAATCAGGCGCTGACAGTACTAGGGAAAAATTTAACTGAAACTAATATTTCGCTGACGGCAACGAAGTGGTTGTCGGAGTGGTCAACCAGGCAAAAAGAGCCTGCGATTCGGATGGTGAAGGGTTCCTCTACCATTTTATGTATGAGAGACTTTGCTGCACCTGTCTTGTATGTCCCTGCTTCGTCAACTTGTGGTTCTGCGGGATCGGAGGCAAAAGGATCTTGCGTAATGCAGATTAATTGTCACTCCTACGCAAACAATCCAACAGACTTTCATGAAAAGCCCACTTCCTTTCGAGCCGTCGCTGCCTGCATGGGAAAAAAGGCCTACAATCCCGAATTAAAGGCGACAGAGGCGAGTTGCCCTCCTGCCGATGTCTGTGCCGCTGACCAGTTCGTGCAGGGAAAACCAGTTGCGATTAATAAGGATATTGTTCCGAGTGGTGGTAGCGGTGGCAATAATACTGGAAGCACTCCAGCTGTGCAATCGGGTGTGGGTCAGTGAGAATACTTTTAAGTCGAAAAAGGGTATATCTATGAGAAAAACGGGGTTCATTTTTGGAATGTTGTTGGTCGTTGCTTCTTTTGCGACTTTTGCGTCCACTGTGGCCACACTTGAGGGCAAAGTCTATTCAATGACCAGCGAAATCGTGGTGCTACAGTCTGATAACACTTTGTACTACATCAAGCGCGCAAGTCTCAATCAGCTAGATCAAAAGAGGATTAAGAAAATGGGAAACCAGGTCGCGCTCAATGTTCCCATGGAAGCAATTCAGGATATCAAGCAAGTGAAGGCTTCAAAGAAATAACACGCCTTTTTTTTAGCCTTTGTCCACCCCCGCGTGAATCCAGTCGTGGTGCGGGCTGCATAAGGTGACAAGGTTTTCTAAGGAATTTTCTCCGCCCTGGCTTACGGGGAGCTTGTGATGGATCTCTACCCAGCGGCTCTGGTTGCATTTTTGCCCGTTTTCGTGAGTATATGTGCATCTTCCCTGATCGCGCAACCGCACTTGATGAAAGATATTCGCAGGAATTGGAACGCGCGTGTGCGGTGGCTTCGCATCTTGAGTGGTTTGTGCACCTTTGGGTGATGTCGCCTGTAGCGCTACAGGTTTGGTCTGTCTCCCCCTTTTTATGATTTGTCTTTTTGCCCGTTTTACCGGGTCATGCCGCTTGAGATGCTCTCTTGTCATGTGCGCAATGACTTCTTCAAGTGTCACAGACCGACCCTTCGCCTGGCTCATAAGATCTTGCACACGCCTCAGCGCAAGCATGTCCTGTTCCGAAAGTCCCACTTCTAGGCGAACGCGATTTTCGGTGACATAGCTCACACTTTCGGGTGTGACGGCCTGAGGGCGCACTTTTACGATTTCTTTTTCAAGCTGCCGTTGGGATAGCGACGCCGCTTTTTGGAGCCATTCGGCTTTGTTCTGAGGCGTTAAAACTGGCGCGATTTTGCGGGCGTTCGATAGCGTGATTGTCCCGGCCGCAATAAGACTTCTCAACTCAGGCACTTCGCGTGCCTTGCGACTGACCGTGATGAGGTTGTAAGCCACGCTCTCGGACAGCCCCAGCTCGCGAACGACGTAGAGGAAAAGACTTGCGTGTCCGTGTTTGAGGTAAACACGATGGCGATCAAGTTGTTGCAGGATTTCTAGCAAATCGCCCTCGGCCTTCTTGTAGTGGGCACTGATTTCGAGGGCGCGTTTATGGATTTGTTGAGATAAGGCTTGAGCTTGAGACATGAAAAGTTCCTTTTGCGTCGGGACGCAGACTCAGTACGGGGTTATGGAGGGTAGTGAGTAAAGTGCGCGGCAAAAAGTATAAGGAGAAAATTAGTGTATCAAAAAAGCGCACTTTTTAAGGTGTAATTGGGCTTCTTTATCTGCGATCCCGTATAGATTTGCAAGAAAGATTTTCGCAAAAATGCCGAGAAAATTTCAGCTCTGCAAATGTTCATCGCACTTGTATACATTTAGATTGCACCTCGGACGCACGCACACTAAGCTGCATGCATCACCACGTATCACCACGCATCGCCAAGCATTGAAAGAACAAAACTTTGAACAAAAATATTTTGGGTTGGATTCTCGCCATCGCAATCACTTTGAGCGCGGCTGCTTATCAGCGCTTCACGGGGCCTACTTATCCACTTAGGGGCGCGGCAACTGTCGCGGGCAAAACCATCGCGTTTCAGCTTCCCCGCAGTCATGGGGGTGAGGGTGATCAAGAGGTAAAGATCGATGATCTGGGGCAAAGAGCCTTCTTGATTTATCGTCGTTATAAGACCCAAGACGAGTTTGCACAAATCGACATGAAGCCAGACAATTCTAAGCTTGTTGCAAATCTTCCCCACCAACCACCAGCGGGGAAACTTGAGTACAACCTGCTGCTAGAAGATCATGGTAACCTCATCCCGGCCGTGCCCAACGAATCCGTCGTAATTCGTTTTAAGGGAGCTGTGCCCCCCTGGGTTCTTGTTCCTCACATTATTTTTATGTTTTTGGCCATGCTGCTCTCAAATCGCACGGGCATCGAAGCCCTATTGAAGGGCGACGAGGAGGGCAATCGCATGCGCACGTTCGCGATCATGACCACTGCGACGCTGTTTGTGGGTGGCATGATCCTGGGGCCCTGTGTGCAAAAATATGCGTTTGGTGAGTTTTGGACTGGGATCCCTTGGGGCTGGGATTTGACGGACAACAAAACACTCGTGGGAATGATCGGCTGGTTTGCGGCGCTTGCAATAGTCCTCGCCAAGCCGAGCTTCGCACGCGTGGCACTCCTGGGCGCGGCGCTTTTACTCTTGGGCGTGTATTCGATTCCCCACAGCATGAAAGGTTCGGAGCTTGATTATTCAAAGGGCAAAATCGTTACGGGCCAGTGACATAGCCAGTGACATAGCCAGTGACATGGTAGGTGACATGGTAGGTGACACAGTATTATGGCCAATTTCTTGTTCGATTTTGATGGAGTGCTTGTTCGCGCTCGGGGCGCCGACAAGAGGCTACTCTGGTCGAAAGATATTGAAAAAGATCTTGGGGTTTCGCTTGAGGTAGTCGGCGAGTTGTTCAAGCAGCCGCAGTGGAATTAATTTCTTTCGGGGCACGGAAGTTTCAGGACGAGGCTGCGCGATATCCTCGCGGCCCAGCGACTTAGTTTGGATCCCCAAGTGTTCATTGAATACTGGCTTTCCCACGATCTGAATTGGAACCTAGAGGTTTTGGAGCTGGCAGCCGAACTTAAGAGCGCAGGACATGCGCTTTATATTGCGACCAATCAGGACAAGATTCGCGGGGATTTTATCAAGAGTCAGGCGAAGGTTGGGCAATTGTTCAAAGGCGTTTTTACAAGCGCAAAGCTTGGAGTTTGTAAACCAAGCCCAGGATTCTATCAACGAATCAGAGCAGAGTATTTTCTGAACTCCACAGAAGATATTTTGGTCATTGATGATGACCCTCGCAATATCGAGGCAGCAAAACAGCTGCAGTGGCAGGGCGTGTGTTTTGATCCTGACCGGGGCGCCTATATCCAGCTCCTAAACCACATCCAATTCGTAAAACTCTGCGCGGGGATTCTAAGTCCCGCGAGAATGGGAAAAAAGTAGATAAAGAGTCCCAGGGTCGATCCCAAAAACGCCCAGCGGATCCACGGGATAAATTCCTGCGAGAAACGAGATTCGATCCAATCAAAAGTCGCGCCTATAGCGAATGAGAGCACCATCCCGGCAGGATAGTAGTAGTAGTAAAAGGCAATCTTGCGCGGAATCACCATCCAGCACACAAAAAAGGCGAGATAAAAACTTACGATCAAAAAGACGTCCCGCCTGCGAGTGGCAAGCCATTGAAGCGCGCAAATCACGATGGCGCCTAAGCCCCCCCACATAATCAGGGGGTTTCCTAAGAGCAGCACGCCGCGCACCCATTCTTTTTGGGGCCCTTCGGTGTTGTAGGCGTACCAAATCGGGCGATGCATCGTGGGCCAATCCCACCACTGGCTCATATAGGGGTGTGTATTGACGACGCGTAGTTGGCCGCCGTAGGCTTTGGTTTGCATCGTAAAGAGGTCCCAGAAACCAAGATTGTTGCCGTCGACAAAATAATACGGAATATACGTCATGAAATAAACGGTTAGCGGGATGAGCACGAAACTTAAGATCCAGTCGCGCTTACGCATTCCGATAAAAAGTTTTGGGGAATACCAATCCTGCTCCGACTCATCTGAAAAACTCACGCCCTGGCGTTTGAGAAAATCCCCGCCCGCCACAAGAGTCATACACGTGACCCAGGGGATGACTCCAAACCACTTGCACGCAGTGGTAAGGCCCAGCATGAGGCCAGTGAAGCGAAAGAGTTTGCGGCTCATTAAGTTGGGAATTCCTGTTTTCCATGCTGCGGTAAACGCGGCGATCCCAAAACTTAAGAAGGCGAACATAAAGGTGTCTAGCATTCCAATGCGGGCTTGAACGTAAAGCAGTTGATTGCACATCGTGAGCATGGCCACCCAAAGTGCCGCGCCCTCGGATTCAAAAAGCGCCAGAGCCCAGAGAAACATTCCGACCAAAGTGAGTGCGCCAAAAAAGGTACTCATGAAGCGCCACCCCAATGGGCGATCTCCAAAAGTCGCGATGCCTACGGCCATGAGTTCTTTGCCCAGGGGGGGGTGTTCCCAGTTCTGGTTCTCCCGAAGATCTAAAAGTTGCTTGGCCGAAGGCACATAGTGAAACTCATCAAAGTTATGAGTAGACGGATGCTGGATGTGGATGAGAAAAAAGATTTGCGCAGTGGCGTAGAGCAGGCCACAGATTTTGAGAATTCTTCGTGTAAAGAGTGTATGAATCACGACGAGCAAGTTAGAATGCCAAACGCCAAGGGTCAAGAGTGGAGATTGAAGACGGGAGATCATATGGAAACAAAATCAACGGAATCAACAGCTGCAGGCCCCACAGTAGGGCGAAACGAGCCTTGTCCTTGTGGGAGTGGCAAAAAGTACAAGCGCTGCTGCGGGGTGGATGCGGCGCCAAAACTTTCGATTCCAAAGGTGAATCTAGGCGGAGGGGCCGCGCTGGGCGCGCCGGGAATGGGCGGCGAAATTCCTCCTGGAGCGATGCCGCCGGGTTTTGATCCCTCTCAGATGGATCCGAAAATGATGCAGGATTTGGCGCAGCAGTTTCGAAAATTGCCAAAAAGCCAGATGCAGCGGCTTCAAGGCCTCGTACAAAAAGCGATGGCAGGGAAGGATGTTTCCGAAGAAGCGCAGGCTTTGGAGGGATCTCTACCGGTCGAGCTTCAGACGATGTTGCAGGGTTTTTCAGGGATGGCAGGCGCTGCGGGAGGCGCGGGGGGGGCTCCCGGATTGCCCCAATGGCTGCCTGAGCCAGAAATGACTGAAGACGACGCTCGCAAACTCGTGGCGCAGGCTGCGGCAAAGGGCGAGATTTCTAAAGAAGAGGCGGATAAATTATTGGGGGATGTGGGAGCCGGTGTCTCGGCTGCTGAACCCGCGCCAAGCGCGGCTAAGAAGTGGTGGCAGTTGCCAGGGTTTAAAGGAAAGCGCTCGTGAAAGGGGTTCCTCGTTTAATTGGCGTCATTCATTTGCCCGCCCTGGCGGGCGCACCCGGGGCGCATGGGTTGGATCCTGCTGATGCTTTGCAAAGAGCGGGAGCACAGGCCGTGAAAGAGGCGCAAGCTTTAACGAAGGCGGGGTTTGAGGCGCTGATTTTGGAGAACTTTGGGGACATTCCTTTTTATAGGGAGCGAGTGCCCGCGGAGACGATTGCGTCTCTGAGCGTGATTGCGGCTGCGGTTCGCGAGGTGACGAAGTTGCCGCTGGGGATCAATGTCCTGCGAAACGACGGGTTTTCGGCGCTTGCGATTGCCGCGGTCAATGGTCTTGAGTTTATGCGCGTGAATGTTTTGTCGGGAGTCGCGGCAACGGATCAGGGAATGATCCAAGGGCAAGCGGCCGAGCTCCTGCGCGAGCGAACGAGGCTGCATGCCGAAGTGGCAATTTTTGCGGATGTGCATGTGAAACACGCTCGCACGATCTCATCCGATGACGTGGGTCTGGCGGTTGAAGAAACCGCGCTACGGGCCGGGGCGGACGCCGTGATTGTTTCAGGGACGACGACAGGTCGAGGGGTTTCGCGCGAAGTATTGGAGGCTGCATCCCGGGTGGCGCGCGCAATCCAGGTGCCGCTCTTTGTGGGAAGTGGAGCGACCCGCGAAACTTTAAAAGACCTTGCGCCTCATGTGACGGGCGTGATCGTGAGTTCCACTTTGAGGCGAGGCGGTAAGGCGGGCGCCCCCCTTGATTCAGGCCGCACTCGGGCGTTTGTGGGTGAGTTTCGGAAAGTGTTTGGGCGGCAGAAGAGGTGAGTTGGGGGAAGTGGTTTTTTACTTCGCGCTGCCGGCTTCGGCGTGAGGTTGTGATGAGTCCCCGGCTTTTGAGCCATGCTCGCCTGAGCTAGGTTTTTCATTCCCTTCATTTTGAGCAAAGGATCTTAGCATTTGGCAAGCGTCGGGTTTTTCCCCTATCTTTCCAATGCTCGAGTCCTTTACCTTACCGCCAACTACATCAAGCAAATGCTCCGCCTGTTTGTGCAGGCGATCTTGCGCAGAGGGCGGCATATCTGCTTTGTTTTGTGCAAGAAACGCCGTAATTTTTCGGACTCGGGCCAGCGCCTCACCTTCAATGAGGAGATGACGAATGGCCTCATTAACTTCATTGATTTCATTTTTAGCAAACATTTCTTTGTTCTGATCAAGCCATTTTTGTTTTTGGCAGGCCTGTCTAACTTTTTGGGTTTGAGAGGGGATGAGAACTCAACCGTGATAATAAACGCCATCGTGCGGAGTGCGATAAGTTTCGACAAAAACGCCATTTCCAAGGGGCACGTATCGCGAATCTCCGACTCTACCCCCGTCGCGATAGCTCTTTTCTTCTGGGGTTCCATCGCCGCCAACGAGCCTCCTCAGATTTATTTCGTTAGGAATGGGGAGATGCGCAAGGAGTTTACCCTTTGTCGCAGGGTCCTCGTCGGAATCAAGTACAATTACAATATTGTTGCCATCGGGCGAGTAAATGAACGTCTTTTTGCGCCATTCCTTCATTGCACTATTATATCCGCATATCACGGGTAGGTGAGATTGAAGAGCGGCGGAACGTCCATCGAGTGGAAATGCTTACACCTGCTCATCAATAACTGTAACAACTTCTATAGCTTACGTCTTGGTGAGATCGTATAATTCCAGTCTCCGTGGAACTTGTCGCGTTCCAGCTTGACTGTAGCCATCTGAGCATCTGTGACTTTGCGACCAGTCCGATACATCCGTTTATCCAGCTTGCAGCTTACGCGCAGACCGGTCGAAGTTTTTGTCGCAGAGATAAGGCGAATAATTGTTTCGTAGTTGATTAACGGCTCGCCTTGCCAGTTTTGGCTTATGAAGGAGAAGAGGCGGTGCTCGATCTTATTCCATTTGCTGGTGCCGGGAGGAAAATGACAAACACTGATCGGGATGAGAGTTTCATCGGCGAGTCGTTGCAGCTCCCATTTCCAGAGCCGGAGTCTCGCTCCATTACTTCCTCCTGCGTCCGCAGTAATCAGGAGACGTTTTGCTTTTGGATAAAGTTTGCGTCCCTGCGCACTCCACCATCGCCGAATGGATGCTACGGCAAAACTGGCGGTATCATGAGTGGTTCCAATATTGACCCATCCTTTATTTTTTGCCAGGTCGTAGATGCCGTAGGGATGCGCGCGTGGAACATTTGGATCAGGAAAGTCATGGCCATTGACCGGAAGTGCTTGCCCTTTCGGCCGCCACTGTTTCCCGCCGTTTTTGTAATTTCCAATCAATTCTTTTTTCTTTGTGTCGACTGAAATGACTGGATTTTCCGCTTTTATTTGCAGGGTTGCTGCAGCGTTAATGTGTTCGAATTGGGCGTTTCGATCTGACTCTGCTTTCCTTCCTGGGTTTTTCGGTTCCCCTGCAGACTGTAATCCATCTCGTGGAGAATCTTCGCCACAACCACTGCGCAGGCGGGATGCCAGCGCTTTGTCAGTTCTTTTGAAAGCGTTCGTGTACTCTTGCAAGTCCACCGAAGTGCTGACATGGGATCTCCTCGGGTCAGAGGATCAACAAGACTTTCCAGTTCTTTGCACAACGCTGGATCCTTTGTTGCCGCTTGCTTTCGACCGCCGCCAGGGGAGCGAATCCGCTCAGGAGTAAGGGCGTCTTTACTGGTGATTTCTCGAAGCCCTACATGAATTGCTCTTCGGGACACCTTGGTAATCTTAGCAACCAATGAAACGCCACCATACCCAAGAGCCTGCGCTTCTACTGCCGCAAAGATACGTCGCGATCGTTCGTTTAGGTGTGGTGCAAGTGCTTTGTACTTCGTCTTGAGGATGCGAGCGCTGTCAGCCAATATAAAAACTGTGCGCTGGCCGGGCTTGTCCTTGAAATCAAGACCGCTCAGAGCAACTTGCGAGAACTGAATGAGGAAAAGGCGAAGCTCGACCGTCGCCTTGATTTCTTGTTGGATGGGGCCAGCCTTGCTGAACAATCGAATTTCAAAGAGGAGTATTTGGCCAAGAAAGTTAGCATTAAGGATGAGCAGGCTCGGCTTCAGGTGCGACTGGATCAGCTGGAGTCTCAGCGCCTGAGTCTAGAAAAATCAGAATTTGACATGCGCACTGCGTTCAAAAGTGCGCAGAGGGTTCAGGATGATAAGAAAAGCGAGCAAATGCTGAAGCTCCGCGTATCTTATCGGCAGCTATTTAAGGCGATTGTGGTGGGAGCTGAAAAGAGCGATGGAAACCGAAAAATTCAATTTGTTATGCGCGAAGATTCCACATTGTCAGCCGGGAAAACCCTGGTTGGCAGTGTGGATGACGCTTATTGCACCAGCCTAAAATTGGTGGAGATACACGGGGTCGAACCGAGGACCTCTTCCATGCCATGGAAGCGCTCTACCAACTGAGCTATATCCCCACTCACTATCGATGTTGCAAATTCATACTGAGCTTGGAGGCTGTTTGCAATAGGAATTTAATTCGCGGTGCCTGAATCTGTGGTACGAGCGGGGTCAATGGGGAGTTCGACCGGCAGCATCGGGTTGTGCTGAATTGCTTTTGTTTCAGTGGCCGCGCTCCAGGGCGATGTGGCAGTATCTCCCTTGTTGCCCGTCCGGCTCACAAGGGGAGACCACTCACCAGCTTTTAGACGCTCACACTGTCCATTGGGAGGGAGCGCGACAGGCACGAACTGCGTAATTCCCTCCAAAGAATCATCCTTTTTGTCCCCACCGTGCAACGCGGTTACGTACCCCGATCCAGCAAATACTACGCTTCAGAATGCAGC
>JBBCAV010000405.1:0-35640 GCA_051382305.1 Bdellovibrionota bacterium FG-2
GTCTATCCGGTGGTGCGAAACCTCTTTGCCCCGCTGTTTGCCGAAGGCCCCGAAGTGATGACGATTAGCGATTCTAAGACGCAGCTTCAGGAAACCGTCCAGGCCCGGTGGAAGATTACGCCGACCTATCATCTTATTGGCACTCGGGGGCCGGATCATGCTAGAGAGTTTGAAATCGAAGTACGCATGAGTGGAAAACCCCTGGCAATTGCGCTGGGTGCATCCAAAAAAGAGGCAGAACAAGCCGCCGCACGTGCCGCGATGAGAGAAGTCGAGTAGGAACCCCAAAATGAAATCAGGTTTTGTTGCAGTCATTGGCCGCCCTAACAGCGGCAAATCCACCCTTATCAATCAGATCTTGGGCACCCAGCTCTCTATTGTCTCGCCTAAAGCCCAGACGACGCGCGAAAAAGTGTTGGGAATTCTGACCGAAAAACAGGGGCAAATGATTTTTATGGATACCCCCGGCATTCATCGAGCCAAAGAAGGCGGCATCAATGAGTTCATGGTGGGTGAAGCGCGGGGGGCGCTCGACACTCCCTGTGTGATTTGGTATCTCATCGATCCCGCGTCGCGCTTGGAGCACGAAAAAGCCGTGATCGAGTTGCTGGGCGCCGCAGGTGTGCAAAAGAGTTCTTCGTTGATGATTCTCATGACGAAGTCCGACATAGCTCGGGGTGCGATTGTGCCCAAGCTTAAAGGAGAAGTCTCGCAAGCGCTTGAAGCGTTAGGGTATAAGATTCACAGCGATTATATGATCTCGGCCTTAAAAGACAAGGGCGTGAATCTTCTTCTTGAAGCAACCTGGAACCTGTTTGAAGAAGGCCCGCTGTATTATCCCGATGAAGAGCAGCTCTCGGATCGCCCAACTCGATTTTTTGTGAGTGAAATGATTCGAGAGAAGTTGTTTCTCCATCTGGGCGAAGAAGTCCCGTATTCTTGTGCGGTGGAAATTGACAAATTTCAAGAATCTTCCAAACCCCCTCGGATCGAGGCTACGATCTATGTGGAGCGCGAGTCGCAAAAGGGGATGGTCGTGGGAAAATCAGGGAGCAAGATCAAAGAAATCGGTCAATCGGCGCGAGCCGATATTGAGGTTTTTCTGGGGCATAAAGTCTTTTTAGGCCTTAACGTGAAAGTTTTGAAAGAGTGGACACGCTCGCCGGATGCCATGAAACGATTTGGATACAAGCTTAAGAAGAAGCCGCAAACAAAGCCACCAGTTAAGCCGCAATTCAAGAAGGAGCAAGCGTGAACTCTCTGCGCGTGGTCGTCATGGGGCGTCCGAATGTAGGCAAAAGCAGTCTTTTCAACCGTCTCTTGGGACGAAAACATGCCTTGGTGCATGACGAGCCGGGCGTGACGCGTGATCGTATTGAAAAACAGGCCACATGGTGGTCACAGGGCAAAGAACTCTCCATCACGCTTGTCGATACGGGGGGCGTGGGTGGCGAGCGTTTTGTGGAGGAGATTCAACGCCAAGTCGATATTGCCCTCTCAGAAGCACATGTCGCAGTTCTTGTGTTTGATGGTCAATCCGGCGTGACTGCGGCGGATGAAGTGTTGGTTCGTAAACTGCACTCATCGGGCGTGCAAAAAAGGATTCCGATTGTGGCGGTCGTCAATAAGATCGATGCCCCTCAGCACGAAGATGCCGTCTCTGATTTTCATCAGTTTGGTTTTGATTCGTTGATTGCCATCTCGGCCGAGCATAATCGTGGGGTTGAAGAACTTAAAGATACGCTGGTCGAAATCACGGGTTTTGCAGAGTCGGAACCAAAATCAAAAAAATCTCTCAAAAATGAAGGCGAAGATCTGGCTCCCGGAGAAGGTGCCGAGAATGCGGACAAAGAAACGGCGTCTGAAATTCCCGCACTCCCGCGCATTGCGATTGTCGGGCGCCCCAACGTAGGTAAAAGTACGATGCTTAACGCTCTTTTGGGCAAGGAACGAATGATCACCAGCTCCATTGCCGGGACCACTGTGGACGCTGTTGATTCGATCGTTGAATTAGAGGGCAAGCAATTGGTTTTTGTGGATACGGCCGGAATTCGCAGGAAAAGTAAAACGGAGCAAGGCGTAGAAGTGCTCTCGGTTTTGCGTGCAAAAAAGGCGCTCGAAGACGCTGATTTGGCGATTTTACTTTTAGATGGTGAATCAGGCTTGACGGATCAAGATGAAAAGATCGGTGGACTTATTGAAGAGGCCGGCTGCTCCGTGATTATCGCCATGAACAAGTGGGACACGCAATTGCGCAATCGGGAGTTTCCCCGAGATGTGGCGGCCGAGGTCATTCGTGAAAAAATCACCTTTCTTAAATATGCTCCCATCGTTTTTGTAAGCGGAAAGCAAGGCAAGGGCTTTGAAGATTTGGGCGGTTTGATTGAAGAGATTTTGAAACAAAAAAATCTCAAAATTCCAACTCGCGAGTTTACGGAGTTTTTGCGAGAAGAATGCAAAATCTATAATCCACAAGATGCCAAGTTTTTCATGTGTCATCAGACCTCCAGACATCCTCCCACCTTTATGTGTCACGTGAATGATCCGGAGCGCGTGAACTTTAGCATGCAAAGACATCTAGTAAATGCCATGCGGGAGCGTTTTGGTTTCATGGGGAGTCCGATTCGTCTTTTGTTTGCCGAAGGGAAAAATACCCGAAAGCAGCCCAAAAGGGCTCCTCACGTGAACGAGGCGCGCCTTGCGGCCAAAAAATTAAAGAAACCCTCACCAGGTAAAAAGAAGGTTCGCTGAAACGGTGTAAAAGACGCCGGTGAGATCATCGAGTCTGTTGAAGTCATTATTGAACACCCCCGTATGGGTATCTTTGAAGTTCACGAGATGAACTTTACCTTCAATCTCAAGATAGGTCTTGCGCGCTTTGAGCACAAATTCGAGCCCGCCGCCCGCGCTCATGCCAAAGCCGGAGTCCGGATCTGAGGTTCCTTTAGAATATGAATTCTCCGTTTTTGAGAAATTGCCGATCCCAATGAGGACATAGGGATTGGCGAAACTCAGCGCGGCTGAAAGATTTTTGGTGTCAAAATAGTATTTGAGATCCGCGCCAATATGAAAAACGGGGACATCGACATGGCCGCCTAGTTCTTCGGTGGTTTCATAAAAGTGAGTGACGGTAAAAAATCCGATATCGATCGCAAAATTAAAATCAAACCAATAGTGGACTTTGAAATCCAGGAGAGGGAAACCGCCGTTCCATAAAAGGCCCCGGTTTCCTGTTATTCCCTCGGCTCCAAGTCCAAGACTGACGCCAAAGAATCTGCCAAACTGCAAAAACTTGGTGTCGGCATCCTCATCCGCTTGTTCGTTAAATTCGCCGTATTCAGTAAACGGGGTCGTGGCAAAATCGTCTTCCTCAGATTGATAGACCTTCGGTGTTTTGCCTCCTGCAGCCGAGGCTGCTGCACCGTCTTGGGCGAGAAGGGGCGTGCTGAACACGTTCAGCGCGAGGGGGGTTAAGAAGATCAAGAGGATGAGGGTGGCAAATTGCTTAGAAATAAAAATGAATCCCCGCATCTAGAAAACTCACCCCCAGCGTACGCAGCGCATAGGCGCCACTCATATTGTTAAACGTTCCCCCCGTTTCGACGGCAAAGCCCAAGCTTTCGATGCCAGGGATGAAAAACTCCGCCCCAAATCCTCCGAGGGCTTCAATTCCTGAATTTGAATTCCCCGTGAGCACGCCGAAGCCCGCCATGAAATAGAAATTAAGATTGGTTTCTAGGAAAATATTCTTGAAAACCTTGCCTGCCGCCACAGAATTTCCGGGGGCACCGGTGTAGATTCCGACAATCCCCTCAACGGCAAAATCGCGAGAAAGGCCGTATTTCAGGCTAACTGCGGGATTTGATCGATAGTTAGGGGCATTGCCAAACTCGTTGTTATATCCCAAACCCAAGCGGCCTTGGATTTCCCGAGCACTCGCGTTTTGGGCAAACGCAAAAACGAGTAGAAGTGCCACGTTAATGAATAAAATGACGCTTAGCGCCCTTATTGTTTCGACCTTGAACGTCCCCGGCCAACTTAAGTGAAGAAGAGCTTTCATGTAATCTAAGGTTACCCGTGCCCTTTCTTTTTGACAACCCCCGAAGACTCCTCTAAATCTTTGAGTATGTTATCAACAGGATCGAATCCGCAAACAAGTGAAGTTCAGTCTGGCAACAATAGCAATAAGCAAGGTTTCATGGCCGCGCTCTATGGTTTTTTTGACGGAATCGCAAAACACACCCGGGGCGCAGCCCTTGGCGTTGGGGCGATGCTCGTTATTGGAGTGGCCATTGCGTTTTTCATGAACCACCGAGAGGAAACTGCTGCATCGGGAAGAAACGCGCTCTATGCCGCCCATAAATCCATTGAGGGCGGAATCAAGAGCATGGCTGACGCTGAAACGCCTCCGCCCCAACCTGCGTCCTCGCCCATGCCTGTCGGTGCACCAAAAGCTGCCGAAAAAGATCTGGGCGCTTGGATGTTTAAGCGATTTGACGTTGATGCAAAGCTCTCCGAGGGCGTGAAAAAGCTTCAGGAGGTTTCCACAAAATTCAAGGGCACCCGTGCAGGGTTTGAAGCAGACCTTGAACTGGGCAATCTTTATTTCAATCATGGCGAGCCTTTAAAAGCCGTTTCTTGGTTTGAAAAAGCGGCGCTGGGCGCCCCCAGCATTTTTGAGCGAGCGTTGGCTTATTCTTCGCAAGGCAATGCGCTAGAAAATGGGGAGAAGTTCTCTGATGCTGTGCAGGCCTACGAAAAGGCCCTCAATCTCGGAGAAGAGACCCTCAAAGGTGATTTGCTCTTGGCTATGGCTCGCTGCTACGAGGGCGCAAAAGAATTCGTAAAAGCGAAAGGTGTATATGATCGCATCATCAAAGAACTCCCCAGCAAAGAGCATGCAAAATCTGCAGAAACCTATAAGTCACAGATTGAATAGCATGGGTGTTTGCACGCAATTACGTCTTCTTATTATTTTCGTCTTAGGAGTGCTTGTTTTGGGGTTAGGGAGTGTGAGCTGCACGGGCAGAAACATTCACAGCGATCTGACGGCTGACTCCAAGCTTCTTGTCCGCAAATGGACCCTTTCGACGCATGGTGCTTTTGAGGCCGGCGATCATGGAACTGAGTATTCCAATCCGGTCATGGTCGAAAACACGCTCATTTTCGGGAACCGAAGCGTTGGCGTTATTGCGCTCTATCCCACCTTGAATCAGCAGCGTTGGGTTCTGCCGATTCCGGGCGGTGTGGTGAGTGAACTTTCCGTTGAAAAGGGGCTGGTCTATTTTGGGGGTGGCGACGGGTTTCTTTATTGCGTCAACTCCGAAAACGGTCGGGTCAGCTGGAGATATGAGCTGCGCAATCCCGTGATTTCGCGCCCCACCTTGGATGGGGGGCGGGTTTTTGTCACCACCTCGGATGATACTGTTTTTGCTTTTGATGCAGGCACTGGCAAATGGTTATGGCACTATCGCAGGCGCTCATCGCCCGCCGCCACGATTCACGGCGCTTCAGCGCCCCTGGTGGATGCTGGAGAAGTGCTTGCAGGTTTGAGCGATGGCTTCTTAGTTGCGCTCTCCACCAATGATGGAAAACTTAAGTGGGAGCGAAAACTTCATCACGGGTTAAAATTCACGGATGTGGATGCGTCTCCGGTGCTTGAGAGTGGGACGTTGTATGTTCCTAGTTATGATGGTGCCCTTTATGCGCTCAAACGCCAAGGGGGCGAGGTTCTGTGGCGCTATGATTCTGGGGGGAGCAAGAATGTGGTCTTGGAAGGTAGTCGGATTTTTCTGCCTTCAAGTGACGGAAACGTTTATGCGCTTCAAAAGGACAATGCAAAAGTCTTGTGGAAGTTTGAGCTTGATCACGGAACTCCAACTCGTCTAGCGGTCACCGACAAATACATTATCGTGGGTTCGAGTTTTCAGTATCTTTATGTGATCGACAAAACGACAGGCAAGGGCCTTTATCGCTATAATTCAGGGTATAATAGCGGATTTTCGGGATACCCCTTTTACGATGCGCAAGCGGGGCGGGTGTACTTCTTGTCGGGCGCGGGCAATCTCTTTGCCTTCGCGCTTCGTAAGCCTCCGCGCAAGGTCATGTCGCATGGCCAGACGGATCCTTATACTTTTTAGGCTACTTTTTAGGGGGCGAAGCAGGTTGTCGCTCAAGTGGGGGCGCGGGTTTTTTCGCGACGTAAATTTGCGGGGTGGTTTTGATGGCGAGTTGAACCCCGGTTTCCAAGAGAACGAGTTGAAGTTTGTGAACTTGGTCTTCAGCTTTCTTTAGTTTGTCGCGAAAATCTTTATAGGCCTTGTAGGCATGGCGCTCCAGACGGGTAGGGAAGGTAATCGCTGCCTTTGGATCTTTGTTCCAGGCTTCATAGGCGGCCGCACAGGTAAACTTTTTTGCCTCGTTCTTGCATCCTTTGGCCGCTTCAAAATCCTTGAGTTGGGAGGCGAGATCGGTATGGACCTTTCTAAGTGCGGGGATGTGGATGTCCCTCAAATCGAGCGCAAAGTAGCCTAGGTCCTCCGCGTCCATTTGTTTAAGCTCCTCGGGTGAGCGATAGACCGAATCCGCGGCGAGTGAAAGCCCGGTGAGCACCAGACAAAGGCAGGGGATCCATAAAGCGAGCGGTTTCATGATAATCCTATCGGTCGGAGCGCGTCAATAGTTGAGTGAAATAGTTCAGTATTTGAGATCTAAAATACTTGACCATTAATGTTCGGTATGGTATGGTGCGGAGCGATATGAATGTTTCATGGCAGAAAATCCGTCTCAGTGATCATCGTTTTCTCGCGCCGCTGCAGGATCTGTACGGCGATATTGAGGTGGAGAATTTCACCCAAGACGACTCCGGAAAAAATGCGCAGGAATTTTCGCGCATGGGCTGTGATGGCGTTATCACTTTGCGAGGACTGATTGGGGGTCGGTGGGTCGGAATCATCTATAATGATTTTCGGGTCAATGGCGGAAGTTTTGGAAAAGCCTGCGCGCTTCGGGCTACTGAGTTTGTCAGGGTGATGGACGCTCAAGGGTGCGCGCTAGTTTTCGCTCTTAATTCGCTTGGCCTTCGCATCATGGAGGGGCGCACTGCCGCGCAAAATGCCTTCAGTCTTGTCCCCGCACTTAAAAAGTTTTCGAAAAACAACTTGCTGATCACCGTCACAATCGGGCGCTGCCTGGGTCTTGGCGCGATCCTGTTTGCGCTTGGAAAATACCGCATAGGAATCCGTGGTGGAGGCTTACTCAATCTTGCTGGCCCCGAAGTCATGCGGCTGTTCTTCGGTGCAAAGGTCGTTTTTGAAGAGCTCGCAAGTGTTGAACGCAACTTCGAACAGACGACATTGGTGCACGAGCTTTTGGCAGATAAAACAGTGGCGTTTAAGCGGATTCGCCAGCTCGTGCTCGCGCCTCAAACTGAGGCGGGCCTGGATTTTCCGGAATCCGTAGTGGTGTCGGCGGCGATCCAGAAAAGTGATCCAAGACTTGTTTCAATCCTGAGCCAGGTCGGCGAAGTCCCTCTTGAAGTATTTGGCCAGCGCTCCGCCGTGGTGCGGGCTTTTATCGTAAAGAGGAAGAATCGAAGACTTGGCGTGCTGATCAATCCTCCCGGCAATGTTAACAATATGGTCACCTGTGCGACGCTGCAAAAGTATTCTGATGCTTTGGATTTTTTCAAGTCGTTGCGTTTGCCCGTGCTCTCATTCTTGGATGCACCTGGAATTGATCCGCGCGTGGAGCAGATGGACGGTAACATTCTGCAGAAGATCGTCGATGTGACTTCCCGTATGATTGATTATCCTCATGGCCTGATGGGGGTCATGGTCGGCCGCGGTTTTGGAGGCTCTAATGTATTGGGTTTTCCAAAATGTTTTGGTTCCAATCGTGTAATTGCGCTCACGGGCGCTCAGATTGGCATCATGCATGAGAGCATTGTGGATCAGTTGCTTTCGGGATCGCCACGGTTACAAGAGCAGTGGGATAAGGCTCTAAGCGAACAGACACCGGACTTGAAGGATCTCCTTGCTGAAGGAATCATAGATGCCCTCATTGACCAAAGTGAGTTGGATGGGCAAGTCGAGATTTTTGTTAGAGGCTTGGAGTCTCCAGTAGTGCGCAGGCCGCAAGTCCCCCTCCTCCGGCGGCAACTAACAAAACACGTTGAGAGGCCTGAAGTGCTGGCCGCTGCAACAAAGAGTGGAGCGCGATCCCGACACTCGCCCCCGAAGTGTTCCCCGTAACTTGTACGGTTTCTATCACTTTGTCGGGTGAAATCGCCAATCTCAATCCCACCTCACGAATCAGATGCAAGTTCGCCTGATGCGGAACGAGCCAATTGATATCACTGATTTTGAGGCCCATCGTCGCAAGAAAGCGCGATGCGCTCTCGGCCATCCCTTCGACGGCTTTTAAGAAAAGCACGGCGCCTTTTTTCATTATTAAGAAATTATCTTCTGGATTCGGGTTGCGCGAATAGGGGAGCCGCGTGCCCCCGGCGGGAATGGAGATGATATCGGCCACGCTCCCGTCACTGAAAAGTTGGGAGGCAATATAGCGAAATGTTGCGCTCGCTGGATCCGCCGTAACCACACATGCTGCCGCGCCATCGCCAAAGAGGGCCGTTGTTGCGAGGTCTTCACGACGCAAGAATTTAGAGCGAATGTCAGCGGCAATCAACAGTTGAGATTCACCCGTGGCAGCACACATCGCCGTGGTTGTATGGAGGCCTGAAACAAAGCCCGCACAGGCCGCGCCTAAATCAAAGGCGCCTACGTTCTCTAACCCCAATCGGTGCTGAACCAAAGGCGCGGTGGGCGGCGTCGGATAATCCCCAGAAATAGTGGCTAATACGAGTTGCCGAATCTTGGTCCGCTCCTCGGGATATTTTTCAAATAGGCTTGTGGCCGCCGCAAAGGCAAGATCCGAGCACGCTTGCTCATCGCTGGCCCAGTGACGTTTCTGAATTCCACTACGGTGTTCAATCCAGGATCCCCTGATTTTGAGCGGTCGCTCGGCTCCCTCACTCATCCAAGCAATGAGAGCGTCATTATCGAGGGTTTCTTCCGGCAGAAAAGCCGCAGGGCCCTTGATGAAAATGGGGGTGCTCGGTTGGTGTAGACTCAAGGTTCGCTGGCCCCATGCGCGCGAAACAGGGGCAGTCCGCCGCTGACGGTGACTACGGATCCATTCATGTAACTCGTAACCGAGAGCAGGGGATCGAAAGCTTCGGCCACTTGGTCTGGCTCTCCCAGCATGTTCGCCGGTATGATGCTGCTGGCGCGCGTGACGTATTCTTCGTTTTTCCAAAATCTTCGCGTTCGGGCAGTTTTGATGATTCCCGGGCGCACAATGTTGGAGAAGATCCCAAACTCCCCATAGTCCACGGCGAGATTCAGAAACAGGGCTTCGAGTGCTGCTTTGGATAGACAGTAGGCGCCGTATTTACTCATGCCCGTAACGCAAGCAACGCTTGAAACAAAGACGAGTCGTCCCCACTTTTTTTCCATCATGGAGGGTAAGACTTGCCTGATGAGCCAGGTGTTGCCAAAAACATTTTCCGAGATGTATTCGTCAAAATTTGCTTCAGAGATCTCATGAAACCGGCGCAATTTGACCACGCGCGAAGCAGCATTCAGCACGACCGCATCGAGGCCTTGTTTTAGGAGTTCCGCAAAATCGGCATGGCTGGCTTTGGGATTGTTCAGATCAAAGACTAATCCCGTGACTGCAAGACCTTGGGCTTGATATCTTTCCAGGGTTTCTCGCAGGCTCTTTTCGGTTGAAGAAGTAAGGATCACTTGGTCGCCCATTTTGAGGCGGCGTTTGGTGAACGCCAGGCTGATATCTGAGGAACCTCCGGTGATCAGAATTTTCATATTGCCCCCAGTTTTTGAAGAAACGCTTGTAAGGTATTTAGGCTTTCAAAGGTTTGATCTTCGATGCTTGCAGCGCGGATTTTTATTTTGAATTCCTTCTCAAGTTCGGAGACGGTCATGACCGCCATGAGGCTGTCAAAACCAAAGTCCACTAAATTTTGAGAAGGGTCGTCGGGGAGTTCTTCGAGACCTGCGCGTTTGATGGCATCGCGAATTCTTGGAATCATGCCCTGAGGTTACCTCAATCGACGGGCGGGTGTCTTTAATTTTTTCAGTTCGGTTCGCATAAGTTTTCCGCTCGCATTTCGAGGCAGGGCCTGGATGAGGTAGATTTCTCGGGGTATCTTGTTGGGGGAAAGATTGTCCGAAATTTGGGCGAGAACTTTGTTTTTTTCGAGAATGACAGACGCAATCAGGAACGCCGAAATCTTACTCCCGTACATTTGATCGTCTTCGATAAGTACAGCAGCATCAGTGACATCTGGAATATTTTTTAGTACTTGTTCAATCTCAGAGGGCCCGGTTCGCTCGCCGCCAACATTGAAAAGTTCGTCGATGCGTCCCGTGATTGAAACGAGACTCCCGTTGGATGTTTCAGGGGAAATTTCAGCAAGGTCGCCTGTATGAAGCCAGCCGTCTTCTAGTTTCTTAGCCGTTGTTTCAGGGTCGCCTAGGTAGCCCAGCATGATTTGGCTCCCGCGGACTTGAAGCTCGCCATCCGTGCCGAGTCGCACCTGCGTATCCCCGATAGGATAACCCACTCCGCGTTTGAAAAACGCAGGGTCGCGACTGGAGAAACATAGGATTCTTGGTGAGGCTTCTGTTTGACCGTAGTTGTTGTAAATCGTCGCCCGCGGAAATCTCTCGCGGAGGCGTTCACGCAGGCTCAAAGATAGCGGAGCGCCGGCCGAAATGATATGTGTGATTTCGCTCTTGCCCGAATGAGTGGGCTCCGTGATTTTCAAAATCATTTCCCAGTGCGAAGGGACGCCACTCCACATGCCTGTTGCCGACCCCCCGTCAAAGCAGCCTTTGATGTCAGTCATTTTAGTGAGGATGCGTGTGGGGATCTTGCATTGAAGTGCAGGCAGGAGTTGGCCTAAAAGACCATAGCAGTAGGAGAGGGGGAGAAAAAGTGTTTGCTCGCGAGCGGATATAAAATCCAACGACGCGATCACGCCTCGAGTGTTGGCCTCAATATTTTTGCGTGAGAGTTGAACAGCTTTGGGGGTGCCAGTGCTACCTGAGGTAAACAAAATGACGGCTGTTTCATGATGGCAAGGCGTTTGAAGGAGCGCTGCGCGGGATTGCGTTTCTGCAACGCTCCACTGGGGAGAAAAAATGGCGGCCGGACGACCTGTCTCGAGACAGGCGAGAAACTGGACAATAAAATCAAGAGTAGGCGTTGCGGTGAGGATCTGAAC
Source organism: Bdellovibrionota bacterium FG-2 (assembly GCA_051382305.1). GTDB lineage: Bacteria > Bdellovibrionota > UBA1018 > UBA1018 > UBA1018 > CAIRTR01. The sequence continues at coordinate 11,312 of JBBCAV010000405.1, forward strand.
GCCTTTATGGGGTACAGTTTCCGTTCGCACCCTATTTTGAAGTTCTTCAAATGTGACGTTTTCTTTACCGCAGATCAACGCTATCATTGAGAGCAATTATGAAGGTTTTGACTCCAAGTCTCAAACTAAATATCAAAGGATTCGGGCGCGCTTGGCCTGAGGGGGCGGCCATCACAAATTTGGCCTTGCTCGAGCAACATCCGGATACGGCCGCGCAGCCCAAACCGTTTCTAGAGGAACTCGCAAAACGAGTGGCGCGAATATATGGTTTTAGTGAGCGCTACCTCACGCATTTCCCGGGGACGCCTTTTTCGGCCGTAGAAGAAACGTCTGAGTCTTTGTGCTTAAAGGCTGTGAAGAAGGCGCTCGGCGTCGGGGCTGTTATCGGGAGCGTGCTTGCAGGCACGCCAGAGGCTTTTGTTCTTGGAACGACAACGACCCGCCGCTATACGGGATCCCAGGCAACTTCGGTTCTCGGAAACTTTGATCTTCAGATCCCGGCCTACGAGATCAAGGCTGGGTGTTCGACGTCGCTGGCGAGTTTGCACTTTGCGCAGGCGTTGTTTGCGCAGGGCTACGAGAGTGTGCTGGTGAGTTGTGCGGAGACATTGTCGAAAGTTATCAACCCGGCTGTTCGCGAAACGTGGTTTGGCCTAGCTGATGGCGGAGCGGCAATTTGGCTAGGGAAGGCGTCTGAGGGATGCCAAGAAGGCGGGGGGGCGAGTAGGGCTCAGTTCGAAATTCTCAAATCCGTTTACTCAACCCATGGAAAATACGTTGACATGTATACCACCCAAGGCGATTTGCCTCCTCGCGCTGAAACGCTTGAGGCAGGCGGATATTATTTGAGCGGGGATTCTTCGGAGCTTAGAGAGATTGCGAAAAAGCATTACCTCGCAATGATTGAGGCGCTTTTGCCGGAGGAAAGAGATCGCAAGGCAATCACCCAGATTATTCCACATCAAGTGAATCGTGAACTCATTGATCAGGTGGTTCGCGAGACGGGGCTGGGGGGAAAGTTAAACTGGAGTGCCGGAGAATTTGGAAACCTTGGGGGCGCTTCCGTGCTCTTTACTTTATCTCAGGCGCTTGAGGAAAATCGGTTTAAAGCTGGAGATCTGATTTTGTTGATGAGTGTGGGAGGGGGCCTGTCGTTTGCCGCGCAGCTCTGGCGGTGGGGTTGAAAAAGTTAGGGCACCTGATTAGTCCATAATTCGATCCTACGATCTGGATTCCATAGACCTTTCTAGTTAATTTGGGCGCAAGCTGGGTCCATATCTTGCTTTATGGTCCAGAACAATCTAAATACTCAGGAGCCATATGCCAAAAAAGAACGTTGCCAAAAAGACTGATGCGACACCCAGTTTTCTGTCCAGTGCCAAAGACCTCCCTGCAACTCAGGGAATGCTGCAACTCGTGCGCGCTGAGCTTAAGGCTGATATTCGAAGTTTAAGTTCGGAAATGAAGGCGGGTTTTAATCAAATCGACTCTAAGTTCAGTCAGGTTGATTCTAAGTTCAGTCAGGTTGACTCAAGATTTAATCAAGTCGACTCGAAACTTGAACGTGTCCTTTCCGATGTCGCGCGAATCGGGGTCATAGTCGAAGAACAGAATGCAAATAACCGTGTGGTCTTGGAAGGCTTAACTGGATTTTGGCAACGCCAAGAACGGGTTGAAACGCGGGTCGATGAATGGGAGAAACTGCTACGTTCTATTGCGCAACTGAGACCGTAGAATGGCTTGGCACTGCAAGACAGTCTTCAATTCAACTGCCCATCTCTCATCTCAAGTCTTCGCGAAACCCGATCGACTAATTTGCCGTCATGAGTCGAAAATAAAAAAGTCACCTTGAACTCCTGATTAAGCCGCTCAAAAAGTTCGATCAGCTGATAGGCGGTTTTTGAATCGAGGTTTGCCGTGGGTTCGTCGGCAAAAACGATGTCGGGTTGAGTCGCCAGGGCACGGGCGACGGCGACGCGTTGCTGCTGTCCCCCACTGAGTTGGGAGGGGAGTCTCGCGAGTTTATCGCCTAGCCCCACAGTCCTAAGGGCATCTGTGGCGCGGGCTCTCGCCTGTGTCCGATCATCGCCGCGCATGACGCTTGTGTATTCGACATTTTCAACGGCCGTGAGCACGGGAAAAAGATTGTAGGATTGAAAAACGAAGCCCAGGTGCTTGCGCCTAAAGAGGCAAAGCTGTTTTTGAGAGAGATGCACAATCGATTGGCCCGCAATCAGAATGTCACCACGGGTGGGGCGGTCCAGGCCAGAAGCGAGATTGAGCAGCGACGTTTTGCCGCTGCCCGATGGCCCCATTAATGCCGCAAAAACACCACGCTCCAGGCAAAAAGAAACCCGGTCCACGGCCTGAACCGGGGGTTCGCCGGGGTAGGTTTTTTCGATATTGCGGAACTCAAGAACTTGCGGCATTGGACTTCCAGTATATCTTTATTATTGCCCAGTTTCCAGAGCGGTGTGATTTGTGCTTAAATCATTTAAATGCTTCTGATTGCCAAGATTGCCTATCGTAACTTGATCCGTCATTTGCGCCGTACTGTGCTTACGGTTGCGAGTATATCGTTTGGGTTAGCTGTTATTTTGTGGTTGCAGTGCCTGTTGGCGGGGCGCAATCAAACGATTATTAAGTCAATTACCTCGACCTATATTGGCCAGGTTCAAGTCTTTAAAAAAGAGTATCTCAAAGACCGCGTGATAAATTTCACTTTTCCGGGTGTGCCTCCAGGATTTGCCGAGATGCTACCTCAAGGCTCACATTTTAGCCCCCGGATGCATTTGCCGGCCCTTGTGTCTAGTGGGGAGGCGTCGACTCCGATTGTGCTTGAAGGAATTGAGCCCGAAGCCGAGAGCGCGATCACGACGATTCGGACAAGCTTAAAAGAGGGCGCTTTTTTAGATCCCGATCCGACTCCTGATTGTCAGTCTCGCCAGATATACATTGGGAAGGCGATGGCGGACCTTTTGAATGTCAAAGTGGGAAACAAGATCGTGATCTTGGCGCAAGCCACAGATGGCAGTCTGGGGAACGATCTTTTTAGAGTCAAAGGAATCTATGATAGCGGCTCGCCACAATTTAATAAAACCTTTGCGTTTGCCCCGGCGAGTTGTGTGAAAAAAGTTGGGGTCTTGGCGGGCATCCATGAAATCACGATTCAGTTGCCGACGGAAGTGAGCGACACGCGGGTGCAGGAAATTCTCAAAGCCCATTTGCCTCCCGAATTTACGGTTACGACCTGGAGGCAGGCGGTGCCGAATATGGCGGCGATGGTTAAGTTTAACGATGCCATGCTGCTGATGATTTCGACGATCTTGTTTACGGTCATCACTTTTGGGATCGTCAATTCGCTTCTCATGAGCGTCTTTGAAAGAACGCGGGAATTCGGCACGATGATTTCGCTGGGTACGACTCCAGGCCAAGTGCGAACGATGGTCGTGGCTGAAAGTCTATTTATGGCGCTGGCGTCTGCACTCTTCGGTATCGTGCTCGGAGGGGCGGCCGTTCTCTACCATCAAAAATTCGGTTTTGATTTGCGGCCCTTTTTGGGAGAAGCCAAGTCGATTGATAATTTCCAGCTCGAACTCACGATTTATCCGGCGTTTGAGTTTATTGCGTTCTTGAAAGCGACGTTTGTCACGATCTTTGTCGTTCTTTGTGCGGGACTTTATCCTGCGATTCGTGCATCAAAGCTTAATCCGCATGACGCGATGAGATGATTCTATTAGAGGGACTTGAAAGATGATAAAACTCATACTTTTTACGTTTTTGTTCGGGCATGCCGCTTGGGCCTCACCCGCCGATGATCTCGTGGCGAAGTCCGAAGTTCAAACCCGTGGGAAAACCTTTCAGGGTGAAGTCACGATGCAGGTTGAGCGCGGGGACGCAAAACGGACGATGGTGATGAATATCATGAGTGTGGGGCGTGAGAAGGCCTATGTAAAGATCAGAAAACCTTCAAAAGACCGAGATTCTGGCAATTTAAGGCTTGATCTGAATTTGTGGCAATACTTGGCGAACATCGAGAGAGTAATCAAGATCCCCCCGAGTATGATGCTGCAGAGCTGGATGGGCTCGGATTTTACGAATGATGATCTCGTCAAATCCAGCAGTTTGAGTGCGGATTACACCCATAAAATTCTCGCACGAGAGCCCCGGTCCGGATTTTCGGCGGTAAAAATCGAATGTATTCCAAAGCCTGATGCCCCGGTGGTTTGGGGGAAAATTATTCTTTGGGTTCGAGACAAAGACGCGGTTCCTCTAGCACAAGAATTTTATGCAGAGGGCGGGGAGTTGCTTAAGCAGATGGAGGGGCAGGAGATCAAAACGTTTGGTACTCACACGATTCCTACGACACTGGTCATGAAGAACCTAAAAAACCCAAGTAGCAAAGACTCCAAAACGACCATGCATTATGACAAAGTGGTCTTTGATGAACCCCTCAAGGATTCGGTGTTTACTCAGGAAAATCTTCGGAAACCGCTGTGACGCTGTCTGCTTGGGTGATCATCCTTAATGTCGGATTGAACTTCATTTACGGGGTGATGCTGCCGCTCATTCCAACGTTAAATGTAGAGAATGCAGGCTTTGCGTTTTCGGCCTTTGCCTTAGCTAAGGTTTTTTGCCTGCCTTTTGCGGGGATCATTGGGGATCGCATTGGACACTCGCGCGGGCTCGCACTCACATTAATCTTGCAGGTTGTTGCGCTTATATGCATGCTGGTTTTGCCAGAGTTTGCCTGGATCGGGCGGATCTTTGAAGGCGCGGCTCTTGCGCAAGGAATGGTGTCCGCGGTTTCACTGCTTCGTATCAAAACCTCCGATCCCATGCATTTCTCCAAATCTATTTCCAGACTCATGAGTGGCGGGGCGCTAGGGTTCATTGTTGGGCCTTTGTTGGGGTATCTGCTTTTGCCGTGGGGTTCGACGCTTATTCTGCTTATTTTGCTCGGAGTTTCTGGTGTATTGTTGGGGGCGCATCTTTTACGTTTTGTCACTTTGGAGGCCCCTGTAGCGGCGGCTCAAGAGAGTGTGCCGCGTATGCCTCGCATGCCTCGCATGAATGTAGAGTTCTTTGATCGCTCGATGTTGTTCACTGTTTTAGGTTTTGCCGCAGCCAAAGTTCTTGGAGTAGGGCTTCAGCCGAATCTCGCTTGGTGGGCCAATCATGACGTGGGTCTAAGTGCGACGCTCTCGGGGGCGAGTTTCATCTTGATGGGCGTTGGATTTGCGGTAGGTGCCGCCAAACAGTTTCGGGGGTTTGGTTATCTTCCGATATTGGGTTTGTTGTTCTTGGAACTGGCGATTCACGGACAGCCCGCATTTTGGTGGGGGGCCGTACCACTGCTTGGATATTGGTTTGGCTGCTACGTGACCACTGCCGTGTCAAAGTTGGGTTGGAATCGGCCGGAAAATATTGGGCGATTTAATTCGAAGTGGATGCTTTTTACTGATTTTCCGATGGCACTCGTTCCCATGCTCGTTTGGCAATGGCGGGCGCCCGAGCCTTCGGCATCAAGGTTGCTCTTTGAGTTAGGGTTTGCCGTACTGGCCCTTTCGGGGCTTTCTCGCCGTAACAGATAGGCCTATGAGGGAGATATTGATGTTCACACGAATACTAGTCCTAGGCAGTACTTGGCTCAAATATCGCGCGTTTGTGCGTGATACTCAAGATCCGATCAAAGCCAAAACGCGCGTTTGGAAAGAGACCTGGAATGAAATCCGGGACGCTCCGTATTGGAGGCAGAGGTTCCCTGCGAGTCATCCGGGTTCAAAGCTTGAAGATTTTGAGCTGACGAGCTTTGAAGACTACCGAGAGGCATTGGATGAGTCGTTTCAAGGCGAGCTTTCGAAGATTTCAGGAAAGAAGATCCTATTCTGGTCGGAGAGTTCCGCCACTTCTGGTCGGCGCAAACTGTTTCCCATCACGCCCCTTTATCGGGAACAGTTCCAGCGCACGACGGCGCCGCTTTTGCACAGTTTTGCGCGTGAGTTTACCGGATTTTTGGGGAAACCTGTCTTGTATTTTGCGGGAATGCTGCCTTCGGAGCGCTCACCCGCTGGGATTGATATGGGGTTCATCAGCAACTTCAATTATCGGCATATTCCTAAGGCACTTCAAAAACATTATGCGTTTCCACTTGAGGTGTTTCGCAATTGGGAAACGTTTTCAAATTGGGCCGGGCTGTATGCGGTTGCAGGTGATTTGTCGGCGATGATTGGAATTTCTCCATCGGTCATTGAGATTTTTGCGGAGAATCTGGAGCGAAGAATCGAGGAATTCTGGCCTTACCTTGAAGGAACGCGCCAGCCGCCTGCGCCCTTTCCGCCCATCCAATGCGGCCCTGCTCGTTTGGCGCTCTTGAAGAAGGCATTTGCAAAGAAGCCCTTTTCTTTTCGTGAGGTCTGGCCATCTCTTCAGTTCGTTTGCTGTTGGAAGACAGCCGGTTGCTCCATGCAACTGCCGAAATTGGAGCGATACTTGGGAGGGGTGCCGACGGTGGATGCGACCTATTCAGCAACCGAAGGCTGGGTCAATGTGCCGCTCAATCCAAGATCGGTGGGTGGGCCCATTCATCCGGGGGCTCACATTTTTGAGTTTCTCAAAGTCGTGGGCGCATTTGCAGATGCGCCTGCCGCAGTCCCGAGAAAAGAAGACCTAAAACAGTGCTGGGAGTTGGAGATCGGCGCAAGTTATGAAATCGTTTTGACGACGGCTATGGGATTGATTCGATATCGTCTTGGGGATTTTGTTAAATGCACGGGCTATTTTAACCGCACGGCGGTGATTGAATTTACGCAAAAAGGCAATAATGAGGTGAGGCTTGGGCTCACGGGGATTTCGGAGGCGCAGTTAATTGAAGCTATGAAAAAAACGGATTTTGCGGTTTCAGGGCGCTGGATTTTTGGGCCGAACAAGGAGGGGGATCGGTTGGTGTTTTATTGCGAAAAAGTGACGTCGGCGATTCAGGCTGCGATCCCCAAAATTCATGATGCCCTGTTGGCAATGAATCGGTACTACGCACGTGACATTACGAGGGGCTTACTTAAGTCAGTTGAGATTCAGGAATTGCCGGCCGGACACGCCATTTTTGGCGTACTTGTGCATTCCCAGTCCAAGCCCAAGATCCTGGCACTGAATCCTCCGGGAGAATTTTGAGTCGCTAAAAGTAATATTTCAATCCCGCCGCCAGTTGCAGAGGCGCGCCGATTGCGCGGCCATCAGGAAACGTAAAGGTGTGAGCGCTTAACTCAGCACCCTTCGTACCCAACGGGAGCTGGGCGGTGAAATAAACCTCGGAATTATCGCTGAGCGAGTGCGTGAGGTTGGGGACGAACAAGAGGCTTCGATCAAAGAGATTGATCAGTGCGCCGCCCGTGAGAATCCAAAAGGCTGAGAGGTTATGGGTTAACTGCGCATATCCGTAAGCGCGGCCCCGCAGGTTTCTAAAACGTGAATCGATGCTAAGTGTATAATCTTTAGAATTTGCAACCCCGTGACTTAGATAAAGAAACTCTACAAGGGTGGCCCATTTTTCATTCAGAGCGAGCTCACCTCCGAGACCTGCTTGAAACTCCTGATCGTGAACCCAAAGCGACTCGCCCCGCAGAGTCATCCCGGAAATGTCTTTGGAAAAGGCGAGGCCCGAGACGCTTTTCTCCCACCATTGAGAGAAGAGCGCATGAAATTCGAGTTCAGGGTTATACCAGGTGAATTCACCGGCTCGCACAGCATCGGCAGAGGTCGGTCCTTCGAGATCAAATAGCTGAACATTGTAATTTTTAAATTGGGTTCGGAAACCTGCAATATCTTGGCTAAAGACTAAAGCGGGTCCTGCGGCATTGGGCAGGGGTCGGGTGAATTTGTTCCATACGGGCAAGACTTTGAGGACGCCCAGGCTTAGCGGCTTTCGTCCGGCGTAGATTTCAAATGTTTTCTCAGCGTACGACGCGTTGAGTTTTTCAAAATCCCCAATCCAATAATTGTTCGTGTTTGAAAAAAATTTAAAATCTAGATTCATGAAACGCGAGGGTGCGATGACTGTGAGGCGTGCGGCGTCGGCCAAGGGGACTGAGGCGCCGGGGCTGCGCAATCCGCGAATCTCGGGACGGACTTCTAGTTGAAAACCAGATTCTCGAGCGCGCAGCTGGGATCCCACGACACACCAGCCATCGAAGGTGGAATCAAGGGTGGAAAACCCGGTTTGGTGGAGCCTGCGATAGTCCCCAAAGAACAGCGCATCGCTGCGACTTTCAAATTCTACAGCGCTTAAGGGCAGCGCTGCGAGGCTTGCGGCTAGTAAAAGTCCTAAGATCTCGAGAATCAGAGCTGTTTTCACGTGCGCCCACGTTACCAAGCGGCAAGCAGGGTGTCAAAGTGGGTTATCGACTTGCGGCATTTCAGCCATTCTTTTATAGTCTAGCATCCAAACAAATTGAGGGACTAATTATATGACCAAGAACCACTCCGGCCCTCCCCCCGTCATTTTGCTTCTTCAAGACGCGCTCTTTTTCTCCGTCGCGGCTTTTTCTCACGGACCCGCCCTGTACTCTTGCTTTCGACTGTTCACTGAAGCGGAAGCCCGCGGAGTTTCGATGTGGGCGGTCTTGCCCTTCTCGCTGGTGGTTTATCCTTTGGTAACGCTTTTCATTCTATGCGGGCTGGATCGATTGATTCCTCGTGTTCCCGAAGGTCGCCACAAATTGGGCGGCCGGATCTTTATTTTTTGGGGCCTGCATCTTATTATTTACCGCGCGGCCAGACTGCCGCCGCTGACGTGGCTCGTGCGGTATTCGAATGTTTTGCGTTTTGTTTGGCTTAACGGTTTAGGTGCCAAGGTTTCTTTTCGCGCGCAACTCAGCGGGGATGTGAATGTGCTGGATCACAGGCCTCTCGCCATTGGTGCGGGTGCAGTGATCGGGAGCGAGACCTTGATCTCCACCCACATTGTGATGGGAGACTCGCTGCGGGTGGGTGCCGTGACGGTGGCTGCTGGCGCGCTCGTAGGAGGGCGTTGCGTCCTTGGGCCGGGCTCGACAGTGGGCGCAGGTGCTACAGTTATGTTAGGCGCTGAAGTGGGAATGGGTTCTACCATTGGTCCCGGCGCGCTGTTGCGAGCGCATTGCGTGGTGGATAGCAAAGTGGATGTGGGCGCGGGAGCAACGCTTGAGGCGTTTACCTATGTGCCGCCCAAAACGATTATTCCCGCTGGCGAGCGCTGGGGTGGAATTCCTGCTCGTCGGTTATCGGAGGCCTCCCTTGAAACCCAGTGAGACCGCTAAAGGCTACTTTTTTGAACTGACTCCAGAGCGAGTCTTAGACGCAGTCGAGACATCAGGGCTTCGTTGCACGGGGCGTTGTTTGGCGCTTAATAGCTTTGAAAACCGAGTCTATGACGTCGAACTCGAGAATCAGGATGACGCGTTGGATGCGGGCGTCCCTCAGAATTCTGTTCAAAACCGTCGCGTGATTAAGTTTTATCGCCCTGCGCGTTGGAGTAAGGAGCAGATTCTAGAAGAACATCAGTTTTTGTTGGATTTGGCGCAAGAGGAAATTCCAGTTATTGCCCCTTTGCCGTTTCCGGATGGCTCCACGCTGTATGAAACGCCAGGCGATGGAATCTACACCGTTATTTTCCCAAAGGTCGGTGGCCGCTCGCCCTCTGAATTGTCGGTTGAACAGTTTCGGAGAATTGGGCGATTACTCGGGAGAATTCATAACGTGGGCGCCAAGCGTCAGGCGGTTCACCGGTTGAGTTTGACGTCTGAGACCTATGGCATGGCAAACCTCGAGTTTCTCTTGAAAGGCGGCTGGGTCGCCCTTGAATTTGAAAGAAGATATAAAATGGTGGTCGGTGAAATTTGTGAGGTACTCACTCCCCAGTTTAAGAAGTTCCCCGAGATTCGAATTCATGGAGATTGCCACCGCGGCAATTTATTGTGGAACGAGCAGGGTCCTTTCTTTTTGGATTTTGATGATTTTGTGCGAGGCCCCGCGGTTCAGGATTTTTGGCTTTTGCTGCCGGGTCGAGTAGGGGAGTATCCTCTGGAGGTCGAAGCCTTGGTTGATGGTTATCGCGAAATGCGTGAATTTGACTCGCGATCTTTGTCCTTGATCGAGGGATTAAGAGCGTTGCGCTACATTCATTACACGGCATGGATTGCCAGACGCTGGGAAGACCCGGCTTTTCCGCTCGCCTTTCCTCATTTTAATACTTTTCGTTATTGGGAAGAAGCGACGAGCGATCTCGAAGAACAGTTGCGTCGAATCCGTCAAATTTTTGGCTCTTAAGTTTTCATTCAATCCTGTCGAAACATTGTTGATGAAATGGGCCACTGAGAGTCAGCGGGCTTTACGCGCGCGATTCGCTTCTCAAATTTGTTTAAGTGTTGCTCTGGGGCTGAGCATGGCCGTCCTTGCAGGATGGGCTTTCGGTTTTTCGTTAGAAAGAGGGTTTTCTTCAGTCGCGTTTACGATGAAGGCAAATGCATCATTGGGCGCGCTTTTCTTAGGGATTTCACTATTAAATGAAGTCTTTTTTTCGCGAATCAGAATCCACCGCATTGGGCGATGGGCCGCAACCGGATCAGCGAGTCTGGCGATTCTTATCGGCCTGTCTGTAGTGACCGACGTCATGGCGCTTAACTTGTTGCTGCTTGGATTCTCTCGTCTGTGTTTGGATAAAAAAATCTATAGGTTTGACATTTATGCGACCGAACTCTTAGCTTCCTTAAGTATCCTGATCACCTTACCTAGCTTTATTGCCTACCTTTATGCAGATAATTTGCATTCTGCGAGCAATAGTTACCTCCCAATTTCGCTTGTCGCGTCCATCGTCTCCTTGAGTTTAGCATTTTCCCTTTTGTTCGCTCGGCCTGCACGGGGAGTGATGGATACGCTGACTTGCAATAAAACAGGAGGAATCCTTTTTAGAAAGATGATGCCTTGGGGCATTGGCGCCTTTGTTTTGCTGGGTTTTGTGCGTATTTTCACTCGCAAGTTCTCAATATTGGCGGTAGAATTCGGTGTGTCAAATCTGATCGTCGCGGGCATAGTGATCATAGTCGCTATCCTTTGGTATTGCGCAAGACTCGTCAATCGCATTGATGAAGCGCGGACGCGCGCAGAAATGCGTCACCAAGAAAATGAAGAAAAAATAATACTAGCTGAGCGGAAGTCCGCGGTGCAGATGTTGCGAGAAGTCGGGGCCCTTGAAGCCTCGAATTTAAAGTCAGAGTTTCTCGTTACCATGAGCCATGAGATTCGCACTCCATTAAATGGAGTGATCGGGCTGACGGGGTTACTTTTGGATTCTGGACTAAATGACGATCAAACGAAGACTGCAAAAACCATTAAGAGTTCTGCTGATCATCTGCTTACATTACTCAATGATATTTTAGATTTTTCAAAAATCGAAGCGGGTAAACTCGATCTTGAAGACCTACCATTTGATCTGGCTCAACTTATTGATGAAACGAAGAACATGCTCCTGTTTGCAGCCGAACAAAAAGGGATCGGACTTTTTGTCGAGCTTTTCCCTGATACACCATCAGCTCTTGTCAGTGACCCTGGCCGCTTGCGGCAGATTCTGACCAATCTCATCGGTAACGCGATTAAGTTTACTTCGCAGGGAAGTGTGTTGCTTCGAATTCGCGCGCTTTCACAGACCGACACGAGTGCGCAGCTCTTCTTTGAAATTCGAGATTCGGGGATTGGAATTTCACATTCAGGGGTTAGGAAGCTTTTTCAAGCCTTCTCTCAGGCCGATGCTTCAACAACACGCAAATACGGGGGCACGGGGCTTGGGCTCTCGATCTCCAAGCGTTTAGTGGAAATGATGAATGGAGAAATCGGAGTTTTAAGCCGAGAAGGGCAGGGGTCTAATTTTTGGTTTACAATCGCAGTTAAGAAAGATCTCGCGCCTCAGCTTGTGCTGGGTGAGCATAGAGAAGAGCAGGGGAGTCCCCTACCCCAGCTTACCGGTCGCATTTTGGTCGTTGAAGACAATCCCGTTAATCAAAAAGTGGCTCTAGCGATGTTAAGCAAATTGGGCTTTGCTGCGGATGCCGTAGGTAACGGCAAAGAGGCGCTCGCAGCGCTTCATACCCTGCCCTACGATTTAGTGCTCATGGATTGCTTGATGCCTGAAATGGATGGCTATGAAGCAACTCGGGAAATGCGCAAAAGCTCGCACCCAGAGATTCGAAATCTCCCTGTCGTTGCCCTCACTGCGAACGCGGTTAAAGGGGATGATCAGCAATGCTTTGATGCGGGGATGAATGACTATCTCACGAAGCCCATCAAACGAGATGTGCTTAGCTTTACTATTGTGAAGTGGCTCAAGAAGACCACCCCAAAAGCCGCTTGACGGCTCCCCTGGACTCGCCTATAACGCCCACAGTCACAAAAATAGGGGGTTCAAATGAGATTCAAGATGTTAGTTTGTTTTCTGGTATTGGGTTTGGCTTCTTTGGCGCAGGTTTCACAAGCCGCGCAAGTTGAAACCGGCAGGGGCACCTATGAGATTACTTCAGCCCAAGTCATTAGTGCTGGGGCCAGCTGCTATCTCGTTTCCGTCGGCTATGATTCGCGCACGCCCTTGAGAGATTGTTTTAGCATTGGGTGTTTCTTTGATCCCGAAGAGGCAGACCAAATGGCTGCTATTCTTATGGATTCAAATGATGCCGTATTGACCGTGAAGAAAGCCAATGACTGCAAGATAAACGATCAGGATGATTGGGAATTGAACTAGAACTAGAACTAGAACTAGAACTCTCCTTTCGATCGGCCTAGGTCTTGGGTCTGATAAGAAGTATTATGTCAACCAATAGCTAGACGGGGAGAATTCTGACAAACCCAGCCTGTCCATAGGCTTTGATTCTCGAATCATCGGTCACCAAAACTGCACCCAATTTTCTTGCGGTTGCGACCAAAATCCGATCGGCCGGATCGCCGTGAAACTCCCCCGGCAGCCGCGTGCTCTCAACTGAGATTTCTGGCAGCAACGGCGCGAATGAGATTCCGGGTGCCGCCAACGCCTGCTCCACCCAGTCCAAGCAAGACATCGGAAAATTTAGACGTTGTTTAGCCTCCAGCATGGCGACTTCCCAAACGGAGATTGCAGCAACTTTCAAGGAATTTGCTTTTGAAGCTCTCTCAATGAACGCAAGACTTTTTGAATGCGCTAGTCTTTGGTTTCCATCAATGAGCCAAATCCAAACATGAGTATCCAGCAGAATTAGGTCAGTTTTCGACATCCCACTTTTCTCCGACCGGCCCGATGATGTCACCGTGAATTGATACTGAGCCCTTTAGAAAACCAAAAACAGGTGGCGTGCGTTCATCGCCTTCAACAGGAACGAGCTTAGCTACGGGTTTGCCATACTTGGTCACGGTCACTTCTTCATGGTTTTTCTGAATATCGTCCATGATGCTCAAACACTTGGCTTTGAATTTTCCAGCAGCGATTTTCATAGGGACTCATACCTGCCTTCAATAATAATGGTATCATGGTCATAACTAATGGTCAAGATATAAATGTTAAGAAATATGGCGATATTACCTGTAGCGCGACAGGCTCGCAGTTGCGCGAAGACTTCATACACATTCAGTATTCAAGGGATATACCACCGCTAAATGAAGCAGGCTTGTTCTGGGGTCGTTTCGCTGTCTTTGAGGTGATGGAGTGTCTAGGATTTGGGCAGCCTGGGGGCTCGTTAAGGTCGCTCTATTCGCGATAACTTATCTTATCGCGAATGAAAATACGCAAGATGACAGGGGAACGGAAACCGATTTCCCAGAAAAACTATTCAAGATCTATTGGCGAATAATGTGAACATCTGCGATATCGGCAAAATCATTATCTAGCGTAAGCAAGAGGGCTCCGGCTAATTGGGCATGAGCAAGTACAATACTATTAGCCATGGCCAATCCTTTTTGAAGTGCGATATCCGCCGCAGCCAGCGCTATTTCCCGGGTCATATCTACAACATCATGTTGGCTTAGGAGTGCGATTGCTGCGAGCGCCTGATCTTCTGATCGACACGCCGCTATTTTTTTGTAAACTTCGAAAAGAATAAGAGTTGGAACGGTAATTTTTTGCGCGTTTTTTATGGCGTTGGTGCATTCTTTATGGAGTGGCCCTTTGTTAAAGAGTTCGATCCAAACGGAAGAATCCAAGACGAGGCACGAATTCAAAGGGAGCGATCCTTCTTTTCACGTAGGTTTTTCCTGTCCAAGCTATGGGCCAGTTCATCCTGAATCGCTTCAAGTGTCTGGAGCGGCACAAGATAGGCCACTTTTCCCTTGGCAATAACTTCAATTTGCGATCCTGCTCGAATGCCGAGCGCCGTCCGCACGGCTTCAGGGATAACGACTTGGTATTTTGGAGAGACTTTCACCGTCATAGGCAGATGTTAAACGATTACATGATCGATGTCAATATCGTTTAACTCGCCCCGTCACTCGTCCAACAACTCCCCTGTTTCGAGCAGCTGCTTTACGTCTTTGGGTAGGTTTTCGGCGGCTCTTTTTGCGCGGGCATCAAACTCTGGGTAATCCTCTGAAAGCTCTTCTGCATTAAAATAGCAAAGCGCCAAGATCATCGAAGTCGTGTCTCGGTTCTTTAAACACTCTTCAAGCTCATCAAACAGGACGCGTGCTTTTTCAGGAGATTTCTCGGAGTCTTCCATCTTTTTTGCCAGCACTTCCGCAAAACGCATCAGCGAAGGCGGGTGCCCATGGGGATTAGCCGCGACCTCGACACGCATCTGCTCCGTACTCGGAATGGGGAGCGATCGTGGCGTCAAATCCGCGCTGGGCTGAGACGAAGACAGCGGCGCGGGTTGCATCAGTGCAGCTCCTAAGGGCACGCCACTGGGAGGGGGCACGGGAACGACTTTGATCGCCTCCTCCCCTGCTCCATTTTTGAGATCTGAAAGCTCAATTGCATCGGGCGCACCCGCATGAGGAGCCGGGGGGTTGTTTCGGCTTTTGAGCGCAAATCCGATGGCGATTCCGATGATAATGATGCTCCCAATAGCGGCTGTCTTTTTTGTCACTGTTGAAAAATCTCCATACCTTTGTCTATCTCAGGTGAGAGAATAGAATTTTGACCAGAGCTCGACATATCGGGGGGGCCCAACTTGCCTCTCATCATATCAGGAAACCGCTGCACTCGCGCGGCCGAATCCACATAAAATGCACGGGCCCATTGTTTCTGAAGTTGCGTGCAATTTGAACAACTTTCGGCCACCGCTAAAAAATATACAGCAGCGATGGAATACGCGCCCCAGGGATGATCATCACACACCTTCAATCCAGCAAAATCATTCCCCGGAGGGCATTTGGTGTGAAAATGGCCGCAAGCATTGTTCCGAGGGTGATACCGATACCCACTTTTTATTTCGGCAACATCCTGCTCATCAAACCCGCCCGTACAATCGGAGTGCCGCGCCTCATGAATCAAAGTCCCGAGCCGAAACATAGAGATCACTTCAGGGGGGTAGGGCTTTTCAGCTACTTGCGAATAGCCAGGGCCCAGCTTCATAATCCCAATGCGAGAGGAATTCACTTCTCGTGTCTTTCCGCCTAATGAAAAAGTCTGATTTTGTCCTGGAGACGTTCGCCACTGTGTAAACCAAGTGATGGCACCAGTATTCTGAGCCATCGGAATTAATTGTTCTGCCTGATTCTGGCTACCGACACTAGCACCCGAAGTACCGACGATTTTCGCGAGATCGGCATCATTCTTTAGCGAGAGAATAAAATTCAACCGGCGTTTCAGATATTTCTTAATTTGAGCAACACCCTCCCCTGCAAAAATAAGGCGAAAAGGCGTTCTAGGATCTGCGTTGAGCTGCATCTGGGACAAAACATTAACATCCTGGGCGAGCGATTCCCGCTCGAGATGGGAGAGGTTTGGATCAAGGCCAAAACCATAACTTAAGAGTTCCGTTTCGTCGGACAAACTAGGTCCACTTGCCGATGCATAGCCCAAGGGCGTGATGCTAGCTACGGCGATAATCACGCTCACCGCCGCCAAGACCCCTATAATCGGTGCCCAAGCAGCGGAGTCGGTGACTTTTTTTGAGACCCAGGAACTTCCACAATTGACACGTAAGTGCGACATCGGCGCTATCTTAACGCAAAGCGTTATAAAAAGCAAATTTACTTTACCAAATCCTTACTCCTCCATCGTCGAAACATCCCCCACGTCTTGCCCCATGAGCTTCGCTTTTAAAACCCGTCTCATGATTTTCCCACTCCTCGTCTTCGGAAGACTTTCGGGGAAATCAATCTTCTCGGGCTTCGCAATCGCTCCCAAATGGGTCGAGACGTGCTCAATCAAAGCTACCGCAAGTTCCGGCGACCCCACTTTTTTTGCCTTCAAAATCACGAAAGCATAAATCGCGTTGCCTTTAACCTCATGAGGAATTCCAATCACCGCCGCCTCCGCCACGTCCGGATGACTCACGAGTGCACTCTCAATTTCGGCCGTGCCCAATCTGTGCCCCGCGACTTTGATCACGTCATCGGTTCGCCCAATGATCCAGTAGTACCCATCGGAGTCGCAACGAGCAGAATCGCCAGCTTTGTACCAACCCTGCGCGGCGTACTGACTCCAATACACTTGCTTATAGCGTTCAGGATCGCCATGAATTGTGCGCCATCCCCGGCCAAGGAGCCTTGAGAACGAGATTGCCCTCCTGCCCGGCCGGCAAGTCTTTTCCTTGATCATCGACGATCCCTACTTCATGGCCAAAAGAAGGTTTTGTCGCAGAACC
Organism: Bdellovibrionota bacterium FG-2; assembly: GCA_051382305.1. Lineage (GTDB taxonomy): Bacteria > Bdellovibrionota > UBA1018 > UBA1018 > UBA1018 > CAIRTR01. The sequence goes on from JBBCAV010000405.1 coordinate 28,108, forward strand.
TGGTTTAAGTGGCGTCGTGGGAAGCGGCGTAATCACAAATCCGCCCGTCTCTGTTTGCCACCAGGTATCCATGATGGGGCAACGCCCGCCGCCGATCACGCGATGATACCAGCGCCACGCTTCAGGATTAATCGGCTCACCTACGGAACCCAAAAGCCTGAGCTCACTTAAATTATGCCGCCCCGGCCATTGCTCTCCAAAGCGCATAAGGCCCCGAATCGCGGTGGGCGAAGTATAGAGAATGGTGATTCCGTATTTTTCAATCATCTGCCACCAGCGATTGGGATACGGATGATTGGGCGCGCCCTCATACATCATTACCGTTGCGCCATTAATCAGCGGGCCATAAACGAGATAACTATGCCCCGTGATCCAGCCTGGATCCGCCGTGCACCAGTAACGATCACGCTCCTTCAGATCAAACACGTTTCGCATAGTGCTGGCCGTGTAAACGCCGTAGCCGCCGTGCGTGTGCACCAATCCCTTGGGAGAGCCCGTCGTACCTGAAGTGTAGAGAACAAAAAGCGGGTCTTCGGCATCCATCACTTCGGTTTCGCATGCGAAATTCGTGAGCGGCAAATTCATCAAATCGTGCAACCAATAATCGCGATCACTTTCCATGACAACATTGTGGCCGGTGCGCTTTACCGTGATACACACTTCAACCGTCGGAGCTTGTTTGAGGGCTTCGTTGACGATGCCTTTGAGGTCAATAACTTTACCGCGGCGATAACCGCCATCAGCGGTGATGATGACCCGACTGCCGGCGTCCGCAATTCTTGCGGCCAAGGCTTCAAAAGAAAACCCACCATAGACCACGGAGTGCGGCGCGCCGATTTTCGCACATGCAAGCATCGCAATCGCAAGTTCCGGGATTTGGGGCATATAGATCGTGACGATCTCGCCCTTTTTTACCCCCATGCTCTTTAGGACCGCAGCAAACTTGCAGACCTCGCGGTTGAGCGCATGATACGAGTAGGTCTTCGTGTCGCCCGGCTCCCCTTCCCAAATCAAGGCAAGCTTATTGCGTTTCCAAGTCTTTACATGTCGATCCACGGCATTGTGGACGATGTTTATTTTTCCACCCGTGAACCATTTGTAAAAAGGTTTTTGCGAGTCATCCAAAACTTTTTCCCAGGGTTTGAACCAATCAAGATGTGTGGCCTTTTCGGCCCAAAAGCCTTCGCGGTCCTTGATGGAGCGGTCATAGGTTGCAGCGTAGTCCTTGAGGTTGGTGTCGATAAGTTCGGTCATGGTTGGGTCGCTCCTTGATTTAGATGAGTAAACCCCTGAGCAGGAAGCGCGCCTTGATTACGCTGTGCAGACTCAGAACGCGGAACTTCAAGCGCAAGCGCAAAACGGTCTGGAGGCCACGCAGAAGAAGTTTGAGGGTATTGAGCGGTTCTTCCCCGTAGAGCGCGAAATTGTTGAAGCACACCAGAAGGAAGTTACACTGCGCGATGCCCGGATCAAAAAATATGAGGAAAAACTGGGCATCGTTCGGTGAATTAGTCTCGCGATAAATTAGTCGCGACCAAAAGCACCCAACGCTTTCCTGGCCACCTCATGCGAATAGCCACGCCGAAGCAGGTACTGGTAAGCCCGCGCAAGAGCGGCGCGATCTTTGCCGCACACTTCAGGATATTTTCGCTCTAGAAGTTTCTTGGCCATATCAAGCTCTGAGACGCCGGTGAGTTCTTCTGCCGCATTACGCACTTCTTGGACGGCAAGATCCACGCCTTTTTGCTTGAGCTTAAGCCGAATTCGTACGGCGCCACGGCCTTGATTGGCCTCTTGCCGAATGAGCATCCGAGTATAGCGCGAATCATCCACGAGCTTCGCTATGACCAACCGCTTAACGGTAAAAGCTACTATTTTTTCGGAAAACCCTCTTTGGCGCAAATAACTCTCAAGCTCACGCGCCGAACCCTCCCTTCGCCCTACACGCCCAAGCGCAACGGCGTAAGCTTTGTCGGGATCGTCGGGCGAATCAGTCTTTGTGCCCCCTATGGCCATCACCTCACGCCCATCACTGAGCGGTGAACACCGTCTGGTAACAACCCATGGTCATGATAAACTTAGGCGAGGTCGAATCTGCAACGGCCGACATCAAGCGCACCAAATAGTGCTTTCCTTTTTGAATTTGAGAAGGCGCGAAATTCTTATCCGCTTGCATATCTCCAATACATTTTGGGAGCCCATACTGCGTGTTGCCCTGGGAAGGGTTCGTGTGACAGCTGCTATCACCGATTGTCTTTAGTGTGCCAGTCATCGCGTTCCACCCAATTGAACCGCTGTAGGGCAAATAGCCTAGAATAAATCGATGATCTCCAGAATTATCAAAATGGAAACTCTGAAAATCGTTTCCGTCAGTCTGAAAACGACCTGCTCTCCAAATGACACCGGCCGGGACAACCCAACCCTTATAAGCCCCGCTGCTCACGACCGGCTCTCCGCTCGTGGCAAAACAGTATTGTTCACCGTTGATAGGATTCCCCACCTTGTTACAAGGAACAACTTCCCAAACCAAAAAATTATTAGCCTTGCCTTCGTAGCCATCCCAACCACCCGTTACGGGGCCGAGATCAAAGTATTCCATGTGCGGGCCTGAGGTTACGATATAATGGGCTTTGCCTTGCTGTTGCTCCTGAGGCGTTTGAGTAGAGCGAAGTTGCAAATCCACGCAACTAAACCCGTTAGCAACAGGGGGAGCCGTGGGCTTTGGCGTGCAAACATCCGCAAACTTCGGCAACACACCCGCGCCACATTGCTTATACGTCGCTAGCTCATCCGTCGATTTATCAATCACCACTGAATACCCCGAAACGCGCGCCAACTTCTGCCAAGGACTCGAGAACTCGAACCCGCCACACTGGGAGAGAATCTGGGCATTGATTTCACCCCAATGCTCTTGTGGACAAGGGGCCAGCGCTAAAACACCGTCATGGCTTTTTCCGCTTACGCGGAACTCAAACACAAAATTCTTAACTTGCGAAGACGGTTGCCAGCAAACATCTGCCGAAAAAGTGCCACCCGCATCAACAAAAGGAACGACAGTTCCATCGATCGTATTAAAAGGTCGAGGCTGAAACACCCGGTAATCCAAACTAAAATCAAACGAAGCAGCAGGTTTGAAGGGCACTGGGCGCACGAGCCAAGAAAGATACTTAGTCCTCCCGCCAGGGCCAAAATATAGTTTCCCCACGATCGTGGTCTTTTGATAACCCCGCGCACACACGCCTGAGGCCGGAGCACGCTCAACCTTCACGCTATTGCCCCCGCTATTGCCGGAATTACCAGAATTGCCGGCATAAACCGCAAACATTGCAGCCCCCGCAACGACGACAACCCCAACAGCCGCAAGAAACCTGACAGACTTAAATCGATTGGACATGGCGATGTGCTCTCCCCTTAGTTTCCTTTCGGCTGAGAGCCGCAATGACTTGAATGCGCCAAAATATTGACGAAGTTGTAGAATGCCTCGCTAATTGAGGGACTTTCCGATACCGCGTGCGATCCTAAGTGCGTTTGCCATAATAGTCACCTGGGGATTAACACCCAAGGGCCCCGGAATCACGGAGCCATCTACAATGAAAAGATTATCGCCCCCCCCAAACCTTGCCCTGGGAGGACACTACGGAGTTGCTTGCATCCGTGCCCATCACACACGTCCCGAGTGGATGATGCGCAGAAAGGGTTAAGAAGTCTCGCGCGCGAAACCACGTTTGAGCGAAACGAGTGGCATCAAACGACCCTACGATTTTTTCATAACCCAGTACCGGGGCATGCCGTCTTCTGTTACCAGCTTTTCAAATCGGGTTTGCTCTTGAATTTTCAAACCCGTTCGCGCTTTGGCGTTTTGCCAAAACTCTAGCAGCTCTTCTTTCGAGACATGATTGCCGCGAAACTTCATCGTTCCGATCAAGGGCAGTTGCGCCGGATGAGTCATAACGATTTTCTGTCTGGGGTAATTGTAGACCGTACCGCCAAGACTCCCCTGCTCGATACACAGATAAGTCTTCTTCTTTTCTAATGCCGCAAGAGCCGCGGCAAATCCTGCAGGGCCCGCGCCCACGATCAGAAGATCAACATCCGTCTTCTTAGAGGGATCAAGCATCTGGATGGCATGCCGCGCGGCGAGCGTTCCTTGTTTAATGGCATTGCGAATAAGACCCATTCCGCCCAGTTCGCCTGCGACATACAGACCCGAAACATTGGATTCGTAGCTCGCCGAAATCCGCGGAATATTTTTCCCGCGCGTTCTCGTTCCAAAAACAAGCGAAATCGCACCTCCGGGGCAGATCCGCTCGCACTCGCCGTGTCCCACGCACTTACTGGGTGGGACAAGCTCGGGGCGCCCCTGAATCATTTGAATCACTTTTTCCTCAGGACAAGCGGCGGCGCAACTCCCGCAACTAATGCAGAGGGCGCGATCAAATTCCGGGTGCAGGCCAATGGGCTCCAAAACTTGCGTGCTCGGAACTGGTGCGGCGTGCGATTTATTTCTTTTCTTCGCGATGACCTGCCAGCTTCCAAAGCCTACAAAAAGTGCAGTCCCCACCCAGTGGATGTGCTGACTCATTATATATGTGAGATTGGATAATTCATTTAACTGCTGCATTTAGGAACTCACTTCCCTGCTTCGCCCAAATGCTAACACAAGTTAATATTCTGTCAAAAAATCAACAAAAACCCACTCCGGGGGTTGACAACTTATTGATCTGCCTAGTGTATACCAAAAAGCCTTCAGCGCAACCCTTGCGGAAAATGCTCTTAATATTTCGCAACATTGCGACACCAATGGTGAAAATACTAAGAGGAAACAATGCTCCGCCCTGGCGCACATAAAATACAATACGCTAAGCCTGTGATTTAGTTGCGCGAGGGAGCGAGAAGATTTGACTCTCAAAAACCCACGCGCGGCGAGGCTCTCGCATCCTGCAAAGCTCGCACTTCACAATCGCATTCAACGTTGACGATGGATAAGTATTCTCCAAATAACTCAACGGGGCCGCCGGGCGTGTAACTAAAAAAAGCTCAAAATAACAGGCAGATATTCGAATCACCTGTATCGATACAGGTCGCGACAGGGCGCGCTCCATGAGCATCTATCCAAAGTAGTACTTTATGCTAATATCAGCGCTATGGGCTCCCATTCTTTCAAGCGCATCCTCGCCCCCCTCTCTCTGCTGAAAAAGAGCTCCTTCTTCTTATTTGGACCGCGCTCAACCGGGAAAACCTCTCTGATCAAGACTGACCTTGGCAGTAAAGCCCTGATCTTCGATCTCCTGAAAAGCTCGCTTCTGCAAAAGTTGATGACAGATCATGGGTTGTTTGAGGGCATGATTGATTTGGAGCTTCGCGCGGACCCTAAACGAAAGTACATCATCATTGATGAAGTTCACCGCCTCATTGAAGAAAGACGGTTTCGTTTCCTTCTCGGTGGTAGTAGCGCCAGAAAACTGAAAAAGGATGGAGCCAATTCGCTAGCAGGTCGCGCGTGGAAGGCTGAGCTCTTCCCCTTGACGTCTGAAGAGTTAACTGGGGAATTCGATCTGACACGCTACTTGCGTTGGGGCGGCTTACCCCGCGTTGTTACCTCGGGTGATCCCGCCGAAGAACTTGATGCCTACGTTGGAACCTATTTGAAAGAAGAAATTCAACAAGAAGGTCTCGTAAGAAAACTCCCCCATTTTCCCAGTTTTCTACGCCTTGCGGCACTCAGTAGCGGACAGCTCCTTAATTATGAGAGTTTTTCGAAGGAAGTCGGAGTTTCAGCACCGACCATCAAGGAGTATTACTCAATCCTAATTGACACACTTTTGGCATTCGAATTGGAGCCGTTTTCTGAAACCAAGAAGCGCAAAGCCGTTTCGACTTTGAAGATTTTTCTATTCGACCCCGGTGTTACCAATTTTTTAGCAGAAGTCGAATCCCTAGATCGCGCCAGTGATCTCTACGGTAATCGCTTAGAGCAGTTTATTGGAATGGAACTGCGCGCCTACCTGTCTTATCGTCGCAAAAAGGATGCTTTGAGATTTTGGCGATCTCATCAGCAGGACGAGGTGGATTTTGTGATCGGGCGGCACACGGCGATTGAGGTCAAGGCGACCAAGAAGATTGATGTCAAGCACCTCAAGGGCCTACGGACGCTCAGTGACGAAGGGATCTTCGAACAGTCGATCATTGTTTCGCACGATCCCGTGCCTCACAAAAAAAATGGTATTCAGTGCATGTCCATTGAATACTTTTTGAAACAGTTATGGAGCGACAAACTTTTTTGAAAATCAGCTGGGCGTGTCGTGAATCACAAATAAGAGCAAAACCAATGACGAGATTCTTCATTTTCACTCTTTGTTTCGCAATTATTTCTGGCCTAGCGACAGGGGCTCACGCCGACGAAACCACACAAGCACGCGACCGCCAAGGCGTGCATTGGGGTGGATTCCCCGTCATGAATTACTCAAGCGACTTAGGGCTCACCATCGGGGGGTTTGCCCGAAGATTTGATTATGGCGAAAAAGGGCAGGCCGGCGCGCACGACAATACGGCCCCCGCCCCCATCAACAAGCCCGCATTTGAAAATCTTTGGACCCTTCAACTCACCCACGCCCAACAAGGTGCCAATATCGCTTTTGGCTCCTATGAAGTGACAAACGTTTCACGCTACAATTTGCGGTTCTTTACCCAAGCCATATCGTTTCAGAACGATCACCAACCCTATTTTGGCTTAGGCAATCAATCAAACTACGATCGCGCACGCACAGACACAGGCGCGTACCAGTACTTTTTTGGCAAATATGACTTCACCCAGGCCGTCCGAAAAAACGTATTAGATTTTGTTGATCTTGAGCTCAGCCTGAGTGCTTCGTCGGAAACTCAAAAGCCCACCCACGAACTAAGCCAGTTTTCCACTGACTTTGGAAACCTAGAATCGCATCATTCCTATGCCAAATTAGGGCTTTCTGCGATCATTGATAAACGCGATTCTGAATTTATCCCCTCACGAGGCTACCGACTCGCGGGCTCACTACTCACTTCTCCGGGGCTCACGCGAAACACCGCGAACTGGGAACGATCAGACTTTGATGCCCGTGCCTATCACCCCTTCGTTGCTTCTCGATGGCTGTGGCTTGCGGCCCAGCTCCACTACACTCAAAGCAGCGACGAAACTCCTCTACAAGACAAAGCGCGACTGGGGAGCTTCGGAACTCTTCGAGGGCTTTCTCTCGGACGCTATATTTCAAATCACTCTCTGGTCGCACGCGCAGAGCTGTGCTCGGTCTTAATTCGCCTGCGGATTTTTGATATGCCCTTCAAACTGGGCTCGGGCGTATTCGTCGATACGGGAAAAATCGGAGCTAATTTTAGTGAAATTCGCACCAACCCTTTCCACAAAAGCGTGGGCGTTTCTTTGATCGGCAGCTACTTTACGGATGATTTTCTCGGCACTGCGGACCTCGCCTTCTCCGAAGGAGGCTATGCATACTATTTAACGCTGGGGCACGCGTTTTAGTTTAGGCAGCGTCATCG
>JBBCAV010000406.1:0-1897 GCA_051382305.1 Bdellovibrionota bacterium FG-2
TCTGCGAACTATTCATCGGATAATAATCCTTGTGAGAACTGCCATGGGAAAGCGGTTTCTTTTACGGATACTTTTGCCCCGTCGAATAGCAATCTGAATTCGAGCAACAACAAGTGTTACTTGTACCACACCACTTTGCATGGCGAGGGCCGACCCGGATCGAAGCAAACCAAAGCAAGTCTCGCAAAGAGTTCCTTTTGCTACTCTTGCCACTGGGCTTATCCCCACCCTTCGTACAGCGTCCCATCCTTTAGTACTCCGGCTGCCCCGGTAATGCCCACCATGTATGGCTGGGGTCCGACGATGGCCAACAAGAATGTGATTTCTCACAAGGGTGTAATCACGGGCCATGTGCTTTACATTCGTCGGAATCCGCTATTTGCAGATGTTCAAGGGCAGCGCTGGCCAAATGTGACTTCGATTATTGGACTCAACGCCACGAAGAACACCTGTGGTGGATCTACTGGGATGTGCCACAATGCAGGCAAACGATCTACGGTGCGAGACTTGCGCAACGAGAATCTTTGTAATGGGTATTGTCATAAGTGAATGGTAAGCGACCGGAGACGGTGTGCGTTAATGGTTTAACCCACTCCTTTTCCACCCGTCTAGTGGGTTGCCACTCCGCCTCTGATCCGCTAAAACAGACTCATGTTCAAACAACTGCTCTCGAAAGCGCTGCCATTTGTTCCCAAGGATCTCGTTCACGCATTTGCGAAAAAATATGTCGCGGGAGAAACACTTGAAGATGGGTTGAAAGTGGTTGAGGATCTTAATTCTAAAAACATCTGGGCGACGATGGATCTTCTCGGGGAATTTGTAAGCGATCGCAGGCGCGCAGAAGAGGCCACTCAAGCGGCGCTTAATAATTTGGACGCGCTTCACAAGCGGCAGTTGCGCTCAGGAATTTCGACGAAGCTCACGTCCCAAGGTTTGGATATTGACGATGATTTTTGTTACACAAATTTGAAGAAGCTCGTTGAAAAAGCAAAAACGGTGGATCGATTTGTACGAATCGATATGGAAAACTCGCCCTATACCTCGCGCACGCTGAATCAGTATCGAAAATTGCGTGCTGAAGGTTTTGAGAATACGGGGATCGTTTTACAGGCTTATATGCGAAGAAGTGAAGAGGATTTGAAATCTTTGCTCGCGCTAAAACCCGCAGTTCGGCTGTGCAAAGGGATCTATCGAGAAGACGCCGCAATCGCTTTTAAGGGCCGCGAAGAAATTCAAGATAACTACAAAAAACTTTTGACCTATATTTTCGACAACGAATTCCACGCCGCAATCGCAACTCATGATGATGTACTGATTGATTTCGCGCGAGCCTTGATTTCGAAAAAGGGCGTCGCAAAAGATCGTTACGAATTCCAAATGCTTTTGGGTGTGCGCGACTCAAAACGCGACGAACTTGTAAAAGAAGGCCACAAGGTCCGTGTCTATGTGCCTTACGGCGACGATTGGTATGGGTACTCGATTCGTCGCTTGAAGGAAAATCCTGAAATGGCGGCGCATATTCTCAAGGCGATTGTGTCGCGCGAGTAGCTCGAAAGCCGGGATATCTGATGATTAGGACCTTAGCTCCGGTAACGTAATAACCTTTGATTTTACGCAGGCATAGAGCAAGCGATCGAAGGATTCGTAGGGCCAAGTGCGTCGGTTAAACCGGTAGGCGAACTCGGCCAGGTATGCCCTGCGGTATTTAGGATAAACGCCATGGTAGGTCGACAAAAGAAAGCGTTTCAAATTTGAGGTTAAGGTATTCACCCACCTGAGATGCTCATGCGCCAGGTCGGGATTTTTCTGAGCAACAACTTGTTCAACTGTATAACCGGCATCGGCGGTTTTCGTGTAGACTCCTGCACCGTCAGCCTTGATGGTGCTGCCATGCTCG
>JBBCAV010000407.1:0-1378 GCA_051382305.1 Bdellovibrionota bacterium FG-2
CCCCTAAAGAATACCATCGGTCAAACCGTAACCCGATTCATCGCTGCATACGCCCAAGGGTCGATGACTCGAAACTCAAACGGAGATTCCGCAGGCGGAAGTCAAAATGGGATGCTCAATGCCTTCGGCCAAACGGCGCAGGACCGAGGACAGGCATGGGCTGACGGTATGAAAAAAGAGAAAAAATGGATCGAGCTACCACCTGGGGCTGAAGCCTTGGCTGTCTTGAGTCAACCCTTCACATTCAAAGATCAGGGGAGTGTTCACTGATGGGAAAATCTAAAGAACAAAACAAGGAATGGATTTCTGATGAATCCCTCTTATGGGGCTCTGGATTTTTTGCGCTGTATATCATTTACATGAAAGCTTGCGTCATCACGGGACGTATTCTTTCGTCATTTTGGGGACGATTATCATTTGCAGCAGTCCTCGCAACACTTGTCTCCGGTGTTGCGCTCTGGAGTAAACGATATTGGGAAAAGCGTTGTGAAGAGCGGAATCGTGAAAAAGCTATTTTGGGACCTGCACCAAATTCAGTGTTCTCGGGTTTGACCTCCGATGGAGTTGAAGTCCACGTTAAGCCTAGCCAGCGCACGATGCATACCGAGGTGATCGGTACGACGAACGCCGGAAAAACTGAGAGCGTAATACTTCCTTGGGCGATTCAAGACATCGAGCAAGGGCGAGGGCTCATACTAATCGACGGTAAAGCAGATCGGACTCTTCTCGATAAACTCTGGGCCTACACGGTCAAGGCCGGGCGTGAAAAGGACTTCAGGCTTTTCTCCTTGAGTAATATCGAGGAGTCGCAATCGTTCAATCCATTGATCGGCGGAAGCGCCGAGGAGGTTACCGAGCGCATCTTTAACGCGTTTGATTTTGAGAATCCCTTTTATCGAAGCATTCAATATGAAGTGCTTTCGCAGGTCTTGAGAATTTTCGAGAAGGCTAAAGTCACCCCAACCTTTCTTAAACTTCATCAAGCGATTTCAAGTCCGCAGATTTTAGAGGAATGGGTTTCAAAGATCGACGATCCCCTTTTGAGTCATTGGGTGTCGTACTTTCGGCATCTCTCGGGTGCAGAGCGTGATCAGAGGACAACGGGACTCACTTCGCAGATCGGGCATTTTTCTTTTGGAAGAACCGCGCCACTTCTTAATGCTGAAAAGCCATCCATCACAATCGAGGACACGCTAAAGAACAATCTTATTGTCTATTTTCAGCTTCCGGTGCTGCTCTCACCGTTTTTAGGAAAAACGACTGGAAAACTTGTTTTGCAATCACTCCGGGGCGCAGTGGCCAACCGCCACCGTTCAGGTCAAAAAGAGCAGCCGTTTTATTCCGTCTTTCTCGATGATTTTTCTGAGTACCTTTATCC
>JBBCAV010000408.1:0-6881 GCA_051382305.1 Bdellovibrionota bacterium FG-2
TCACAACATTCGATTCGCGGGGGAGGGGAAGCGGATCAAAACGGGAAAACCATATTCCGCAAACGAGGACTGCGGAGACGGTTCCAGAGACCAAGAGAGAGACCCAGAAAACTTTTCGGCTTCCATTCCGTGTTTTCATATCCCGGATGTAAAGCAACTCACGTGCCATCCGCGAGATGACTTCCATTTCATTTCGAAGAAGAAGAATGCACAAAGGTGTAAGGAATTAAGTACACCCTGATCCGGAATACAAGTACATCGCCTCCCATGTGTACTGATTCTCCCACACGAGCACCCGGAAGATGCATGGGTCCAGATCTTGCTGGACTTACCACGATGCCAATACCCACCCCCACCGAAAGAGGACAAATCACTCAATGGCTCGAGAAGTGTGAAGAGGATTTCTTGGAATTCAAACCACAAGTCGCCCGACTGAGACTTGAATGCTTGCGCAAAATTCTATCCCGGGATGAAACAAAAGCGGACCACATTACGGATCTCGAGCACTGGAGCGCGCAGATCGAGATGCAAGCACGTGAGATGGGGATTCCAATTACCCGCCCCTCTGGAGGGGCGCCTGTTTGGGCCTTCTTAGACGAGGAGTTCCTTCGCATTGCCGTCCTCGGTCTCGTTCTCACCTTTTTCGACGAAAAGATGGGGGCTTCAGTCAAAAACAGCCAAATCATGCTCGAAATCACCCCGCCCAAAGTGGGAACCTCGGGCACTGAAATCCGTATAGGATGGAATTTCGCGGACTGGAGTTCTCCAGCCCAGCCGCTCTTTACCGCGAGCTCAGTTTCAACCAGGCTCGCTTTAGCAGCAACAAGAAGACACGGCTTTTCCTTGCGAGAAATAAGAGAAGGGTCTCAAAACCTAGCCTATGTCTTCTGGATGGGACGAGAACGCATAGCAGATTTCGGATCGAGCCCGTGCTTCTTGAGCAAACTGTAAACCTCTGTTCGCGATTTGGAGGCCAATCGCGCAGCTTGCGCAACGTTTCCGGACGCAGCCGCCAGGAGCTGTTTAAGATAGTTTTGTTCGAACTGCGATTTTGCTTCTGAAAAGGCCAAGGGAAGCAAATGATCTTCTGGAGCAACTCTTTCGGGCTCCGAACTCTGCGTGATTAGATTTTCAGGAAAAAGATCAATTGCCGCCAAAGCGCCCCCTTTAGAGAGAGCGAGCGCGTACTCTATGCGATTTTGTAACTCGCGAACGTTACCAGGCCAAGCGTGCGCAAGCAAGGCTTGGGAGGCTGCCGGAGAGAACCCATCGAACGATGTTCCAATTTTTGTTGCCAGTTCCAACGCAAACAACGAAGCCAGAAACAGAATGTCTTTAGGCCTATCCCTCAGTGGTGGAATTTCCAGAGGAATAACATGGAGACGATAGAATAAGTCCTGACGAAAGGTCCCTCGTGCTACTTCTTCTTTCAGTGACCGATGTGAGGCCGCAATGACGCGAACATCGATCTTAACTGGCGTACTTGAGCCCACAGGAAGAACTTCGCGCTCTTGAAGAACACGCAGAAGCTTCGCCTGAATCGAAAGCGGCGCGTCCCCGATTTCATCCAAGAACAGCGATCCTTTTTGGGCCTGGACAAAAAGCCCCGGCTTGCTCTCTCGGGCATCCGTGAACGCTCCTCGGATATGACCAAAGAGCTCAGACTCAAGAAGAGACTCAGGCAAAGCAGCGCAGTTGAAAGCCACAAAAGGAGCGTTTTTCCGAGGACCACAAAAATGCAAAGAGCGAGCAACCAGCTCCTTTCCAGTTCCGCTTTCACCCTGAATGACCACGCTACTAGGAACCTGGGCCGCCATCCCTGTTCGCCGAATAAGAGGATCCATCGCCGGATCTCGCGAACGAATAAAGTTGCGCACCTCGGACGAAGACGGGGCCTTACGGAAAAGACTGACCTCTTGTTTAAGCTGATAGTCTTCAATGGCTTGCGACACTTGAGCTTTCAACTCACCCTCTTGAAAGGGTTTGCGAATGTATCCGGTCACGCCTAAGCGAAAAGCTTCCACTGCCGAGTCGACATCCCCATGAGCCGTGATCATAAAAATAGGTACCTTGGGACTTATTTCGCGAAGCTTTGGGAGAACCGAGAGGCCCGACACTTCTCCTAAGCGTAAATCCAGCAGAATAAGGGCCGGATCCGTCTCCCGCAGGAAACGTAACGCTGCCGCCTCGCCATCACAGCAATGGACTATAAATCCATCTGCCTCGAATGTCAGGGAGAGAATTTCCGAGAGTTGCTCATCGTCGTCAATTATCAGAAGTGAGGGAGCTTGATTTTCTAAACTCATCGAAGAGCGCTCCCGGCTTCCTGATCAATACTCTTTATGGCCTTTAGTTTTGACAAGAGATCTCGATACTGAGCGTTTTGTTTTTTTTGTTTTCGAATCAATTCTTTCAAAAAAACGGTTGAAACCGTAACCTCGGGTTCCCCAATCCGACTCAATTCCCGATCAAATTCGGGCAAAGACATCGGTGAGAGCCTAACCACGTGTTGAGTTTCAGCACAGCCCGCCAGAATTGTCCCGAGAAGGGTAACAAAAATGGGAACAAATCCTGCTTTCACGCGCCCCTCCTTTCCAACTGAGTCTCGTAACTCCTGGGAACCCAGAACCGGATACAGGTTCGACCCTGGGCAAATTCGGCGCGCACCTCTCCGTGATGAGCCTCAACAATTCTTTTTACAACGTAAAGCCCCAACCCGAGCCCAGATTTTCCCGCAGAGTTATCGCCTCGGAAAAAGCGTTCAAACAGCTTAGAATGATCGTCTGTTCCAAGACCCTGACCTTTGTTTTCGACTGACACTTCGACATGCGGGACTTGCAGCTTAGCATTAAACCCGTCAGAGGCTTCGCAAAGTCCAACTTTGACTTGCACCGGCGCGCCCCCTTCTCCGTATTTTATTGCATTGATAAGGAGATTTTCCAGAATCTGAATTATGCCATCGCGATTAAAAGAAACCATCAATTCGGACGGAGCAGTGCACTCAATCTCCACCTGCCTTTTGTCCGCAAGCGGGCGCACCTCTTCAATCGCGGCATGAATCGCCTCCGACAGGTCCTGCGTTGAAAGATCAAACTGAAAAAAACCACTCTCTGCAAACGACGATTTTAGGAGATTTCCGATAATGGATTCAAGACGTTTGGCTGAAAGCTGACAAGCGGAAAAACCGCGCGACTTCGCGTAGGGGGAAAGGCTCTCTCCCCTCGAAGTGAGAAACGATAGCCCTTCCTTTAAAGCCGCGAGAGGATTCTTTATTTCATGCGAAATCGTCGCCAAAAAGTCGCCTTTCGCCTTCTGAAGACTTTCAAGCCGCTCCGCCATGAGATTGAAGGATTCGGCCAGTTGACGGATTTCAAGCACTTCCGGAATCGGCTCTACACGAAAAGTGAGCTCGCCGTCGTGAATGCGGTTCAGCGCATTGCGAAGCCGATCAACCGGCTTGAAAAGCTTAAAGTGAAAAGTATAAACAATCCAAGCTGTGAGCGTGATCGTCAGGAGGAGCGAGAGCACGATGAGCCGAAAAAGCCCCAATGCGGAGTCGTGGGCATGTCGAAGCTTCATCTGCCGGCTCTCATCCAAAATCCGCAGGATGTCACTTAACGCCTGGCGAGCGATTTCGCGCTGTTCACTCTTGAGCAGCTGTTGAATCGGTGAAAGACACCGATCGTAAAGCTCTGGAAAGCCCTTGCGAATGACCTCGAGAAATTCGTCGGCCGTCGATTTAAGCATCAGACGATGACGCTCTCCAAGGGCTAAATATAGAGGATCCCGAGTAATTCGAAATTTCTTTTTGGCGGCCTCAAATGCCGACATTTGCGTCTCAAGTCGGGCGATCAAGGCTTGGGAGGCCACTCCATGGGTCATGATGTCCTGGGTCTCGTGATAGTGGGTGCGCGCACTAAAATAGGCTCGAAAACCCAAGATCCCCATTACAAGAATCAAAAACCCTACAATGATCCTCGCATGTGCTTTCAAACTAAGGGGAGGCAGAAACCGGAATCTCACCCCTGAAGTGTACCCAAGTTATTGTCAGCTCCAACATGTTTCCATTGCTGGTTGTTTGATTCTTTGAGGCTTTGGCTTGCCGGTTGCAACCAATTAAACTAACGTTATTTAAACGGCTGCAACAAATATACAGAAGTGAGGATGTCATGGATCGACTCAATCTCCGCTCAGAAGTAACTTTTCGACAAATGCTAATTGGCTCGCTGTTACTCACAGCACTCGGGGCCGCGCTGATCTTTAGCGGGTGCCAGCAAATTGTCGCCCCCCCAGCTGGCCCCACGAGCCCCACAAGCACAAGTGAAACTCAGGTTCTTCCACAGGTATCTCTGAGCGAGACGGGCACGAATCTACCCATGAACCTCACTGATAAGGGGCAATTCAAGATTCACATGAAAAGAGCCCATCGGCGCGTGAATTGTCTAAAATCAGTCCATATTTTCATCAAATCAGTCGAAGTGCGAAAGCATCACGAAGATGAGGGCGAAGACGGCGACCGAGACAGGGACGAGCTTTTTGAAGGCAAATTTGAGCACCAAGAAAATCCAGGAAACGACCGTTGTGAGAGCCGCTTGGTACAGAATAATGAGAATGAATTCGACGATCTCAACATAGAGGGACTCACCTCAGAGATTCCCCCCGGTGAATACTCACAGCTCAGACTCAAGATTGCGGACTCTTGGGCGATCCTAGACGACGACACCCGGGTTGAGCTTAAAATCCCCAGCGGCGCGGAAAGCGGCCTCAAGGTGATGCTCACTCGTCCGCTGCGAATCGAGAGGGCAGACGACCTGAAGCAAATCGAAAAGGTCTTCATTGAATTGGATTTCTCGCACTCCTTTGTCTTTAGAGGGCACTCTTGTTCGATCGCCAACCAAAACGACGTCATCCTCAATCCGGTCGTCCGCGGGTCCGTCGTTTCCACTTCCGGCACCGTACAAGGAGTGATCTACTCCGATCGCGGCACCGCTGATCTTGCGGCGGATGACGAGGTTGTTCCTGATGCTTTCATTACAGTTCAATCAGGAGGCGTGACGATCACCACGGCACAGGCCGATTCAAACGGTGCCTACTCGATTCCAGCATTAGCAGAGGGTACCTACGATTTGCTCGTGGACGCAGATCTTCACACGTCTCAAACTGTGACAGGAGTGGTCGTGACGGCGGATGGAACTATTACTCAAGATGTACTTCTATCCATGGTGGGAGGTGGAACCGTAACTCCATAGCGCTTGTACTTTTGAAGATCTTTGCACATACTGTTCTCTTAGGAGAACAGTATGTTTTTCATCATCGCCTTGTGGATCAGTTTTGCCTCCTTGAGTTCTAGCAGCGCAGGCGCAGCCACACCGGCCTCTTCGATAGCTAGAGACGAACTCTCCCCTATTTCCGATGAAACCAACCTCCCCGCACTTCGAGCGACTTCAACGTGGCTCAATGAAACCGGGCAGCGTTCAGCGCTCGCATGGAAAAAGAAGACCCTGTGGGCCTGGGGAAACTCTACAGACCCCCAGCCCATAAAACATTTGCTCCTGAGAACTTGGATTTTTTTACCGCCCGGGCATTCCCTTAAGGGAATTGAAGCCTCTTTTATGCGCAGGGCTCTGGATCCCGGAACCCCGCCGGTGCTTGAAACCAACGAAGTTCCGGTTGCGCTGGATATGGACGCGCCAGGTGATACGGCGAAACTTCGCGTGACCGATCCCTCTGGACGAGAATCTGTTGTGCAACTCTCCGTTGAGCTTATCAAATCAACGGCAGTGGCCGTCACTCACCCCTCTTGTCGCGAGAGCGGGTTAGGCCTAAGCGCCAAACGAGGGCGGGGAAACGTCGCCTTTTCGTCCGCCGTATGTGTGGACCGCGGCAATGCAGTTGATTTGTACTTTTTCTACTCCCGCGATGGGGTGCTGAAAAAGACGGGCATTTCAGGTTTGCGCAACACTTTGCCAGGTATGATTGAAATTCGTCTGGCGAAACCTAAACAGGTCTGGAGTGGCCCCCGCTGGATCGGGGGGTTTCAGATTGCTGAAAAACAAAGCGATACACCCGCGGAATATCTTGTCTACTTTGCACCCAAGTTCGCGCGCACTGCTTCGGGCGTCACACCCGAGATTGCGTTTACACGACTCACCTATACCGAAGACCCGGGCAATATTCGACTCACCGAAACTGCGCTGACGGGAAAATTAAGCGGTGAGCTGAATTTGATTCCTTCGGTTTTGGATGTAGATGCGGCCGTATTCATGACACTACTTCCCATCTCTTTGTCTTCGACTGACTTCGATCCTGCGCGATTTTATGGACTCAATGCGCGTCTCGGCTATCATCTGCCATTGGGGATGGGGGCCACGGAGTGGCGGTTTCTCTTGGGTGCTTACTTTTGGGGTATGAGCGTTCCGGGGGACGCCTACGGCATCCAATCTCTTTGGGGTCCGCAGATGTTTATTTCTACAAGGCACCAGCAAGTGGGATCCCGCAACTGGTCGTTTTATGTAAAGTATGTGCCGATCTCGAGTGGATTTTCACTGGCCAATCGCGAACTCGCAGGCGGCCTCACCTATCAATTCAACTCGCCTGAAGCGCGCACGGCTTGGAGCTTGGTCTTGGACGTCTCTGATTTCCGTTTCAAGGCCGCCGACGATTCGGCACAAGTCGGGTTGTTTTCGACGTCCCTTGGGATTCAAGTAGGGCTGTAGCATCCCATTCAACACCCTGATAAATAACGCATATCCCCAGCCGTATTGACTCAGAAAGAAGTGCTACCAAGCTGCGGGGCATTGATTTTACATAATTCTCAATCATGATGCCTCCCGGATTTTAGATTTCCTAAGCTCTTCAAAAGTACAAGCGCTATGGAGTTA
>JBBCAV010000409.1:0-1214 GCA_051382305.1 Bdellovibrionota bacterium FG-2
ATCGTTTCACGATCCTTTACCGCATGATGAAAGCCCATCAAGGTAAGGCCAATCGTTGGGACCAGCTTTCCAAGCGAGTTCAAACTTTCATTTCCAATGTTCTGGGCCAGCGGGCTGTTCTTCAGCGACCGGGCCCGGGCATTATGCATGCGACGATCTTTTGGGGTTTTTTACTCATTACGCTCGGTACGTTGGAACAATTTGTCAGCACGATTTATCAGCCCGCCAATTTCGAGTTTCTTGGCAAGGCAGTTTATGGCGTCCTGGTGTTTTTTCAGGATTTTTTTACCGTTGGTATTTTGGTTGCTCTTGCTTACGCGTGTTACCGGCGTTTTGTGGTTCGGCCCGAGGGACTCGGGCGATCGCGGGATGCCAATATTATTTTGCTTTTTACCTCTTCACTCATGGTGGCAATTCTATTGATGAATGCCTTT
Source organism: Bdellovibrionota bacterium FG-2 (assembly GCA_051382305.1). Taxonomy (GTDB): domain Bacteria; phylum Bdellovibrionota; class UBA1018; order UBA1018; family UBA1018; genus CAIRTR01. The sequence continues at coordinate 435 of JBBCAV010000409.1, forward strand.
CATATTCTGGCGTACCGACCGTGGTATGCCGATAATTTGATTTTCTCCAACGCTCTTGCGGAAAGGCTGAGTCGCCTGGCCTTGAGCCAAGACTTCAATGCGAGTTTTGCGACATTTTTTAAATGGGTGCATATGCTCATTGTTTTGGGGTTTGCGATGTACATCCCCAGTTCAAAGCACCTTCATGTGATCGCGGCGGCCCCCAACACCTTTCTACGCACTCTTTCGCGCGAAAAGGGCATGACCAAGATCAATTTCGAGGACGAGAGCGTCACCCAATATGGGGCCGCAAAAGTGACGGATTTGGATTGGAAGGATGTTTTAGATTACTATTCGTGCACGGAGTGCGGACGTTGTCAGGATCTTTGTCCAGCGTATAACACGCAGAAACCGCTTTCGCCTAAAGCGTTGATTTCAGATCTCAAAGGAAACATGTACCGCAACAAAGCGGCGATCTTGGCTCATAAATACGATGAGGTCTCCTCTGTTATCGATGAAAATATTACGGATGATGTGATTTGGGCTTGTACCAGTTGCCGTGCCTGCGAAATCGCTTGTCCCGTGTTTATCGAGCAAACCGATAAGATCTTCGACATTCGGCGTAATCTCGTCATGATGGAATCTCGATTTCCCTCTGAGGTGCAGGCGGTTTTTAAAAATATGGAAACGAACGCTTCTCCTTGGGCTTTCAGTTCCTCTGATCGCGCCAACTGGGCGCAAGGTCTGGGTGTCAAAACCATGGCCGAAGAGAGCAATGTTGAGGTGCTTCTCTGGGTGGGG
>JBBCAV010000410.1:0-1274 GCA_051382305.1 Bdellovibrionota bacterium FG-2
CAATAGGACCCGGCAGTAGTTTTCCAACCGCAACAACTTCCAAGAAGCGCGCCTGCGACACCCACCCACGTTTTCTAACTATTTCTTCTTCAAAAAGCGCAAACGCCGCAATCGGCCCCCCAAAGGCCAAGCAACCAATCTTCAAAAAAACTCGCACGACTTCAATAAGAGGGTTCCGATCCCGCATCGAGATCCCTAAGGCTTTCGCGCGATCAAACTAGCGCGCGCATCTTTGCCATCGTTCGTTTCGCGATAGACCAGGATTTCGAATTCCTTAAAAAGCTCCTTCAGCTCCCCTTTGTTAAGCACAAAATCCCGCCGTAACGTCTTGCCCTCGGGGTTCTGGAGTTGCTCAACCGTATAGTTTTCGTAAACCACCACGCCCTTACGCTTGAGTCCTCGCTTAATTTGCGCGATCAAACTCCGTTGCAAATAATCAATATTCAAGATGACCTCATACGAATCCGGACGAATCACATAATGGGTCAGATCAGCGTTAATCGTGTTGATAGAGACTTTGTTCTCCCGAGCCAGCCGCTTGGCCTTCTTAAGGGCAACATCCGATAAATCAACTCCATCAACCTGAAAACCCCTTTTTGCCAAGAAGACCGCGTTTCTGCCCTCACCCATCGCGATATCCAAAACGCGAACGGAACGCCCCGCAGGCAGCTTTTCGACATTTTCCTTTAAGAAAACAGCGGGTTCCTTACCGAAGACATACCCCCCCGCACTAAAAAGGCTATCCCAATGCTGGCGGTCTTCTTCGGAGTCATCGCCCGTGACCGTCTGATACAGATTTGAACCCTTAGGCGTAATCTCATCAGACCTACAATGAACGCTCCGAGTCGCAATAAATCCGATTGACACACATAGGCAAAGCAGATAAATACTGTGCATGTTTGGAATATCTGGTGAACATCTTCTGGTACTGGGCATTGTCCTTCTCATCTTTGGTCCTCGCAAGCTCCCTGAGCTTGGGAATACTTTAGGCAAGGCGATTCGAAACTTCAAGGACGCAGTTAGTGGTGTCGAAGAAGCAAAATATCGTAAAGTCACCGATCAGATCTCCGATCGAATCGCGATGGAAAATCGTAGCGCACGGGCCAACCTTGGCGGTTTTAGCCAGGACTACCGCCCAAGCGCCAACCCACAAAGTGCGGATATGGGCGGCGTAGAAGTCGCTCCGATGCCCCCGAATCCCCACCTCTCATCACCTACTGCGCCTCCCCCCTCAGTTTGATTCGGATGCCCGCCAAGTGGGGCAAGAATTAGGT
>JBBCAV010000411.1:0-15736 GCA_051382305.1 Bdellovibrionota bacterium FG-2
CACTATGTCCGATCTCAAAGATGCGTTTATGAACTTTCGGATCGTGGACGAGAACCCTGAAGCGGTTAACGCCAAAGCCACTCTCTTCGGGATGATTTTTGATGACTGCAAGGGCCTGTTTGTCATCGAAAACACCTCCATCAATAAGGGTATCGCGACCGACAACTCCGCCCCCAACGGTGCGTCAATTGGTTTTTCGATTCGGGACGAAGACGGCAAGGGCCGCGCGTGCATGAAAAAACACCGCGCCACTGGTGACGTTTGTGGCAAAACCGCGCCCCTCACTTGCTCTCGCCTCTCTTTGGCTTACGAAGGTGCTGCCACTTTCGACATGAGCGCACAGGGCGATGGCACCCCTCGCCTCTGCCACCAAGATCCAAACAATGATCTCACTCCCCTGGTTTGCGAAGATTTTAGCCCAGCCCTCCCAAAACACTTGAGCGCCAAAACTATGCTTGAGAACAGAAAGCGGCTCGCAAAACAAAAGCGAGACGCCAAGATTGCAAGCCTCACCAGTCTCGTAAAGTCTTGCCGAGCCAACCTCGATGAAATCGGGACGGCCCGCGCTTCTCGTGACGAGCTCCTTGGAATGAGCGCGATCAACGACGACGTACTCAAACAACTCAACAAGGAACTCGATGCGGCTGAAAAAGCGCTTATTGCTGCTAAAAACTCCGCAGACCTTGCTTCACTCACAAGTCGGGTAAAGAAGGCCTCTTTCGGCGATCTCGACGCCTTACGTGAGGACCTGGCTGCTTATGGCGCAGCGAACGCTGACTCGGGCGAGAAACTAGCGCCGCTGTATCGTGAGTTAGCGCTCAAATACATCAATCCCAAGAATCCCGAAGGCCCGTCTTATGAAGCAGCCTCCGCCACGCTTTTTGAAGCCGGATCACTCTCGGGTCTTAAGCCTCAGACTCAATTGCGCCTCGATAATTACCAGCTCGATCTTTCTGTTGGTAAAGTCCAGAGTATGGCGCAGTACGGAATTTCGAACAACAACCTATTCTACCCTTCTTACTACTCTTTGATGATGGATCTCCAAAACAAGTCCATGACATCATGTAGCGGCCCTTATGCAAGCCAAGAAGCATGCGCAAGCTTACAGACGGCAGCGCAGGCGGCTTCCCAAATTCCGGTTCAAGCAACTCAAGTTGAACAACAGCGCCAGCAAACCCAGATGAGAATACAACAACTCATGGGCGCGGGTGGAGTGAACATGCCAATGTCTTACAGCGGTGGAATGGCTGGCCCTTCTGCCGGAATGGGCGCGGGACTTGGCTTCATGCCAAGGATCTAGATCGACGCTGATCATAAGATCGCATCGCGTTAAAAATCAATTTTCAAAAGCCCTCACCTGATAAAGTTGAGGGCTTTTGTTTTTTTTATTTGACGTTCGCTTTAATCCGAGTTTACTTCTAGGAAGTTGATTTTGTTTTATCTTTTTAAGGGGGTACTTAGATGGCATCCGGATCAGTGAAATGGTTCAACGATAGTAAAGGTTATGGTTTTATTCAGGCAGACGGCGTGGAAAGAGAAGTTTTTGTCCACTATACGGCTATTACGGGCGAAGGTTTCAAAACCCTCGCTGAAGGCCAAAAAGTGGATTTCGAACTGATCGATGGCCCTAAGGGCCCCCAGGCTTCTAATGTCTTGAAGGCAAACTGAAGCCCATCAGCCAATTGAAATTCTTAAAGCAGGGTGCTTCGGTACCCTGCTTTTTTTTTGCTCGTTCTCTACCCACTTCGTGGGCCTAGTTCAGCCCTGGGTATTTCTTAAGTACTGCGGGCGGCTCAGGAATCTCAATCGAAGTCACCGGCACCATACAATACATCGCAGAAAAAAGTGCTGTCGCGTAGTGGTTTCCACTCTTCTTGAGTCCGCCAAAAGGCAGCTTCGAGGAACCCCCGACGGTGGATCGATTCCAATTGATCAGCCCGGTTTCAAGTTCCGAAGCACATTTTTCAAAGATCGCGCGATCCTTCGTAAAGACGCTTGAAACAAGACCGTATTGAGTTGCATTGGCCAGCGCGAGTGCATGATCCAGATCTTCAGTAACCAAAACCGCAGCGTTCGGCCCAAAAATCTCCGTCTGTTGATAGACGCTCTTTAGGGCTGCCGCCACAGAGCACTCTTCCACCAGACAAATAGAAGGGGTCACATAATTGGAGCCCGAGGCCTTCACCCCTTCAACTTCTATGGATTTACCCCGCATGATCACGTCACACTTTTCGCGGGTCGCGATTCCAATAAATTTCATATAGCGATCCACCGCCCCTTGATCAATCATTGGCCCCATAAAGGGCTGATTCAAGGGATGTCCGATAGTAAACGACTTCGCCCGCTCGTGAAAACGCGCCATGAACTGATCCAACAATTTTTTATGAACAATCACCCGACTCGTGGCGGTACAGCGCTGGCCGGCCGTAATAAACGCGCCCACCAAAACCTCCTGAACTGCATACTCGAGATCCGCATCTTCCCAGATAATGGCAGAATTCTTGCCGCCCATCTGGAGGACTAGAAGCTTCCAGTGCTGTTGTAGGGTTTCTTGTTTGATTCGTGTACCGACTTCAAAAGAGCCAGAAAAGAGCACACCAGAAACATCTGGATGCGCACACAGCCTGCGTCCTACTTCACGCTCGCCTTGAACTAAATTAAAAACTCCCGACGGAAAACCCGCTTCTTCGAAGCACTCTGCGATCGCCTGCCCCACGAACGGCGTTTTTTCAGAGGGTTTCAACACAACCGTATTTCCAGACGCAATCGCCGGAATAATGTGGCCAAGCGCAACACTTCCTGGAAAATTAAAAGGCGTAATAACCGCCAAAACGCCTAACGCGCGGTAGCGGGATACTCCCGAGACTTCCCCTCCTGAAGCTGCAAGGACAATCTCCTTGGGGGTACGATCCACATCTTCGAGGGCAAAGCTGACTTTCCCTAACATGGATTCAAATTCCGTTTCAGCTTCCCAGAGGGGCTTTCCCGTCTCGCGAGAAATCGACTGAACAATGAGCTCCCTCCGCGCCTCAAGCGCGGCGCTAAGGCGTACCAATAAATTCTTACGTTCTGTGGATAGGCTCTTCTTCCACAAGCGGAACGCCTCACGCGCACTCAAAACAGCGGCATCAATCTGCCGATAGGAATAGGTAATTTTCGCAATCTCGTCAGCGGGGTCAACGGGGCTGCCGGCAATCCACTCTCCACTGATGTCGGAAGAAATATCAAAAACATTTCGCACAAAACTTCCGCGATAATAAAGCTTGTTCCAAGAATGTGTCATATACATGTTTTCTCTATGAGTTTTTCGTAAAATAGGACCGCTTTTTCCAGCTCATCAACTAAAACGTACTCATTGGGTCCATGAGCGTTCCCACCGGAAATGCCCGGCCCAAATCCAACCGCCTCGTAACCGGCATGAAAAAAGTGAGACGCTTCACTTGATGAAGACTGCTTGTCAAAATGAGGCTCCATTCCTGCAGCGGCCATGGCTTCCCGACACTTACCGATAAGGGGCTGCTCCGCGTTCATTTGAAGACCGGAATTTAGCCGCACCCGCTCAACACCTATGTTGAGACTCGGGTAGCTCGCCGTGAGTTTTTGAATACCCTTCTGAACCGTTTTTTCCATTTCTTCCGCAAAGGCTCCCGGCAAGAAACGAGCATCAAATTGTAGCTCCAACCGTCCGGGTTTCTGAATTAGTCTCCCAAAATTCAAAGAAGAATAAGGGGGTCTATAGGCATCGTCTCGAGCCTGGGTTAACTGCTCTGCTGAAACAGTAAAAAACCGGAGAATCTCTAAGAGGCAAGGAAAAAGGGGGTCTGGAAGAAAACGAATTCCGGTGTCTCCCGCTCCCCCAAATTCAACGCGAAATGACCGTGGAGGAAGTGAAGAGTCAATGCCGCTTCCCGCTTCTAAGGGCCCATCTGGTTTTGCAACCTCCCGAAAAAACCGTTTAAAATCTTCAAACTGATGCGAGGTGAGATAAAATTGAATTAAAGAATGATCAGGAACCTTAGAAACGGTATCGCCACCTTCAAAATAGGTGAACCGAAGATCAAACCCGTTCTCAATCGCGCGATCCACAAAAGAAACTCCTTCATGAATGGCATTCACTCCTTTTTCTGGGAAAGCCCCATGGGCGGAGCGACCAAAAGTATGGAGATCGATACGGCGATTAAAGCCTCTGGCGTCTCTCTCAACCTGTTGATAATCAATTGTCAGCTTGAAGGTATTCACCGCTTTATGCTCAAAAACAACTTTGAGCTCTGATGGCTCACCTACAACAACATACCGAGGATTCAGATAGTTCGATTTAATGAGATATCTAATTCCGAAACTCCCAAGCTCCTCGCCACAACTCCCCGCTAGATAAATGGGCATCCGCAGTTTCTTTTCTCGAAACTTGAGGACCGCGCGCAGTTTGCAGAGAAAATCAATTTTGCCATCTGCTGAACCCAGTCCAAAAATTTTCCCGTCGCGGATGACCGCCTGAAAGGGATCCCCTCCCGTTTCTGTCCAACTCTGAAGAATTCCAGGACTAACTGTGTCGAGATGGGTTGAGAGCAATAGACCTTTGCGAATTTTCTTATCTACCAGTGGATCACCCAGAATACCGACTACATTGAACTGCCTTTTCGATACTCCCTCAAAAGAATGGGTAACTTGTTGAACCGTAGAGCGCAGGCCCCGATCGCTCATCATCGTAGAGATGAAATTGGCGATTTCCTCATTGCCATCACTACTTACAGAGCGAATCTTGATGAGCTGTTTTGCGTCTTCTAGTAGTATTTTCATTTTTATATGAGATATCACGCGCGTATTTTTGTTGCAAGGAAACCACACCCTTCGCTAACCTACGATGAAACCGCGATGATTAAATTCCTTTCCTTCACCTTTATTGTTTTCTGTTTTTTTAGCTTTTCGGGCGTTGCCGCAGACATTCCCCCGGGAACGCCGGTCGGCACCCCAGCTACCCCAGCCGCTCAATGGCAGACGCTCAAGGATCTTTATGCGGCCGGAAAATTAGATGCCGCCATTACCCTCCTGCAAGAGCGCCCTGAAGAAACGAGTAGCTATTATTATAACCTTGGTACTCTTTTTCTTCGAACTGAAAAAGTGGGGAAAGCGGTGGCCTACTTAGAAAAAGCCAACCATTTGAAACCCTATGACCCTGCGATCCAGCAGAATCTCTATGCGGCTCGAGATCGCCTGAGTCAAACACGAGGAGCTGATCAAATTGACCCTGCATCTAACGTAGTCGAGAGGGTTGCTGACCGAATCCTGCTCGATGAACTCAGGGGAATTCTTGGAATGGTGGGTCTTTGTCTCGTTCTTTTATGGCTTAGGGGTTACCTAAAGACACGCAGCATTCGACGCACATTCTTGACCCCCTCCGGATTCGTCGCAAGCCTAGGCATGCTAATAACTCTCGGTCTTTATGCTGCGCAGCGCATCACCGAAAGCCATCCCCCTGCTGTGTGTTTTGAGCAGACCGCAGTTAGAAGTGGACCCGCCGACTCATTTTTGGAGCTTTCGAAGATCGAAGCGGGAACGAAAGTAAGAAGTCTCGGACCCACTGCAACGACGCTCGAAGACCTGTGGCGGCAAATAAAATATTCCGATGGCGGAATTGGGTGGGTTCGGGCATCGAACATATTGCTCTTATGAATGGCTTGTTCTAGGGTTAGCCTATGTTTTTTCAGAAGATCGGTTTTATTTTTCCCTTAGTAGCTCTCTCCTTGGCTCTTAACCTTTTAGGCTGCGCCGGAAAGCCCGTAGACGAGAACGATCCAGCGGCGCTCTTTAAAGAGGCTGAAGAGGAAATCAAAGGGGACCACTATCAGATTGCCATCGAGAAGCTTCGCGTGGTGAAAAACAAGTTCCCTTATTCAAAGTTTTCCATCGATGCAGAACTTCGTATTGCAGATATCTATTTTTTGCAGGAGTCTTGGGGCGAGTCTGCGGTTTCTTACGAATCCTTTCGCGATCTTCACCCTAAACACGAGAAAACGGCCTATGCGATGTTTCGGGTCGGAAAATCCTATCTCAATGACGTTCCCGGTAACGTCGCCCGAGACCTCACCTCAGCCCAGAAGGCCGTGGACGCTTATGGCGAATTCATAAAACGTTTTCCAAACGATGGACAGTTGAAGGAAGCGCAAACAGATGTTTCAACACTTCGAAAGACTTTGGCGGAAAAAGAGCTTTATATCGGCAACTTTTATTTGAAGCGTGATTTTTTGGACTCGGCTCGACCTCGGTTTAAAAAGATTATCGACCTCTATCCTGAGACCCCAGCCGCGACTGAGGCCAAAGCAAAAATTGCGAAGATCGACTCCAAATAAAGGGAATACCTTAATGCCGCGCTCCGGATTCGATCAAGAGATCCAAGACCTGCTCAATCAGCGACAATTTGATAAAGCAGAAAAGCTTATTCGCGAATGGATTGAACGTGAGCCCGACAGTGCGGATGCGTATTATTTTTTGGGTGTTACCTTTTACTTTCAAGGCCAACTTGGTCAAACCGTCGAAAATTTAAAAACCGCTCTTTCGCTCGATCCCCACCACACTGATGCAAGCATTTGCCTGTCCGTCCTCTATAACGATATTGGAAAATACGATGACGCTGGCCGCGTTTTTGATCAGGCCAACCAATCTGTTTTTCAAAAAGAGAGATCGGGGACCGACGAAATCGACAGAAAGTTTGCCGTCAAACATTTGGAAATCGCCGACCTGTATTATCGATATCGCCGGTTCGATGAGGCCATCGAGGAATACGGTAAGGCCATTTTGTTAGATTCGGAAACTCTTGATATTCGCATTCGTCGAGCCAAAGCTTATGCAAAGAAAGGGTTCGTCACTCGCGCCCTTCAAGAACTTCAACAGCTCAAACGGGAACATCCCGACTTCTTGCCGGGAAAACTTCAGTTGGGGCTTCTGCATTATAGCCAAGCCAACATCTTAGATGCAGAGCTTGAATGGGAAAGCGTGCTAGAGCTTGAACCTACAAATCGCGAGGCATCTGCCTATCTGGAATTGGCTCGAAAAAATCGTGTCAAATCCGCGCCTGCAAAAAACTAGACTACCCGTGAAGAGTTTTCACAGTAAGTGACGGGGGTATGTTTCGAATAGCGACCGGACTCATGATCGGCCCCTGTTCCTGAATTTCGCTCGGAACTGATGGCGCGCGTTTTTGAGAGTTGATCGTAATTAAATGAGCACGCAGCTCTTTAAACATAGGGTGCTTGATTGTGTATTCATTTTCCTGAAGTACAACCTGTTTTGCGATCTGCTCCTTCAAGTTAACCACAATCGGGGCCTTTAAGTTCGCAGTCATTTGCGTAATATCTTCTGGAATCGTCAGGATACTAAACACCGCCGACTGATTCACGTTATCTAATTTCAATTCACGAAGCTCCGCACCTGAAAGGCGTACGGCATAATCCATTCTAAAGAGCTTGGGCTCTAAAACTGGAAAAGCGATCTCTAGGTTTTCTAAAGATTGGAGCCATAAGATCAACGTTTCATCGCCTGGATCAACCAGCGCAAAACGTGTGTACTCAGGAAAACCAAATACCCCCTGAGGAATCTGAATTAACTCTTCGTCACCGATGGTGAGCTGTCCAAAACGTCCTGTTTTAATGATCACGCTCATGTCCCCTTTGTTAGATGGTTGATAAAATACACTTCCATCCGTTCATGCTTTCAACACCTTTGAAACCTGCACCATGTTCACCGCCTTAACTGCTTCCTTGTTCTGATCTTGGATTGCAGTATAGACTTCTTCACGATGAATTTTCGTCTCTTTGGGCGCTTGAATGCCTAGCCTCACCTGTTTACCTTTGATCTGCACCACCACAATTTTAATGTGGTCGTCGATCGCAATGCTTTCCCCGAGCTTTCGGGTTAGTACTAACATAAGATCTCCATATCTGCCTAAAGCAAGTATTCCCTCACGGTTGAACGTTTATTCTAACGCCCCGCCACTTGCAACTGCTACTTTAAAAAATCAATTAATGTCGGCTGAATTAGTTTATGCGAACTCGTTAACGCATTCTTTAAAACAGCCTCCTCTCTAGAAGTATCACTCACCACTTGTGCCATATCTGCGTCTTCAATCGCTGAACTCAAGGTCGCGTTAGCAATATTATGACGCTCCAGGGTATTGCCTGTGGTTTCAATTCCATGAAGCCGAGAACCCAACCTTGTTCGCATCGTAATCACTCGGCTTTGGATCTGATCCAGACGCTCCAAGGTTGAGCGCACACCCTCTGTGTCTCCCGTCAAGAGCGCAATCCTAAGATTCTGTATCTCGTCAAAAACATTGACATTTTGTGACTGATCGGGCGCCTGTCCGCCCGCCTCCTCTATCGCTGACGCGGGTGCCCGCGTCTTTGTGTCCTGGCCTTCATACGAATTTTTTCTGGAATCAAATGAATTTTTTGGATGAGTATTAAATGCCTCAATTCCGGAAACGTTGCTCGCTACAAAAACATCTTTTGCAATCTCTACCATCATTTGACCGGAGTCACCCTGATAGCGCCCTTCGGCGTCGATGGGTGCCTTTTGAGTCTTAAATCCACCAAACAAATATCGATCACCAATCCGCCGGTTTGCCGTCGCCACAGCTTGTTGAAAAAGCTGTTGAACTTCCTCGGCAACACCCAAGCGGGTGTCCTCACTGGTATTGGCGTCGCTAGATTGCCCGAGCGCTATTTCTTTCGCACGCATCAAAATTTCTGAAATCTCACTCAACGCATGTTCGGTATTAGCTAAAAAAGTCTGCGCAAGTTTTGAGTTCATTTGAAACTGATCATTATTCACTTTGTCCGTCCTAATCTCCAAGAGCTTCGACACTCCCACGGGATTGTCAGAAGGGGTGTTGATCTTTTTCATCGTTGCCGATTGCTGCTGGAGCCCGTCCATCCGCTCCCGACTCTTTCGGATCGATTCCTTCACTGTTTCAAAATTTGTGTTCTCTGTGACTCTCATTTATTACCGTTTCAAATCTAAAACTGTTTTTAGCATTTCATCAGCCACCTGAATAACCTTTGCCGAAGCATCAAAGGAGTGCTGAAACTGCATCAAATTCGCGGTTTCTTCGTCTACGGAAACTCCAGAAACCCTCTCCCGCATTTTTCCTAACTGCGTGTTAATGTCCCGCTGTTGGTTAAGCCCCGAGCGATTGCGCGCCGAAATAACGCCCACATCGCTCACGATAGAATTAAACCAATCATCAAGAGTTGACTTACCCTCATGCATGACTTTCAGATGCTGCAAACCTGAAATAGCAAGGGCAATTCGATTATCGCCCGGAGCATCGGGTTGCGCGGCCGTTGCGATGTGATCCACATTTGATTTAACCGCTTCAGATAAATCAAAAAACTCCGCTGCGCGATCCTTCGAAACAGGAGACGTAAAAAAGTCCACACCCTGAAGGCCGTTTCGCGTAAACCCTTGTTGATGAATTTCATTTACAGACTGAGACAGATTGAAAGCAAGGTCATCGAGTTTCGATAGAACTGTTGTAAGCGTCTTATCCCGAACCTCAAGCAACGCGCCAATTTTTCCACCTTTAACTTGATGAGTAATGTCGCCACCCGCTCGCGCCGTGGTCTGCAAAGAATAGGCGCCCTCCCCTTTTCCCTGATCATCTGCCGGAGAGCGAACCACCATGAGTTTTTCTGACTCCGTGCCCGTCACCAGTGGACCCACGCCTTTAATATCAACAAAAAAATCTCCCCGATGATCCTTATGGAGGGCTACATCCATTAACGATCCCAATTTTTTCATCAGCTGATCGCGCTGATCGCGTAGGTCATTGGCGGGCGTTTTGCTAAGGTCCCTCTGATTAATACTATGATTAAGCCGCTTCAAATCTTCTGCCAGCGCACTTGCTTCACCTGCATAAGCCTCAACGCGCGAATCCAGATGGTTCCGGACATCCATCACTTCACCACGAATACGATGAAAATCATTCACGAGCGCCAATGAAGCTTCTCGAACAGATTCGCGAACCGCCTCATTTTCAGGCTCATTGGCAAGTTTTCTAAAATCATTAAAGAATCTCGAAATCACGCGATTCAAGCCTTCGCCATTTACTTCATTGAAAATGTCCTCAAGCTGACGAAGACCCATATCTTTTTCTTCCATCCCAGCCATATCACGAGCGCCGTTTCTAAGTTGGCGCTCTAGGTACTCATCATTCACGCGATCAATACCCGTGACCTCCACACCACTTCCAACCGCGCCCTTCGCAAGAATACTTCCTTGCGGAGACGCATTGGCGACACCCACTTTTTGCCGTGAATAGCCCTCGGTGTTCGCATTGGCGATATTATGACCCGCGGTCGCGATCGCAGTCTTCGCTGCGGCCATTCCCGATCGACCTGTGGTTAAAACGCCAGAAACACCCATCTAATTTTCAAACCTCCTTTGAAATAAATCTTCCACCCGGGGCAGAGAGGACTTTCTTGCCATGCTGCCCGTATACCTGTGATTTGGAGCCAGTCGTCCCCCTGGCGTTGCCCTGCATAGCGCGAACATGCTCCAGCGAGTGCTCCAAGAACTGTCGATTATCTTCATTTTGATCCGTAATTCGCTGGATCATGATCACAAGCGTATTTTGAAGACTGCGAAAATGCTCTGCCTTTTTCTGATCCTCACCTTGCACGCGAATCGCTATCTCGCTCAGCGTAAGATCCTGGACGGGCGTTTTAAGATCCAAAGAAACCTCAACCAGCGTTCGTTGCCGTGCGGCCTCTGCATGTCGAATCGCCTCAATCAGCGCTTGCTTGGCATGAGTCGTCTCATCAATAGACTTCAAGTCAACTTGGACAAGTGCTTCACGTTCCATACGAACCGTGTCCAAAAGCTGCTTGTGCAAGCCGACAAGGGTCTGCAAATTAATAAAAAGATTTTCTAATGATTTCTGCACGTCGCAATCCTCCTGATCGCGCGTACGTTCAGCCGAGGTCTGCTGTCTTCAGATGCTCATCCACGAGCTTATCGGCTACGGCGTCCGCGTTGACTTCATATTTACCCGCCGAAATTCGGCGCTTGAGTTCAGCAATTTTTTCTTCGCGCACATCTGGCGCTTGAGAGGCCACGGCCTTTGCTTTCGCAAATTCCTTGCCTCGCGCGGACAACTCCGTCTTCGCACTATCTGTCGAAGAAGACGTATCTGTTACTTTAGATTTTCCGGTTTTTTTCGCATTTTGAGTCGCAGCTGCATTTCCCGCTTGCCGCGTATTCGCGACATCTGCACCCTGAATCGAATTATTTCCTGTTTGATTGACCCTCATCGGTACCTCCTTGCACGCCTTGGGCTTTAGCTTGAACTTCGCCTTGCACTTCTTTGGCGACTTCTTGCCGCCCCGGGGCTCCTGCCCCTCTCCCTTGAGTGTACCTTTGTGCCTCAAGATAAGCAATAATCTGATCAGCCAATCCTATTCCACCCACCTGCGCCGCCTTCTGAGCATACTCGGAATCTAACATCCCGCGATAAATATTTGACGCCGGAGACTCAAGATCCATATCATTTTTTGGAATCGTCTGCCTCATAGCACTCATCATATGATTGATAAACATTGATTCCATGCCCTCAGCGGCACGGATAACGCTCGGATCGACCTTAGAGCGGTCCACTGGGTAGATACGATGCGCCGGGGTTGAGGTGTCTGTCAATTTCCTGACGCCCCCCCCTTGGGGGGAGGGGGGAGGAACTGACCGTCCCAGGGCGATGGGTGTGGTCATCCTTCCCCCCTCCGCCGCAAAGACAAAGCTCGGTCGCCATCACTCGCTTCCTTGCGAGCCTGGCTTGATTCAGAACGAAAGAGACCTACCATCCTAGCGGGCCGTTTTTCCTGTCCTGTTTCCTGGATATTGCCAACCCCATCTTCCATGATGATTGGGCGTCCGAGCCGCGTCTTGCGGCAACCTTTGATCACATAATCTCCAAATCTGCTTGTAATGCTCCTGCTTGCTTCAACGACTGAAAAATTGAGGTCAAATCTTTTGGCTGAACTCCTAGAGCATTCAGCGCTTTCACTAATTCGGAAACACTCGATCCCCCTTTTACCTCAAATACGCGCTCGGGGCGGGTCCCCTTAGATGCTCCTTTGATTTCAATTGCAAGCTCCCCATGGGCCAAGGCTACGGCTGAAATAGGGATATTGCTTCCCATCACAATCGTTCCTGTGCGCTCATTCAAAACCACTTTTGCACGCGTATCTACATTAACATTAATGTTTTCAAGCGTCGCAAGCAGGTCAACCGAGGTACCGGTGTAATTAAAAGGGACAACAACATCAATCGTCCCACTGTCTCTTGCGGTCGCAAACTTCCCTGAAAGCTCGCCGTTAATTAGAGCGGCGACGCGGGCTGCAGTGGTAAAATCCGAATTATGAAGTGAGAGTCTGAAATTCTTTTTCGCTGCAAAATTCGTATCGACATCCTTTTCAATCGCTGCCCCACTCACGACTCGACCGACTGTTGGAAAATTTTTCGTCGTTCCATCTGCAATACTTCCAATACTGACCTGACCTTGAGCTACCGCGTAAACCGCCTGATCTCCGGCTCGAAGTGGCGTTACTAAGAGCGTGCCACCTTCCAGACTCGCCGAATCCCCAATAGAACTCACAGTCACATCAATCAAGTTACCCACTCGTGCGAAAGGGGGCAGTTTTGCGGTTACAATCACTGCCGCTGCATTTTTTGATTTTATTTGCGCATTTCCCTGAATATCTAAACCAAGTTTACCGAAGAGTCGAGAGAGGGACTGATTCGTCACTTCAGAACTCGAATCTCCAGTACCTTTTAGTCCCACTACAATCCCGTAGCCAATCAAAATATTATCACGAACGCCTTTGACGGACGCCACGTCTTTGAGTCTCGCAGTGAGCCCCTCTCTGGGAATCACCAGAATCAAAAGTACGAGAATTAAAAATGTGATGCGATTACCGAACTGCTTCAAGGCGATATTCATAAAGTTTTCCCGATGTAACAACATCTTCTTCATTGATGTCTGATCCTTTTACAATCCCAACCAACGAAACAAGTCTTGTCCCGCCCCCTTTATAGGCGACTTTACGAATCGCGCGAACCTTGTAATTCCCATTTGGAAATCGCTCCGTTATTTCACCCATCATTGTATCGTCTGCTTTGATCTCAAGTGATTTTGAAAGATCAATATCGGAAACCGTCGCGCGCGGCATCTCAAGCTCCACCTTCTTCTTGTCACCCATGACACTATTAGCTTCGGCAGGGGCCCGTGCGGGCGCGGCTGCGGCCGTTGCAATGACATCCTTACTTTTTTCTTTGCCGTCTTTGCCGCTTCCGTCTTTATCTTTTTCTGCATTTGGGTCTTCCAGTCCCAAAATTTTCGCTCTAATTCGATCCTGTGCTCGCGCAAGTTCTAGCTGCTTCTCAAGGGGGGTCAGTGTTTTTTTGACTTCACTATTTACGTCTCTTACCAGCTCCGGCTCCACCTTCACAGTAACGATGTCACCGACTGATCGAACCTTATTCTTCAGAAAGTAATAGTTTGTCTGCCCGCTTGAAGCCCAAAGCGAGCCCTCATTGTCAGACTCATCAATGAAATCCGACCGCGTTGCGCGTCCCGGGGATTTATAGAGGCGTTTCGTCGCCGGCTCCAACACAGGGGTCGCCCCAGAGCTCACGGCTGTTTCTTCTCCTCCCGTGCCTCCTCGTGAGCCGCCCGAACGACGCATTCCATCTCGACGATTTGCTTCCTGCCGAGACGGACTCACCCAAGAGCTCCGACTTCCGCTCTTTGTCGACCCTTCACTCGCGAGTCCGCGACCTTGAGAAGAATAGTACGGTTCATCATCACTGTTGGCGCCGCCCTCAGACATAAAGCCGCGTTCATCCCAAGATCCGCCATAAGTTCCGGAATCGGAGTCAGCATATTCATCCCCGCGGCCCCGGAAAGCCGCAAGGTTTGCACAGGCACCCAAGAAAAACACGCCAGTGACCATCACGAGAGAAAGTCTTAATGCGTTCATAATGGCACCTCAACAACTCCACCGGCTTTGAGTTCCCCTAGAAGAGCCTTCTTCGTTTTCGTCGCCATAACACGAACGGGCTGATTCAAATAGGCCGCCTCCTCCGCAATTCCCGGCGCAGTGAGAAGTAGACCCGAGGTTAAGAGATGAATCCGAACCGAATCGCCTCTTCTTATGTCCGGAATCCGCTGGGTAGCCGATGAAACTAAGGGCTGTCCTTCTAAAATGGTTTGCCGGGATTCAAGTCGTGAGATCTCCTCTAGAGGAGACAGGATTAAGCCGCGAAACTCATGCGCCTGCCCGACCGCTACATTTATACGTTGTTCTGAGAATTGCGCCGCGGAAAGTGCGGATCCAGGAAGAATTCTTTTAGTCGCAACTCTTGCTGGGACAAAAGCCGAAAATCCTACGCGTCCTTGGGCACGTGCCGCTCCAGGCTCGCCGACAACGGTGAAATAGATTTCTCCGCGACCATTTTCTTCAACGCTCAAGACCGAAATACCCTGCTCCGGCACACGCCCCGAGAGCCACTCGATGTTCGTCGTTAAAGTAATATCAGAACCCGTAAATTGCTTAGCGAGTTCCTTACTGATGAGTTCTCGCAAATCTATTTCTGCCGAAAGGACAAGGCCCGACCAAGTCCCCACCAGCAGAATCGCCCAAAATTTAAACACCCGTCGCCCCCTTAGTGTTTTCACTCACTACTTGATGTTCGCAGTGGCTCCCCACATTTGATCCGCTACGCCCATCACTTTTGTTCCCATTTCATACGCACGCTGTGTGGCAATCATCTCGACCATACTATTTGCCACATTCACATTCGAAGCCTCTAAAGCGCCCTGCTGAATAAGTCCGACACCATTTTCCCCTGGCATCATCTGAATCGGCGCCCCCGTTGCTGGAGTCGGCTTATAAAGACCTTCTCCTAATGCATTAAGTCCCTGCTCATTTTGAAAATTCACCAACTGAATTTGCCCTAAAACTATTTCACTTCCATTGGGAAGCTGTGCCTTCACTTCGCCTGAATTGCTCACCACCATGTTGGTCGCATTATTGGGAATGGTTATTTGTGGCACGAGCTGGGCGCCATTCGAAAGCATCATTCTTCCTTGGGAATCCGTGTGAAAGGCCCCCGTTCGCGTGTAAGCAATCTCGCCATTAGGCGTTTGAACCGGAAAGAATCCTTTTCCTGAAATCATCAAATCAAATGGATGATAGGTCATTTTCGCGGGACCCGGCTCAAAAAGTTTATGGGAGGCACCTACTTTCACGCCAAGCCCCGTTTGAATTCCTACCGGCGTTTGTGTTGAAGCGCCTAAAGAGCCACCAGCCTCCTTGATTGTTTCATACATGAGATCCTGAAATTCATTTCGACTGCGTTTGTAACCGTCCGTATTCACGTTGGCCAAGTCGTTCGAGATCCGCTCGATATTTGCCGCCTGTGCTTCCAGGCCTGTTGCTGCGGTGGTTAGCGCTCGAATCATTTATCTTGTCCCTCTAAGAAGAAGTTCACAATTTACCAATGTCATTTGCTTCCTTGCTCAAAAGTTCCCCGTACGTCTTCATCGCTTTCAGGTCGTGCTCAAAGAGCCGATTTGCCTGTAAAAGACGTGTAATCTCTTCGACCGGGTTTACATTCGAGGTTTCAATCATTCCTTGCCGTACCTGGGTGCGCGACAGCGTGGTCGATAGATTCGCGGGGTCAGGAT
>JBBCAV010000412.1:0-3413 GCA_051382305.1 Bdellovibrionota bacterium FG-2
CCTAAAGACTGACGTATTGATCTGTTCGTCTAGCCTTGCGTCATCTACGAGGCAATTGTAATATGTGTCTTTGATTTAGAAAAATTGTTTGTGTTGGGTTTGTGGTTTGCATATATTTTTCTTCCTTTTAATCGTGATCGGTTTCGATGCGCCTCTGGCGAAGAGTGGGGATTTATTTCTCAGTGAGAGCCCCCGCCCAACCCCGCTGTGATTCATTGTAAAAGCAGGGAACATGCCAAAATGTGGCGATGGTAACTGTCGGTAATTGTTGGGTCCGAATTTTGCGGCCGCGCTCTTGCGACGGTTCTGTAGGGATTTGCCGACTCTTCCGTGTCGGTTTTTCGCGATAGCGCAGCGAAGGAGGATGGGGCGAGCCGGAAATCGGCATTCCGATGGGAACCCTCCTTGGTCCTCATGTTGTGGCTGTTGATGCGTTTTGATTCAGCGTACTCCCTGAAGACTTTTAGCCTCTACTCGACTTAGAAGCGGAATCCGTCGCCACCACGGAGTTTTGGATGCTTGCAGGTCGAGCTGTTTTGGGAGCACGTTTGTGGGAGTGATCGGCGGCGCTCGCTTCGGCTGGGGCGCACGAGATGGGTAGTGCTCCTCTAGGGTAAATTCCTGTGGCCAGTCCTTGAACTTCAGGGCTTTTTCAAGAGCACCTTGCCGTAATCGACGAATGCTTCCTTCCAGAGTGCGGGTTCTTTTGTGAGTCGGGAGTGGTAGTAGTCGTCGCCAAACAGCGGTTCGGGATATTAAAAAAAAAACGGCGTGAATAAGGTAATTACGCAAACCACAAACCCAACAACAAACAGCACGCGCTGCGCGCCCCCGGAAGAACTACCAACCCTTACGGTCCTCGTGGAGGAACTGGCACTGACCCGCAAATTATGGACGGAATATTTTCAGGAAAAGGGATGGCCCCTCGAAGTCTTTGAAAATCCTCTCGACTTCCTGGAGCAGCTTGATCGCTTCTCCAACCGCGAGGAGCGGGTACATTTTTTCTTTGATCAGGACTTCGGAAAAATTCAAGGCGTCGGGACTCAACTCGCTCGCGCAGTGTATAGCATAAACCGCCGTCAATTCGTTTCCCTTGTTACACTTCATGATGACTACTGCTTTAGGCAGGAATTTCATGATTTCCTGCTGAATGCGGTTTTTGAAAAATATCCCGAAGTCTTATTTGGCCCAGACTATTTCCACCTCCGACTCAAGAAAGAACCCACACTCTGGACGGAAGTTGGCGTCCGCTACGACAAACCATGTGCTCTTGAGAAAATTCTGAACACCAACGGTCAGAGACTCAAATTTACGCTGGAGGAATATTTTCCATCGCGCGCGCCCAAACCCGAGCTTGTGCCTACTCCCGACCCCACGCCCGAAATCGCTCAACCTAAACAGCTTGCCGTGCCAGTACTCAAAACTCCGTGGTGGAGACGACTTCTGTTTTTGGGCAGGGTCGAAGTGTAAACTTAAACAAAGAAATGATTGAGAATCCGCATCTCCTAAAAGCGGGGGCCACGGTCAAAATCAGCCATCAATGAGGAATCATTGCACAACAGGTTTGTTATTGTGGATGGAAAGATGCGTAAAAAAGGCTTTTCTAATTACACAACCAATGGTGCCGCCTTTAAGGCGTGCCGAGAACCAGGTTTACCTCAGCATGCCTTCCGTAGTAGCACGGTACAAAAAAAGGTTCGAGAAGATGTGGGGTGAGGGCGATACCACAACTCAGAAATAGGTTTCCCAATCCACGCTTGTCCATTATCATTTAGTAGAAGTACCGACCATGGTTATGGTAGGTTTCGTTATGGGAGCACCAAGGAAATGAAAATACCCTTTTCGCTACTAGCACTGCAGCGCTCGGTTGGGCTGCTTCTTTTACTTCAGTTTTTCTGTGGATCTGCGCTTTGTGCTGGAGACATTATAGCCTACACGCAGACTGGCGAAGAAGTCATACTTCAGCCTGACGGCACATGGACTCACAAGACAAAAGCCAGTGCGCCAAATGTCAAACTTGCCCTAGTTGGTGTCGTAAGCTTACTGCGGAAATTTAATACTGACTGCACCGTTAAATTTGAAATTCAAAATAACTCTGCGATTAATTTCAAGACTTTTTGGCCGAAAGCCAGTCTCGTTGATGCAAATGGTTACCGGTTTGGTACGCAAAATATTCAGATTGGTTTGAGACCCGGTCAGAAGACAATTGCGGAAGTTCAATTCTCTGACGCGAAATGCTCGGACGTAGCAAAGATCGAAATAGATTCCTTCCTCATGTGCGACGTATATGATTCAGATAACAAGGAAGTAAGTTACAACCATTGCGAAAAATATTTGGCTCCACTTCCTGGTACAACGTTGCCAGTGGTTATATTGAAATCACAGAAGTAAATGGTCGCTTGATTCATAATAACTATTAATTCACAGATCATTCTTACATTGCCTGACCCGCCGCCCTGAGCCTCAATATTCATTATAAGGGCTTCATTTAAGCAGAAGATGTGAGATTAGCAAGAACTCCGTTGTTACCCACCGGTGCGCACAGGAATATCCGGGCGAATAATTAATCAAATTTGAATACGTTTTTCGCCTCTTTATCCCTAACGTTTACTTTAACAGCATAGGTCGACTGATCAAACTCAGCAACATGGTATTGCTTCCTCTTTTTAGCGCCGGTTCTGGCGCCTACTGAATACTCCAAAAGCCCGTCGGGGACCTTTTTTCCGGCCGCCATCAAAGCGCGAAGTCGATCTTCACTTCCAGTTTGCTCCAAGTGTTCGACCTCAATAACCCACCCCTTAACGTCTGTAAGGAATCTTGCCATTGGCGTATCATAGGTGCGTTTTAAGCCAGAAATTATACCAATCGCCTCGAGAACTTTGCTTTTCCTGATTCCTAATTTCATGTTATTTCTCCCTTCTACATCGCACCAATATTTCACCGCATTACTCAACCGCCGAAATCTTTGAATTGCTCAACGCAGCCAAATTGAAGGGATCCCAAACAGCACAGCAATAGAAGTGCCGGGACCGCCTCCGATAGATTGCAGTAACGAGACAGAAACCTGAATACCCATCCCACTGCCCCTAGTCAAAGGGCCATCCCTCATTCCCTCAAAGCGGCCCAGATACGTTCCTCCTAGTGTCCAGCTAACACTATTTCTATACGGCTGATTTTTGAAAAACAGCTGCTCAAAGCCGGGTCTGAAAAACATTCCGCCAAACTTTAGGGGATCCCCAAACAACCAACTCCCAAAGTACCAGGGAAACTCGATTGCCCATCCGCCGCCTTGATTCTCAAGGTCTAACTCATAGTGTCTAGCAGACAACCTGGCGCCGAGATCATTCTTTGTCCACTCAAATGCCCACACAAAAGTAAAAAATTTATTTCCAGGATCTTCGTGGACTGGGAAA
>JBBCAV010000413.1:0-31466 GCA_051382305.1 Bdellovibrionota bacterium FG-2
TCTCCCTGGTTCAAGTCGCCGAAGGTGCACATTCCGAAGTTTCAAATATTCTCATCCGAATGCGCGAACTCGCGGTCCAAGCGTCCTCTGACACGGTTGGACAGCAAGAACGCAAATACCTTGATGTCGAGTTTCAACAATCCATTCAAGAAGTCGATCGCATCGCTCAAAGCACAGAGTTCAATCGGGTTCCCCTTCTTAATGGAACGGCATCGAATATCGAAATTCAGGTAGGGACCGGTAATAATCCCACTATCGATCGCATCAAACTTTTTGATGCGAGCGCGACGGACGTCAACATCGTTGCATTGGGTTTAAACCTCGCAACCGTGGCTGATAAGGTGAGCTCACAAAACACTCTCGGCGCCCTCGATAAGGCCCTCACGCAAATCACCTCGATTCGTGCGGGATTCGGAGCGACTCAAAACAGACTTCAGTCCGTCATCAACAACCTCATGATCAACCGTGAGAACCTGTCATCGGCTAACAGTCGAATCCGCGACACCGACATGGCAGAAGAAACCTCTGAGATGACGAAGAACCAAATTTTAATGCAAGCCGGGGTCGCAGTATTGGGCCAGGCGAATAGTTCTGTAAAAAGCGCCCTCAACTTACTTGGGGGAGGAGGATGATGATGACGTAAAAGTTTGACCTGAAGCAAAGGCCGTAGCCTGCGCTTGTTTCCTGGAGCTAATTATTGGGGGGGCTTACCCCAAATCCGCCAAGATGGCGCGATAAGGCCGCAAGCCCCCCCTTTCAAGATCCGAGTGAAACCGTAAGGCGAAATAGAACCCGCTTCGGGGCTCGTTGGTGGAGAGATGCAAAAATTTTTCTGAGTCGCGCGACAGGCGCGTCGACCTGAGGAACAGCCAGCGGGTGAATAAAGGTGTGAGTGAGTGCTTGGGATGGTCCTAAGTACCGCTCCAAATGGTGTCAATCTCTGAGAGCGTCAACTCTCTTGTTTGTCACCAAAAATTAGAATTGAGCATGGATGCTCGTCATCTTGATGGATCAGGATGAGCTACAAGGAGGATTGCACTTATGAACGGAGGCTAAAATGGGTTTACGAATAGCAACCAACAGTACCGCTATTAATGCTCAACGGCAGATGGCGATTACTCGAGGTAATTTGGATAAGACGTTGGAAAAACTTGCGAGCGGTAGCCGAATCAACCACGCGGGTGATGATGCTGCAGGACTTGCGATTTCAGAAAATCTGAGAGCGCAGATCAGGGGCTTCAGACAGGCAAAGCGAAACGCCTTAGACGGTGTTTCCCTGATTCAAGTCTCAGAAGGAGGTCTGAACGAAATTTCGAACATGATGGTGCGACTCAGAGAGCTAGCGATCCAAGCAGCCTCTGACACCATCGGTGAAACCGAACGACAATTTAGTGATCGAGAGTTTCAATCGCTGAAACAAGAAATGGATCGAATCGCAAATGCGACTCAATTCAACGGTACACCTCTCCTTAATGGTAAGGCAGGTGTCTTTGAAATCCAGATCGGCACGCACAATAACCCGATTCTTGACCGAATCGTATACAACGGCGAACGATCGGATGCATCTCTAGATTCCTTGAAACTAGGGGGCGAGTCCGTCGCGACCAAACAAGGTGCTCAGCTTTCACTTTCCGTGATCGATGATGCCTTAATTCGAGTCAACAGTATCCGCTCTGACTTAGGCGCAATGCAGAATCGGCTTCAGTCAACGATCAACAACCTTGCGATCAATGACGAGAACCTATCTACAGCAAATAGCCGAATTCGAGACACAGATATGGCTGAGGAAGTCTCTGAAATGACGAAACAGAACATTCTTATGCAAGCCGGTATCGCAGTCTTGGGTCAAGCGAATCAAACAAACCAATCAGCGCTTAAGCTGTTGGGATAAGTAGGCGGGCGGAAATAAGGGTTCCGCCCTAAGACCGAGGATCTGCGAGTGAACGTGGAAACACGAGAAGGGAGCATTACCAAAGGTGTATCCGAGAATACGCGGGTTTAGACCGAGCCATAGGCTCCCCCGCATCTATAAAGATGACTTCTTGGAAGAAAACACCGGTATGCTAGCAAAGAGCATGGCACTGCGCCGTGGTGTGAGTGAATATTTAGAGAAAGGATTAAAAGTTTCTCGAGGAGGAGAACGGCCGACAGCCAGGGACTGGTTTGAGGTTAGACTAAGACTCCTCAGAAAATAGAGCGCGCGCCAAAGGATGGATCATTAGAGCATTCTTGGACCGCATAACAAAAACTCGAGCAGGGAAGCTTGTCATCATGAGGGATCGTGATGAGCTGTCATGGAGGATTGCACTTATGAATGGAGGCTAAATATGGGTTTGCGAATTGCAACCAATAGTACTGCGATAAATGCCCAAAGGCAGATGGCAATTACTCGTGGAAATTTGGATAAAACGTTGGAAAAGTTGGCAAGCGGTAGCCGTATCAACCACGCGGGAGATGACGCTGCAGGGCTCGCTATATCTGAAAATTTAAGAGCTCAAATTCGGGGCTTTAGACAAGCCAAGAGAAACGCGATGGACGGCGTTTCCCTGATTCAGGTCTCAGAAGGCGGTCTCAACGAAATCTCGAACATGCTCGTGCGTCTGAGAGAACTAGCAATCCAAGCGGCATCTGACACGATCGGCACAACCGAGCGGCAATTTGCGGATCGAGAGTTCCAGTCGCTCAAACAGGAAATGGATCGAATAGCAAATTCAACTCAATTCAACGGCACTCCTCTCCTAAATGGTAAAGCGGGAATATTCGAAATTCAGATTGGGACAAAGAACAATCCCATTTTGGATCGAATCGTCTACAATGGCGAACGGTCGGATGCTTCCCTCGATTCCTTACGGATGGGAGGGGAATCTGTCGCGACAAAGCAAGGGGCTCAACTTGGCCTATCGGCCATTGACGATGCCCTCGTTCGAGTCAATAGTATTCGCGCGGATTTGGGGGCGATGCAGAACCGGCTCCAATCAACGATCAATAATCTGGCCATTAATGACGAAAATCTCTCCGCTGCTAATAGCCGCATCAGAGATACCGACATGGCCGACGAAGTCTCGGAGATGACTAAGCAAAACATATTAATGCAAGCGGGCATTTCCGTATTAAGCCAGGCAAACAATACGAATAGTGCGGCTCTTAAACTACTTGGGTAAAAGCCCAATAGGAATCTATGTAGCTGTTTCACAAACTAAGGGAGACCTATGCTAGAATCATTATAGATGCTGGCTAGATGTGGGATAATCTGTGGCAAGAACTAAGGCGATATTGATCGTCGGCGGGAGTGGATTCGTCGGCTCGCACCTAGCTCTCCATCTTCGGGAGGGGTACAAGGTGTTTGCGACGACCTATACCCATCGAATTTTAATTCCGGGAGTCACGGTTTTTCCTCTGGCGGTCGATAACCGCGATTGGATGAAACGGATGATTTACACCACCCAACCCGATGTCGTCATCTACGCCGTCGGCAGTCACACCATTGGGAGGGAGGAAGCAGACAAGCGAAAGGCTGAAAGTGCTCACGCCGGGGGCGCAGTCACCCTTTGCGACGTTGCGGATATTATGCAGCCCAAGTTCATTTACCTTTCTCATTGCCAAGTCTTTGATGGCGAAAAAGGGAACTTTCACGAAACCGATAGCACGCTTCCTACTACAGATTTAGGCAGAGTTAAAATTCAGGGAGAGAATTTTATCAAAGGGCGATCCTTGAACCATATTATCGTAAGATCAAGCCCACTTTTTGGCCGAAGCAACGGCAGAACCTTCTCGCCGCTGGATCGCCTCCGCATCAGCCTAGACCGTGGTCAACGCGTTGAACTTCCCACAAATGAGTACTACTCCTACGCTCCGATTTACGGCCTTGTGGACATGATCTCGAGACTTATTGAGACCAATATCCGAAATAAGATTTTTCACTACGGGGGCCTCACGAAGGTGAGCCAATATGAGTTTGCCCGGGAATTTGCCAAGCGCTTTGGATTTGATCAAAAACTCGTCTCCCCGCTCAGACAAGAATCAACGATCGCATCAAAGGCCAAACCCATCATTCTTGATTATTCATTGAACTGTACGCAAGCGGTTCAAACGCTAAAGATCAAGCCCCTTCTCTTGGAGCAGGGCTTTGATCTGATCGAGAAGCATCTGATTACCCATCTTTGAGCGCTTTGAATCGCGAGTCGTGCGAACAAATTCTGAGAAATAGAATTTAGCGACTTGCTCAGCAACGACACGCTCGCCCTTAAAGGTCCAATAAACATCCCGAAAAGGGCCGACTTGAGCAATGAGTTCTTGCGCAGGCGACATCCCGTTTCCACCCGGAGACACTTGCAGCTGCCCATCAACAGAAAGCGAGCCACGCATGTGTTGTGCGAAAGCGATTTGGATTACGCCATGCGCAGAGTTAGAAATCACGAGCTTGATTTGATTCCTAAACACCATAAAATCAGCCGCGGTTTGCGCAATGCTAAAAACTTTTACATCTTGAAATTTAGTTCCGTTCTCTGAGTAGCCATTCAAAACGCCCACAAACTCGGAGAAAATTTCGCGAAGTTCGGTCAAAAAATCGATTGTGCTTTCCTCAACACGCTGCTGAGGGTCAAAACTTCGTCCAAGCTGCAACAGCCGCTCGGCGTCAGGATGAACCTCGGCTCTTGCGAGTTCGTGGATCCAGCTATTCTGTGATGGTAATAAATCTTTAAAGCGCCCCATACCCAATTTAAATCCTACGACTATGTGAGCAGGTTTGTCAAATCGTCCCAGAATCTGGCGTGTCAATTGGAACCCGTGATGATCAAGTGGGCGCCGTATGACAGTTTTAGGCTTCCTGGACGGACCAGGCATGCACACCGCTGTCAGGCACAGCCCCCTGGGTTATTGACTGTCGGGTCCAAATACTTTCACCAAACCCTGGGACAAGTCCAAGTATACTCCTTTTATTTGTTTGTGGAGAAGATTCTGATATCCAACTTTACACGCAGAAACAAAAATGACACACTCAAGTATATAAATGGCAGGACAAAAAATTCTGGTCGCTGATGACAGTTTGACCATTCAAAAAGTGATACGCCTCGCCCTCTCAAACGAAGGGTATGATATTCAAGCGATTTCCGATGGAAACGACGCCGTTCAACAGATTTCGCTTTTTCGTCCTGACATTGTTCTAATTGACGTCTCATTACCCGGGAAATCCGCGTTCGAAGTAAAACGGGCAATCAATGAACTTCTTGACTTTGAAGAAGTTCGCTTTGTCCTCATGTCTAGTGCTTTTGAAAAGGTGGACGAAGAGCAAGCCGAGGAAGTAAAATTCCATAGTCGCCTCACCAAACCTTTTGATCCGGCACATTTAAGACAAATTCTGACGGACGTGATGAACCAAGTGACCCTGAAACGCAAGGAACCCACGAAGTTTATTGAGCAGCCAAAAACGCCGGCTTCTCCACCCCCTCCTCCAAAAGCTCCCGACATGCTTTCCGCGAGCTGGAACGATTCCATTGACCCTATCGCCCCCCAAAAGCAAGAGGTTGTGACAAACCTCTGGGACCACGATATTCCTCAAGAAAACGACGAGAGTTTAAAAATCGAATCCCCTCAAAAAGATGACGACATCAAACATCTCACCGAATCAACCATTCGAATGAGTGGTCTCGATGATTTTCAATGGAGCGTCCAGGAGCCCTCGCTAAAAGAACCGCTTAGGGAACCGCCTCAAGGACCTCAAGGACCTCAAGGACCTCAAGGACCTCAAGGACCTCAAGGAGCTGATGCGTACTTCAATGCTCCGCACGAGCCCGCGCCGGAGCTCTCCACCGGGATCGACACCTCATTTTCGTCGTCAATGCCAGAGATCGACCTTCCTCCGCCATCTGTGAATGTTTCCGAAACGGCGCAAGCCACGCCTGAACTCACGATCACCAATAAGTTGCTGGAAGAGATTGTGCACAAGCAGGTTTATGAGGCAGTTCAAAAACTTACGCAAGAGCTATTGCCTCAGGTCGCTGAGCGCGTGATCAAAGAAGAGATTCACCGCCTACTTTCGATGTAGCGAAACTTCTTCAGCAAGAAGCTCTTTTTTTTCTCCTGTGGCTAACTTCACTGACAACTCCCCGTTTTTCCCCAATCCAAGCACTTCTGCACTCATCAAGGCTCCCGACGAAGAATCCGTCCACACGATCTCCGTTTTTGGCTGGAGCACTGAAAGGCTCATAAACGACTCACGAATCGCTTCAACGCCTTTGCGCGAAAGACGCGCTACCTGATCCAAGATTCCTTGAATTATTTTTTCTCTCACAAAATCGGCAGTAATCCCGCGGCCCGACAGATCCGAAAGGCTCGTCACCTTCTGATCTGTCACGGGCGGGGTATGCGCGCAATTCAGACCCAAGCCGACAATCGCGTAAGAGTTCGCTGTCATACCCACCGCTTCGCAGAGAATTCCTCCTAGTTTAAAAAGCTCGAGCTCGCCGGTCTGACTTTTCTGCGAGACGACCACATCGTTTGGCCATTTAATTGAAACGCGCTCGAACTTGAGCTCACGCAGTGCCCCCACTACTCCCACGGCCGCAACCAACGGAAGCCAACCCCACTGAGCACGCGGCTCATGACGAATGAGAAGGGAGAGGAACAAATTCTCTTCAAGCGAAACCCACTCTCTTCCCAGCCTCCCTCGTCCGGCCTCCTGAACCTTTGCAGAGACCCACGATCCATGAGGATGGCCTTGGTCCCCCAAAACTCTGGCAAGATCATTGGTTGACCGGCACGAGTCAATCACGCGATTAATAAAGAGAGACGAGTCCATGTCGCGCCCCTAAACTTCTATTAAGAGTGATAAATCCGATGACTTCACCGAATGGGTCAATGAACCCACAGAGAGGACATCCACCCCCGCAATTGCGTAGTTTTCGATATTCAGTGAATTCAAGCCCCCTGAAACCTCGACGAAGGGCCGCGGCGAGCAGGTGGAGATCAGATCAACAGCTTCGCGGACTTGTTTGGGTGAAAAATTGTCGAGAAGAACCCCATCGGCTCGAGCTTCAAGCGCTTGCTTGAGCTCTTTTTGAGAGCGCACTTCGATTTCGATTTTCATTCCGTGAGGCGCAAGCGAGCGAGCGCCCTGAACGGCCTTCTTCATTCCCCCCGAAGCGGCGATGTGGTTTTCTTTGATCAACACGCCGCCCGAAAGCCCAAGGCGATGGGCATAGCCCCCCCCACATAGAACGCTCCAAACCGAGATGTCTTTTAAATGGGGAAGCGTTTTCCGGGTCGAGGTTACGCGCGGCGGATTTGAGGGACAGGCTCTCTTAACACGAGCGACAAGATCGGAGGTGGCAGTAGCGATTCCGCACGCGAACGAACAAAGATTTAGAAACGGTCGCTCCAATGCAAGAATTTCAGCAGCCGGCCCCTTCAAAGTAACAAGCTCTTGCTCCGGCTTAAAGGGTTGGCCGTCCTTCTTCGTACTTTTAAGGGAGCACGCGAAGCCCTCAGCGCCAGACAACAAATTCCCCGCGCTAACGAGTCCGGCCGCAGCCCAAACTCCCTCGCACTTCGCGATTATCGAAGCGTGCGAGGCGCGTGAAACGCATCCTAAAGACCCCAAAGCCGTCCAATCCCATTGGGCGCCGTCTTCGCGAAGACCTTGGATAAGTAGATCTTTCCAGATTCCGTAAAGTAAGCTATTTTCCATGACTAGCTTTTAATTCTTTTATGAGGTTCCTACAAGATGAATACCAAGGCGATTACGCGTAACCCTAATGGCAGGCTTGCTTTCCAACTTCGCCCTATCGATGTTGAAACCGGGGTTAATCGCTATGCAGAGGGATCCGTGCTCATCAAAGCGGGTCATACCCATGTTCTTTGTACGGCATCGGTCGATGAGACTGTCCCGCCTTGGATGGCGGGACGTGGGACGGGTTGGATCACCGCAGAGTATTCGATGCTCCCTCGTGCAACCCATACCCGGGGAAAGCGCGATCGCGAGAAAGTCTCGGGCCGGACTCAAGAAATTCAACGACTTATTGGTCGCGCCCTCCGGGCAATGATTAATCTTAAGGCCCTGGGCGAGCGCTCACTTATGATTGATTGCGACGTGCTTCAAGCAGATGGGGGCACCCGAACAGCGTCCATCACGGGCGCGTCGATTGCGCTGACCATCGCGATTCATGAATTAGTGAAGAGCGGAAAAATTCCGGGAAAAGTTCTGCAAGATATTATTGTGGATACCGTCTCGGCAATCAGCGTGGGCCTGAAGAACGGTGAGGTCTTGGTTGACTTGGATTACAATGAAGATTCTTCCTGCGACGTCGATATGAACTTTGTCATTACTGGCAAGAGCATGCTTGTAGAAGTCCAGGGAACAGCCGAAAAGCAGTCTTTCTCAAAGCAACAGCTTAACCAGATGACTGACGGGGCGTTTGGGGCCTGCGAAAGCATTCGCCGTATTCAAATGGGGTCTCTTCAGAAGTTTGGAGTGGATTTACAATAGAAAGAGGGCTCCAAGGATGTGAACACATCCTTGGAGCCCTCTTGATTGAGGAGGGTGGTGGGTACAGCTCTGTAGCGTAACTGCTTAGTTACGCAGCCTTTGGAACACGTTGGCCTGTTTTGAGTTTCCAGGCTGTATAGTGTTCGAACTTTTTCTCGTAATCCGGAACGAGTTCACCCGTTTTCTTGATGAGACCAAACTTGAATTGATCATAGTGTTCATCGCAGAAGCTGAATCGACTCGCGTGAATCTTACAGCCAGGTGATACACAGCCTCCGGCAACGGGCTCGTAGCCCTTCTTGCCTTTTGGCTCGGATGCTTGTGAGGTCGGATAAGATGTCGGACCGCTTGTTTTCTTTTCGGGACCACCGGTTACTTTTGCCATTTTATTTTTCTCCTCTGGGTTACAAATAGCGTATCGGAAGAGGATGTTAAAACTTTAGCAAAATAGTCGGGTAATGGTGTTAAAAACCATGATGCAAAGAGTTATTGCTTTAGTTACAATACGCTTATGATACGTCAAGAAACCGACATGACCTTTGCCAATTGGTTACTGGATTTCAAATTAAGGCGACAGGGCTTCTCAAGCCAACGCGAACCCCTCGCCCATCGTCAGATACACTACTATTACAAAGCCGGCGCCCATCCTGAGCTGCCCCCCTTTGTTCTGGTCCACGGTCTTAGTGCAAACGCCGGGCATTTTCACGAAGTTGTGGGCCCCCTTTCGCGCGCTGGGCATTCAATGCTTCTCCTCGATCTACCTGGCCATGGGCAAAGCTCAGACCTCACTGAAACAATGACTCCCGAAACGCTCTACCAGGCTTTTATGGAATTCATGAACCGCAAGCTGCCCAGGCCTTTTATCCTAATCGGCAATTCATTAGGAGGCGCCTTGAGCTGGCGATACGCTTCGGAAAATCCTGAGCGCATATCACGCCTTATTCTATTGTCCCCTGGCGTAGGATTTGAAGGGATCGATTCTTGGAATCAACTTCGCGAGTTTCTCGATATCACTTCTCACAAGAAGGCCCGGGCAATGCTCAAGCGAACCTTCTATCGTCCGCCGTTTTACTATCCCCTTTTAAGCTCATCCGTCATTCAAGCTTTTCGTCGCAAAGGGATTCAAGAACTTCTTGCGCAATCCCGTCTTGAGGATTTGCATTTTCCAGATGGATTAACGTTGTTTCCTGGCAAAACCCTGCTGAGCTGGGGACGCGCGGACAATTTTCTGCCGCGAGAAAATATTGAGAACCTCAAGAAAGTCATCGGCCCTAATGTTGTAGTCGAAGAGCCAGAAAAACATGGGCACTGTCCACAGTTTGATGATCCAAAAGGGCTGGCGCTAAGGATCCGGGAGTTTTCTGGAGACCCCCCTTGAATACGTCCGGGCCTTTGCAGAATCTACAGGATTGGAGAGCTGCTCATTTGACGAGGTCACCGCTGGCCAGTGCTGGCATTGGTTTGATCAGGAGGCTGCCCTGAGAGAAATTCGGAGGCTATTGCGTCCGAACGGGATGTTATTCGTTGCTTACTTTGACTGGCTAAGCACCGAAGGAAATCCAGTGGAAGTCATGTACCGGCTTCGGCACAAATATAATCCAAACTGGAAATCGATCTGGCCGCTTGGCTTTTACCCTTGTATGCCAGGTGATCTAAAGTTTGCGCAATTCACTACTGTTCATTCGTTCGTATACGAAGAGAATGTCCCTTATACCCACGAAGATTGGCGAGGGAGGATGCGCGCCTACGCCGGCATAGGTGGAAGCCTTCCGAAGCCCCTAGTGGAAGAGTTCGATCATGAATTTGCGGCTGAGTTAAGAACCAAGTTTCCAATCGAACCCATGCTAATTCCGCAAAAAATTTAGTCTGAAGCTTGGAGAGTTGGATAATGGCCTCCGAAACACTACCCAATTGACCGGATTTTCTCAAAAAGGTGATGATTGTTGACGTCGGTTTTTGCGGCCTCCGGCTGTACGACATATCTCAGGCGAGCCCGGCAAGACCATTAGCTTTAATCGTTTCCGTGCGCACATGTAATTTGGGGCGAGAATCAGTGCACGTGTACTCCACTCACGGCCATTCTGTGATCTGGCCGGGGATAGGGCGAATCGGCTGAATTGCCCACTGTCTCTCAAATTCCGTCAGGTAAGCGGCCTCCCGAGATTGAGCAATTCGAAGGACGATAACTGCCAGTTCGGGATAGGTCTTTAGTGCTCGTCCCGCCGATTCCCCAAAGAGGCGATCCCGAGTGAGGATGGCTCGGAAGCCGGAACTGAAAGCAGCCTCGGCCAATTTTCCGTTGCCCAAGTCGCGCCAGCCGCGGAATGCCGTCGTTTCAGATTCTTGCCCCAATGCCTGCAAGACTCGTCGCAAGCCGTTCGGGAGGTTAACGTCAAGCAGCCACATCGGGTTTGTCCGTTACCTCAGCAGCAAATTTAAGAACTTCAGAGATGCTCTCATTGGGAAAATCCGAATAATCGTGAACGATCTCCTCGTGGCTCATACCCTCCGCCAGGCAGCCGAGAATAAATGAGACGGTAAAGCGAGTCCCTCGAATCGTAGGTTTTCCACCGAAACGGTCGGGGTTCCTTACGATCCATTGATAGCCTACGATTGCCATATCGTGCGAATCCTTCATACAGGTCAAGTATAACCTAATTTTCGAATTATTGCGAGTGGTCGGGTCCACTCCCGGTCCACTCTTACTTATTGCAAACGAGCTTCAGCGCAGCATTTACTGAGCGCGTTACTCACATGAATCACATTCCGAGGTAATCGGGCCGACTTCATCCCACCCTAAGGGATGTTTTTTTGACACTAGATTGTCGGAAACGAGAGGTCCATTAAAGCGTGCAATTGTCGCGCATCCTTCGCACTAAGCCACCTTGAATTCTAACGGTCAGATCCCTACATATCCAACACGATCGGCAGCACGATCGGCTTCTTACCGATGTTTTGACCTAGATAACGGCGTAATTCCACGCGGACGGTTTCTTGAAGGTCTAGCTCCGGCACATTCGTCCCAATCGTATTCTCATATCTTTCGATCACATCCAAAGCGATGTCTTTAGCCTCATCGAGCAATACTTCCTCAATCTCATCACTCGCCAAACCGCGCGCAATCACCTCAGGTCCGACGATCACTCGCCTTGTTTGTGCATTGCGAACAATCAAAACGATGACGACGCCCTTTTCGCCGAGATGTCTGCGCTCCTTCAAAACGAGCCGACTCACTTCGTTTCCGTCGCGCCCTTCAACCAGCACCCGCTGCTCTTCGATGTGCTCCACGATCTTCAGAGAATCCGGCAAAAGCTCCAGCACATCTCCGTTGACGGCCAAGACGACATTGTCAGGCGCAACACCAGCCTCCCTACCCACACCTGCGTGATGCACGAGATGTCGGTACTCCCCATGGACGGGCACAAAGAACTTCGGTCGCACGAGATCCAACATCTGCTTTAATTCAGGGCGCGTGGCATGTCCTGAGGTGTGAATGTCGTGCACCGATTCATACAAAACTTCGGAGCCCTGCCTAAAAAGGTCATTAATCATCCGACCAATCGCCTTTTCATTACCCGGAATAAACTTCGAACTCATCAAAACGAGATCACCTTTTTGAAGTTTAATCTGGGAATGATCGCCTTGCGCGATGCGCGTCAGCGATGAGCGATACTCGGCCTGCGATCCCGTCGATACGATGATAACCTCGTGGCGTGGATATTTATTTACATCCGCCATCGGAATTAGCACCGCCTCCGCGCCCTTCAAATATCCCGCTTCCGTCCCGAGCCGGGTATTGGTTTCCATCGAGCGCCCCGAAAGCGCGACCTTCTTGCCTAGCTTATTGGCGAGTTCCAAAATTTGCCCGACCCGCGCGACATTTGAGGCAAACATCGCTACAATCGTCAGCCCCTGAGCTTGAGAAAAGAATTCTTCGAATTTCGCGTAAATTACACTCTCGCTCAAACTGTGCTCGTGGCGTTCCACATTGGTGGAGTCGGACATCAGAAGCAGTACGCCTTCGTCTCCGGCTTGCGAAAACTTTTTTACATCCGTCATCTCACCAATATAAGGCGTGGGATCAAACTTAAAGTCTCCGGTATGGATCACCCGCCCCACGGGAGTTTCAATAATCAGCGCTGAAGCATCAACGATACTGTGATTAACAGCAACCGGATGAATTTCAAAGCTTCCCACCCTAAAGCTATCCCCGGGGCGAAAAGTCCGAATCTCGACCGAGTCCGCCAGCGTATATTCCTTGAGCTTTTCCCGAAGAAGAAGAGAGGTAAACGTAGAGGCAAAAACAGGCGCATTAAGCCCAGCCTTCAAGGCGAATGGAAGCGCCCCAATATGATCTTCATGGCCATGGGTAATGACATAGCCTTTGAGCTTGTCTTTGCGCTCCTGAAGATAGGTAAAATCGGGGATCGCGAATTCGACCCCAAAATGATCGAGATCTGAAAAAAGAAGGCCGCAATCCACGACGATCATATCGTCGCCGTGTTCCAGGACCATGCAGTTCATTCCGATTTCACCCAGGCCTCCTAAAGGAATAATCCGAAGAGGTCCGCTTTGCATACTGGTCGATCCGCTCACAGAAACGACTCCTCGGCTTCGAACTGAACTCGCTCTTTAACCCGGGCAGCGACCACTTCAGCAGCGATGTCGGTCTCTTCGCCGACGACCAAGTCCGCGTAGCCGCGCGTAGGCTCTAAATACTCATGATGCATGGGTCGGACGGTATCGTAATACTGCCGAATAATGCTATCAAGAGTTCGCCCCCGTTCGCGCACATCGCGATGGAGTCTTCGAATAAAACGAATATCAGACTCGACATGAAGATAAATCTTCACATCAAAGAGGTTACGAATTTCAATATCCCAAAGAGTAAAAATCCCCTCGAATAAAATCGTCTTGCAAGGTCCCACGAGCTTGGTTTCGACCAAGCGCCGGCTCGTTCGAAAATCATAAACGGGAACGGCGACCTGCTCCCCTGCCTTGAGCCGGGTCAGCTGTTCTTTTAAGAGTGGCCAATCAAAGGCATCGGGATGGTCAAAGTTGGGTTCCCCGTGCACACGCAAGTCTACGGAGGGAGAGGGTAGATAATAGGAGTCTTGATGGAGCAAAACGACGCTCGGATCGTTTACCCGCTGCATGACCTTATGACCAAACGTTGTTTTGCCTGAGCCTGAGCCCCCGGCGATTCCGACTAAGAACATGGCATCCCCACTTAGATTAGGAGTCTATTTTTGTTTGGGCTTACCATACTTCCCCAGTCTTTGCCCTCGAACTTTATAGATATCTGGAATCTGCTCATAACCCGCTAAAAACACCCGCGCAGCGCTCTCTGGGGTGGCGGGGGGAGCTTCACCGGCAGGAAGCGGAATGCGAAGTAAATAACCGGCGGGTAAGAGCATTCTCCCTGTAAAAACAGCATCTTTGACCCCTGGATTGAGACCATCCAAGGCTTTAAGATCAAGCCTTAAGAACTGAACCAGAACACGGACATCCAAGGCCCGGGGAATCTTAACCTCATAGGCGGGGATGGGGGAATATCGCTCCACCGGGCCAAAGTAGCGATCGGCGTTTTTTTCAACCTCCAGGGCAGCCAGAAACTCTGTAAAGAAGTTGGTGCTGGCAAAACCAAACCTACGACTTCGATAGTCCTCGACCAGGTCCTCAAGATCTTCGGAACCCACCTTCTTTACGGCTCGCTCCATTCCCATCAATCCATGATTATAGGCGGTCACAGCCAAAGGCCAGTTTTTGAGATGTTCGTAATTCATTTGTAGTAAGCGTGCAGCAGCCTCTGTCGCACGGATCGGGTCATTGCGTTCATCGACTGCACTATTTATTTTTAAAAATAGCCTTCCGGTCGAACGCATAAACTGCCAGATTCCGCTGGCGCCAACTTTTGAGCGCGCATCCACGTTGAAACTACTCTCGACAAAGGGGAGGCGGGTCAATTCAACGGGCAGGCCCGCAGCCTTAAAAACTTGCTCCATTTGAGGAAGATACCGCCCAGAGAATTTCAACCCTTCCATGAAGCGATCTTTTTGCCCCAACTGCATGCGAATCCGTTTTCTCTGGGTAGCATTGACGAACTTGTCGGGCTCGTCAATGTCGGCGAACATTTCGAAGACCCGGCGCTCCTCATTGGTTAGGTTTGTTGGAAACTTTTCTTTGGCTTTTTGTTTCTTATGAATACTGAGAAGAATTTGGGTCCATTTTCGCTGGGATTCCTTGAATCGCTTTCGGCGCTTTTTGGGGGCCTCTTTCGCCTCGCTCCGGAGGTCGATTACTTCATAGATGCGATCAATATATTTGGAATCATGAATCACTCCCTGGTAGGTTGAATACTGCGAGTAGATCCGAACCCAGAATTGCACATTCTTCTGGAGTCGCTCATCCACTCGAAACGGACTCTCCTGCTTCGGCTCTTCTGAAAAGACCGCTGTGGACAGAGTGAGCCCAATGACAACCGAGAAAACCGCGAAAACAAAGACACTGGGAATGAAAAATTTAAGAACCTTCATGTTGCTGTCTAATCGTAGCACTGTTTTTTTGAGCTTTCTTATACTTCTTTTTACTCTTTTTCTTGGATGCACCCGCCCGTCTGAAAAACGAGATACACTTCGCATCCTTGTCGATCAAACCCCGGTGACGCTAAATCCCAGAGCCTCGCTTGATGCATCAGGGCAGAGGCTAATGGGCTTATTTTTTCGGGCGCTGACTCGAATTGACGCCAACCTGAACCCTCAAGCTGATCTTGCGCAATCATGGCAAAGTCTGGACGCGGGTCACAAATGGAAATTCACGATCGCAGCGGACGCAAAAGATCACGCCAGCCAAACGATCACGCCGACTAGAATTGCCGCTTGCCTGGAGCAATATCGAATCGGTGACCCGCCCGCTCTGATGCGCGGTGGGTTTCCGAATTGGATTAGTACAACGGCGGATTCAAATTCTGTAACCTTGGAGTTCAGCGCCCCCAA
The DNA here is from genome assembly GCA_051382305.1 of Bdellovibrionota bacterium FG-2. Taxonomy (GTDB): domain Bacteria; phylum Bdellovibrionota; class UBA1018; order UBA1018; family UBA1018; genus CAIRTR01. The sequence goes on from JBBCAV010000413.1 coordinate 15,481, forward strand.
TCCCTATCTTGCGAGAGACGTCACGGTACTTAAGTTTTTTCAAATCCAAGGGGAATCTTCTCCCTGCACTGAACCCAAAACCGCAAGCGTCGTCATTGGAAGTGGCGCCTATTTTCCCAAAGATTGGGCGCTTAATCCTCAGAACGAAATGCTTGCACTCCCCACTGACAAAACAAAACTGCCCATCGGTTTTGTTTTCACCCTCGATGAAAATGCGAAATCCATTAAGCTTTTGCGCGGAGAAGTGGACGTCGCTCAGAACGCCCTCTCGCTGACGAAAACGGATTGGGTCGCTCGCACCCGAAGTGAACAGTTTCGCTTGATTGAGCGCCCCGGCGTGCAAGTGAGCTATCTGGCTTTTAACTTCAGGGACCCTATTCTCGCCAAAAAGGCGGTTCGCCTGGCAATTGCGCACGCAATTAACCGCGATGAATACATCAAAAATAAACTCGCAGGGCATGGCTCAAAGGCCGGAAGTTTTTTGTCCCCCTATTTGGAAGAGAGTGCCCCGAGTGATTTTAGTTATGATCCCAAACTTTCCGAGCAGCTTTTGGATGAAGCGGGTTACCCCAGAGGCGATGACGGAACTCGCCTCCACCTCAAGTATAAAGCCACCCCTTCGCGCGAAGGGATTGATACGGCGCTGGTCTTTAAATCGATGTTGGGCAAGGTGGGAATTGATCTTACCGTTGAAATCGTCGAGCCTGCGGTCTTTTTTGCGCTTATACGAAAGGGTAATTTTCAGCTCTATTCATCGCGGTGGATCGGGATTTCTGATAGCTCCATTCTGTATCGAACACTGCACTCCAAGAGTCCCAATAACCGGGTAAAATACGCCAACCCCGAGATCGACGCCCTCCTAGATCAGTCACGCACCCTCGTGAGTCTTAGCGCACGAAAGCCCGTGATTGCGAAAGTTCAAAAAATAATGGCTGAAGAACTCCCCTATTTTCCGCTGTGGTTTTGGACCAACATTGCCATCGTCCGAAAGGATCTCAAGGGCTTAGAAGACGGGCAGATCTCACTGAGCGGGAGTTTGGTTCCGCTGACGGAGTTGAAGTGGTAGGTCGCTACTTATTTCAGATAGCCTTTATAAATGGCGGCACGATATCCCTCGCAATTTGAATGTGTTTCATAGAACAGCACCATGGTAATTGCTCAAGAATTTCCCCCAAAAGACGATAAGTCAACGGAGTGACGAGGAGATCGGATGAAAACAATACTTGGATTAACATTGCTCGCCCTGATTGTTTCCCAAAATGCGATGGCCACGCCGCCAAAGAAGAAGCCCACTGCGACCAAAAGCGACTCCGCCAGGTTCTACGATTTTGCGGAACAGACGATCAATGGGGAGGTCCATCAGCCTGGAATTTCCTTGCTCGAAGGGCGTACGAAGGTCAAATTTGAATGCGAAGAATTTGAGGAGGATCTCGAGCAATGGCGAAAATGCATGGAAACGAGCTTCTCGGGATTTAGCGCTAGCAAAAAGAAATGCTGCGAGGGGAGCCCAGGGGAACCACTGTTTTGCGTAGACGATCGCATAAAATACAAAAGCGTCGGCAACAAAATTAAGTCGATTGAGGCGGGCTCTGCGAAAGTGGTTTCAGACTTTAAAGATGAGTGGACCCCATCGTGTTAGGAGCTTCATAAAAAAGCAACCGCCTGGGCAATCTGTATTTCGGACAAATGCAGGGGAGATCGGGTTATGTACCAGGGGATTCGCTCTACAATGTAAAATTTGTGAAGCCCTATCCCTTAAGGGATGAGTCCCAAAAGTATTTTGGAAGCTATTTTCGAAACGGTCACCCGGTAGGTGAATACGACAGTGCCCCTAACCACGACCCCAAATGCCGAGCTGTGTATTTTCTTTCGATTCAACCCATGAAATCCGCCCCAAAAAAGGCCTATGTTTCAAATCCGGTTTCGCCCGCTACGACCCGTGCCTCTGATGATCCAAGGCTTGGGAAGTTTCATCACTCAATTGAAATTGGTTTGCATGGCGGCGCAGAGGATCCGGAGGGACGAATTACGTGTGACATCTACTCCGATTCAAATAAATTTGTATGGAATGAGAAGCACGTACAAAAAGCCTTCGGAGCGGGAGTGCTCAAACTCTTCCGAGTCCCTCAAAAGGTCGAGGATCAGTCCGCCAAGAATGCCTCCGAGACAAATAGCGAGATAAAGAATGTGCAGCCCGATGCCGCGGCCGATGAGCCGGCGTATGTTTTGATTCCGACTCGGAAGGCAGAATAGCTTTTACCTTCTCTACCGAAGGGTGGGAGCCGAAATTCCATTATCGATCTCCCATAAAGGATTCAAAGAATCAAAATCCCATCCAAAATAGGTAATTTTAAGTATGAGCGCGCCCGGAGTCTCAAGATTGCAACCGCTCTGAATCACACCCGAAGAGGCAGTTGAAAAAAGACGGGTGGCAAAACTAAGCGCATGCGAGTCCGTGACCGTTGAATTTGTCGCAGTACCGATAAGATCTCCAGTGGCACTGCCACCAGCATCCGTTGTAGGCCCAGAGGCGTAGCATCGCGTGACCGTGACGCCACCGTCGGACTTGCCAATCAAGCCCCCCGCTTGGTTTGCGGTGCCACCTACAAGAGACGAGTCCACCGCCACACTCCCGTGCGCGTAGCAATCACTCACAGAGACCGCTCCCCCGCCTGATGAATTTGCCCAACCAATTAATCCTCCAGCATCGGCCCGACCGCCGGTTACGCTTCCTGTCGCATAGACACCCGATATTGAGATGTTCGCCCAGGATCCCCCCGCTCTTCCAAGTAAACCCCCAAGAGTTACACTACCCGACGCACTAATAGCTCCCGTTGCGTGAGCATCTGTAAGGCTTCCAGCAAGATAAGCTCCCATCAGACCACCCACCGGATCCTCAACGCCCACAGCAGTTACACGCCCGGACGCCGACGCATGAGCGAGATCTCCGGTACCACTTCCAATCAAACCGCCGCCGCCAGTCACGGATGCCGACGATGACAAATGGGCTCCCAAGTCACTGTCCATCCCGCCGTTAAATGCTGTTCCTACCGCCATCCCAATAAGGCCCCCGCCTCCACCATTGTTTGAATAGACTTGCCCCCAAGAAGAGGCAGCATTAATGGTTCCATAATACCTTCCTGCGAGCAGACCGCATTGCCCCCCGTTTACGGTACCCCCAACATGGACGTTAAAGATCGGACTGTAAGTTGAGCCTGGAAAATTTGGGTCAGGAATATTTCCAACCAGACCTCCTGCGATCTGACCATAAACACCAATTCGCTTGAGGATAAGATCTCTAAATGTCGCACTTGAAGCCACTCCAAAAAGTCCCGATTCGTTCACGGCGCTCGTAACGATCAAATTTGAAATCGTTTTTCCATTTCCGTCAAAGGTTCCCCTAAAGGGATGAGCTACTGTTCCGATTGGAGTCCAATTTACACAAGCGAGATCAAGATCCGCATCGAGTTTGTAAACCTTGCCCGTCGTAAGATTGGCCGTCGCATCGTCTGCGATCCGAGCGAGCTGTTCCTTTGTACTAATCAGGTACGGATCACTTGAAGTCCCAGCCGCTGCGGGATAAGCCGCGCTCACAATGGGATCGAGTGAAGCGCAATAAGTCAGGGTGATCGAATCTGTTGCGGACACTGCGGCGTTTGTTGCAGTAAAATCAACTGTTGTACTCCCATGAGTGAGTGTCGCCTGGTAAGACCACGTGCCCCCCACGCAATTGGCTGTTGCATCATTTCCGCCGAGAAACTTGTTACTGCCATCTTGCGGACGAGTGGTTGTAATATTAATCAGGTTATCCGTGTTACAAACGCCCAAAATGGTGACTGTAGGTCCCCCGTAACCTGCGGTCGTAGAATAGTCCTTGGTAATGAGAGAAAATCCAAGTGTATTGGTGACCGTAAGGCGGAACTCATTTGAGCCCAAGAAATTTCCCAGTTCGTCTTTTGCAATGACATAGAAGACCTGCGAAATGGGCACAGTTGACCCCCCCGAAATTAGCGCCGTGTAGCCTGTGGGAGTGATCCCGATACCATCCGGAAGAGGTGGGCTCACCGAAAACGAAGGGAAGGGGCCTGACATGCCATCTTTGAAGTTGGAGAGCGAGACCGAAATAAATGGTGCAATCGCCACCCCGACGTTAGCGCTAGTGGCCTTTGCGCTCAAATTTACAATTGGGGCGGGGATGGTGATCGTAAAAGAATTCGAAACAGCGGTCCCTCCAGAGCCTGATCCCGATAATGCAAAACTATTTCCAGCATAACTGCTGCTTGTTAGGGACGCACGAGGTGTTCCGGTGATAGCGCAAGTCACAGGATCAAGGCTCAATCCGCTTGGCAAACTTGTTAGATTTGGCCAATTGCTGCTCAAGCTACAACTTGTTACTCCTGAAGTGGTGGGAACGTAACTAAAGGGAACCCCCCAGGTTCCAGTTTGGTCGGCGACCGTAATTTGGGGGCCTGCTCCGCCGCCCTCCGCCGCCACCTACGTCTATTGTGCTCGAGGCCAGAACATTGCCCGAAGAATCGCTTGCGGTGATGATTAAAGTTGAGCTTACTGCGTCCCCGGTGATTGAAGCGGTCAAATCGCTGGTCTTAGACACCGTGAGGCCTGAGCTCGGAGTCACCGAAAAATTTGCCACTCCACCGAAGTTTGAAACGGATGCAATAATGCTCATGCCGCTAATAGATGCCGTGACCACAGGAGCCGGGATGTTAATCGTAAATGCATCCGAAACGAGGGTTCCGCCTGAATGAGTTAGCGTGAGAGTAAATGAGTTGGTGAGTGAAGCTGCTGGAGTTCCTGTGATTGCACAGGTGGTCTCAGATAGCGCGAGCGCTGTCGGAAGAGCGGGACTGATTTCACACTTCGTTATCGCTCCCGTAACAACCGGGGAAAAGGAAAATACGCTACCCCAGGTTCCGGATTGATTCGCAACTGTCACCGTAGGAGCCGCAAGTGCAGCGCTCGTTTCTGCCTTCGCGGACGTTGCGGCAGCAGCAGCCGCTGCACCATTGTTGAGCAAGCTCGGTGTGCAGCCTGAGACGCACATGAATGAAAACACTAAGATCAAGGCCGACGCAATGGTTGGTAATGTTCTATTCATAAAAAACCCCTAGATCTAAAATTGATTACTAATATAATTATAGACCAAACATAACACTATGCAATATATTTTATTGCATAGTGTTATGATGTTGATATTATGGTTGATTTTTACTGGCTGGCGCTTATATCATTCTTACTGAAAGTCCTGGGTCTCGCATATCCCTTTTCCTGTCAGGTTAGCTCGGGACAGTAATGATATTTAATTTAGATATATTGGATATCACCCATTTTCTATGCACTTGTGTCTCGTACGGTAATGCTCTAAACTGGTGGGAGATGAAAACTTCGGTGGAGTTGGATGATCAGAAAGTAAGTCTTGCTAAAAAACTCGGCGGGGAGCCTGTTCTTCGGAAATTATTGGATCACGCTTTGGACGCTTACATCGCGGATCGGCGTCGAAACGATATGGTCAGTATTCTTGGGACCGGTTTTTTTGAGGGGCGGCTCAAGCGTGGCCGGAATCTTGAGGCTGGGACCCGTGGCCGTTCTCGTCGATAGTTCGGTTTGGATTGCAGGCTCCTTACCCCGGAATCCGGAATGTTTGCAGTTGAAGCGTTTGATTAGCCAGCGTGAAAACTTGTACATCACACGTCTCATCCAAGTTGAGGTGACCCAGGGCGCCCGTACGGAGGTTGAATTTCATCGCTTGTGGGAGTCGTTCTTGGGTTTTCCAACTCTTGACGTTACGGATCTTATTTTTGGAAAATCGGCCTATAACTTTTTCCGCGCGAGAAAAAAGGGGATCACCTTATCGACTCTTGATTGTGTGATCGCCACACTTGCCGTTGAATCTCATATGCCGCTTTGGTCTTTGGATCACATGTTCACTCGACTCGCCCCCTTGATAGGCTTAGAGCTTTATCGCGCGCCTAAGTCTCGCAAGTGTTCCATATAACATAAACAAGCGTAAATACACAGGTTGCATATAATACACGCGCTAAAACAGTAAGTTATGACACATATGTAAGGATCGGTAGGCGCAATTGACCCTCTGCACAAAAATACTCTGGCAAATCTCCGCGATTTAGGGCATTCCTAGGCCTGAGGTATTTTCTCAATGGCTATGTCACCCCTGTATTCCCCATCCGTCGGCTCGATCATTAAAAAGCTCATCGCGATTAATCCCGAGCTGAGTATGCAAGAACTCGCTGCCATCATCCGGCATTCAACTGCAATCCAAGGCGGAGCTGACAACGAATTCTCCACGATCCAGGTGATCGACGAAGCTAAAGCTTTGGGCTTGGCCCCGACCTGGAATTCAGAAAGCGCCCCTACGCTTTAATTGGTCACTTACAGTTATGCCGTAGAGTGAGTCCAATTATGGTGCGAGCTGCATTATGCCGCATTCGGCATAACGAGCGATACATTCCACTTGAAAATGGCGTATTTGTCAGAACAAATCGTGAGGGTTCTGACGTTTACTACCATGGCCTGATTCTAGTCCCCTCCCAGCTTCAAAAGGTCAAACAAGCGTGCGAGTAAGCAACAATGGCTTGCACAAAATCAAAAGATGTTTGGGCCAGAGGATATCAAAGATGTAAAGGCTGCGATTCGAACTCTCGTATTACAAAGCGAAGCTCTAGCCCAGGCCCGAAAAGTAACGGAGTTTATTGCAAAGAATAAGGACCAGATCCCTCCCACAACACTGGAGCGAATGAAGCAGAAGGTGCAAGGCCTTTTCAAAGTCATCGAAGGCAAAGCTCAATCAGAGGAAAGTGCAAAACTAGGTGAGAAATTCGACGCCTGCAAAATGCTCAAATCACTGGCCCAGAACGCGGGAACCGACAAGCCAGGCACCTGCGAGCACGGCTCAACAGCTGGGGATGCGTCAGCCCAAGCCAACAGCGCGAAGTAAGAGCTTTTTAACTCTCCGCAATCCGAAAAGCACGTGCCATTCGATCCTGATCCCTTTTTGGAATTCCAACCGCGCTCGCCATCTTTCTCCAGGGCCTAACCGCTTTGATTACCTCTTGAATTATCTTTTCGGCCCGGGGTTTTTTGAGTCGAAAATATTCAGCGACCGACAGCGCAAGATCTAGATCCTGCGCATTTTCGGATTCCGAAATATTAAGATGAAGGCCTTCGCCTGTCGCAACAGGATTCATATCGTAGGCTGGAGCGAGCTCCCAACCATTTGAGTGAAGGATAAAACCATGGTTGCGCAAGTGATCATCCGTATTTGACACGCAAATATTGAAAGCGATTCGCCTCCAAAGTTGTTCTAGGTCACGGGTAGGTTGAGCACTTTCCTTGGCCATAAAGGTTACGAATTCGAGATAGCTTGCCCCCGTATCACTCCCATCACCGTCGCTATGATTAAGAAGTGTCATCGCTGAAGCAAAATGCAATCGCACTCCGTTTTTGTCTCGATCAAAGCGACGAGAAACAAAAGTGTGATGCCGACTCCCGAAACGACGGGCTGAGGCTTCCGCCACAACTATGCCAGCAGTTTTTGCGAGCCGATGGACCACATCTTCCCAAAGTCCAACGTCGGCTTCATCTTGAGCGCTCGGAAACTTCGCAATCCATAGCCGCTCTTGATTATCTACGACACTTGCCTTTGGGCGTGCCCCGCCAAGTGAAGAGCCTGGGGCGATCAGCATGTCGAGCCACGTCGAATATTGCGGCTGATCTTCTGCATTCTCTCTTTCCAGCTCAAGACTTGCATTTTCTAGCTCGCGCAAGGAGGTAAAAGGGGGAGCGGCGTGGGCTTTGTTATCATTCAGAAACGAGCTTTGAGAATCTGTGCGAAACCGCAAAGCTCCCAATCGATGTCCATCGTACACACCCAGGAGATAGTCAGATTCATAGAGCGGCTTGGGGAATCGCTTTTGTTCTCGAGCTTGTTGCGCTTCACGCCTCTGCATCAGTACTCGTCCCCAACGATCAGGGGAGGAATCCAGGAAAACCCCGAAGTTGTCGCGTGCCTCTTGGGCGTATTGTTGTCCTTTGTATAATCCGAGTTGAGGATCGAGAAGGCGCGCGCTGCTCCCTTTGAGCCAATCGCGATCGTATTCGAAAGAGAAAATATCCTTTCCGCGTCCAGCGGCAATGTATAGAATTCCCATGACCGTGGGTTCGGTAAGCCCTGCCCAATGTGCGCAGACTTCGATGCGGCGCTGGTTACTCCTTTTCACGTACAGCCCTTGTACCCAGTTGTGCGTCTTGAAGTTTTCGACCAAAGACATCGTCGCGAGCAATAAGCGACAAATCATTTTCCAGGCTTAGAGTGAGCAAGACATTCGCGTAGGCGCCTAGGGTGACGCCCGGATCTCCTCGCTCAATTGCGCGGAGAGTGGGGCGCGCCATCCCGGCCCGCTCAGCAACTTGCGTAGCCGTAAGTTTCCTACGTCGTCTTGCCAGATAGATATTCTCACCCAAAGTAGCAAGTAGCTTACGCAAAGAAGGTAGTGGAGATACCGTTTTTCTTCCCATACTGGATACTATTATATTCAAAAACGGGCTTTAATGGCAATAATAATATCCAACAATCCCACAGCCTGTATCGATACAGGTAAACCAAAAAATAGACCTCTTATCAAGCGGTTGCAACTCAGCGCCCGCAGCCCGATCGACTCACCTTGCTGGTTTTCTAAGTGTCTAATGACCAGACACCCAGTCATCCCACCGACAAAATGAGTTACCCCAGCGAGGCCAAATCACTAGAATTTACTGCAAAATATCAAAAAGCCGGTTGGCCCGCTGCTTGCTTTAAACAAGGGTAAGAAGTGTTTTACGAACAATTGAGAGAGCAGGAGCAATTATGAGAAATTCATTAAAGTTGGTAGGCGTTTTTTTTGTTGAGTGGATGGATGGCGACGCCCGCTCTTGCCAATGAAAAAGAGGGCCTCAGCTCTGACTCTGCAAAGTTTTATCAATATGGCGATCAAGCTATCGATGGCCACACTAAAAAGCCCGCACATGATGAGGCCTTTAACGAAAAGCCGAGCTTTGAACTGTGACGAATTCGTAGAAGACTTTGGCAAATGGAAAAAGTGCATGACCAAACTGTACCCAGAAATGAAGCAGAGTGCGCTGAATGAAGTTGGCGCGCGAGCTGAGCTCACATCTAGAGGAGCTTCTACAAATGTCGGCGGAAGCGCAACGATTTCCGATACTTTTATTAATAAGCATGATGATAAGCATGATGATAATGATGAGTTGGTCCTAGAAGGATCACTGGGTGGCGTACGCAATACAACTACAGGGGCGTCCTCCTTGGTTGGTAGCGCTGGAATGAGTTTTAATAAATATCCCAACAAAGAACACAAATCGACCGACGGCAGTATGATGACAAACTTAATGATTGTGGGTGTTGATGCAAATGCTGAAACAATACGCGGGCGATTATTAGAGGTTGGAATCACATCCAAGGATGGAACGTTTGGACCGCTAGCTGCGAGGCTTAAAGTTGAGCTTCTCCTATTGGGGGCTTACGCTCGTCGGACTAATCAAAAGAAGACCGGCTTATATGGAATGGGCATGCGATTCACCGGGCTTGCGGATATTGGTGAAGTCGCCTCTCTTTTTATCTCCGGAGAAGGTTCCGCAACGGGGGCGGAGGATCTGCAGTGGCTCGCTATCGGAAAAGCTGGGGTGAAATTTCATCTAGGAGAAAACGTCGCGCTCGGCGCTGAAGTTGAGTACGATGGGAGCGCATACAGAAAGCCAACTCCTTCTTCGGATTTTGATATGGTTAATTCGCTCACATCATCAATCACGGCATCAGGGGCCTGGTAAGAGCCTCTTAGCCGTCTCAACTCTTTACAGGCCCTATAGGGTTGATCACTTCAAAAGGGCTAAATTTAGATGCAAAAACTAACACTAACCGAAAATCATCAACCAAAACGACGCCTTTGGCAGCCTCCGACTCAGAAGTCGCCTCTGGCACGATCCCTGCTTTATCTGTGAGTGAGAGATTCTCAAAGGAGTTCATTATGAAGAAGTTTAAGTTGTTCCTCGCCACCCTCACCCTATCGACAGTCTTCGCACCCGCAGCGCTTGCTGAGGATCGAACCCCGTTTGAAAGTAGAGCCATTCATCGCGGCTCTTACGGCGACATTGAACTTGGACTGCGTCTCTCAGATGGCACAGGGATTAAAGAGGGAAAAGGGGCACAAATCGGATTTTCAGGCGAGACCAGCGTTGCTCCTTTTGTACGGCAAAAAGTAGAACTTTCACTCGGAGGAGAAACCAACGACCACTTAGTAGGTGGGGCTCGATTTCAAACTTTTGCAAACAAGGATGTCGGATTTATTTTTGATACGAATCTTAAGCGCGGCCCTCGCAACATGACTGGGAATATGGGTATCGGGGTTCGCGTTCGAAACGAGGGTGAAACTATTCATGGAAACACCTCTCTCATTGTGGACGCTGTTAACTACAACGAAGACCTTCAAACGCAACTCAAGGGTTTCAGTCTCGGCGGCGTACGCCTCCTTAGTGAGCAAAATATTTCTGACGTTTTATCGATTCAAGCCGCAGCGGGCGCAACCGCCGTTTATGGCATGAAGCGAAACCAGGAGCTCGATCCCGCCACCATGACCATGAAGGGTGTCCAATCGAAACAAGGCGAGATGTCCTGGCTTTACTCGGCCTCTCTTGCAGCTAAGGCGCGCTTGGGTGAAAATGCCTACGTCAAAGCCGAAGGAAGCATCGAAAAACTTGCTTATGCCTTTACCGAAAAGGACAAAGACCTCGTCGACCTTCCTACACAAGAAGCCGAGTCTAGCGTGAAGACCGTGATGGTATCCGTGGGATACGCGTTTTAAATTCCACTGAAATCCGATCATCCGCTTTAGCCCGAGACCAAAACGCAATCGCAAGCTTTTGGGGCTCACCCCAAGCTCTAAGTGCCGGCCTAATGCGTTCGAGCGCATGAGCCCATTATATTACGAACCATGAAACAATACTACAAATAAAACTATTGAAGAATTACAACAACTTAACCAAAAAAAAGAAACAATATCTGAAACGATACATTAACGCTTCTTCGTCTTCTTCTTGGCTTTGCCCTTAGCCCCCGTGACCTTCACGCCATTCTTACCTGTCGATCGTGGGTTACGAAGTGCAGCGTGCGCCGCTGCCAAGCGCGCAAGAGGCACTCGATAAGGAGAGCAACTCACATAATGCAAGCCCGCGTCGTGGCAAAACTCAACCGATGCGGGATCACCGCCGTGCTCACCACAGATCCCAATCTTAATATCAGGGCGCGTAGCACTTCCCTCTTCTGAAGCAATCTTCATTAAGCGCCCCACACCCGCTGTATCAAGCGAGGCAAACGGATCGCGTTCATAGATCTTCGCGTCGAGATAATCCTTAAGGAACATCCCCGAATCATCGCGCGAAAGACCATAAGTCGTCTGAGTCAAATCGTTGGTTCCGAAACTAAAGAACTCCGCATATTTTGCAATCTCGCCTGCAGTCAGGGCGGCGCGGGGCAATTCGATCATCGTCCCGATCATATACTGAACGCCTTTGACGCCTTGTTTTTTAAACTCTCCGACAATTCGATCCGCTTCTTCGCGACAATAATCGCCCACAAATCGCAACTCACGCCAATCACCCACAAGCGGAATCATAATCTCAGGAATAATCTTAAAACCCTCTTCCTTCATCAACTCACAGGCCGCTTCCATGATCGCGCGCACCTGGGTGCGATAGATTTCAGGAAAACTCACGCCCAAGCGACAACCGCGATGGCCCAGCATGGGATTAAATTCATGCAGACTCTCGGCCTTGCGTTTCAAGCGATCAAACGTTACGCCGATTTTATCCGCCAAAGCATGAAGTTCAGAATCTTGATGCGGAATAAACTCATGCAGCGGGGGATCCAGTAGACGGATCGTAACCGGGAACCCCTTCATTTCTCTGAAAATTCCCTTAAAATCTCCCTTTTGCATCGGCAAAATTTTATCCAAAGCCCGCTGACGACCCTCCGTTGAATCGGCCAGAATCATTTCTCGAACGGCATCAATGCGGTCCGACTCAAAGAACATGTGTTCCGTTCGGCAAAGGCCAATCCCCTCGGCACCAAAGGAGCGCGCAACTTTTGTATCATGTGGAGTATCAGAGTTCGTGCGCACGGCGAGTTGTTTCACATCATCAACCCACTTCATGAGCTCCTGAAAATCCTTATTAAGCGCAGGGGCGATCGTGGGAACTTCGCCCAAAATCACTTCGCCCGCACTGCCTTCCAGGGTGATAAAATCCCCTTCCTTAACCGTAAGGTTCCCAACCGAAAATTCCCGCCGGTCATAACTGATCTTAATCGAGCCACAACCCGACACACAGCACTTACCCATACCGCGCGCCACGACTGCCGCGTGCGAAGTCATTCCACCCCGGGCGGTCAGAATCCCGGTTGCAACAGACATCCCATGAATATCTTCAGGCGATGTTTCAAGACGAACCAAAATCACCTTCTTACCTTCGTCATTCGCCCATTTCTCGGCAGTATCAGGATCAAAAACCACTTGCCCTGTGGCGGCGCCCGGTGAAGCCGGAAGCCCTTTGGCAATCACATTTTTCTTCGCACTCGGGTCCAGGCAAGGATGCAAGAGCTGATCAAGCTGCTCGGGCTTCACGCGTAATAGCGCTTCCGATTTTGTGATCAATTTTTCGCGAACCATGTCGACGGCAATCTTCAAAGCCGCTTGGGCCGTACGCTTTCCACTTCGCGTCTGCAGCATGAAAAGTTTTCCACGCTCAATCGTAAACTCGATATCCTGCATGTCACGATAGTGATGCTCAAGCTTTTGATACACTTTTACGAGTTCAGCATACGCCTTAGGCATGACACCTTGAAGAGTGGGAAGTTTTTCTGCCCCTTCTTCAACTCCTTTTTGACGAGACTCTTCGTTAATGGGTTGAGGCGTACGAATCCCCGCCACCACATCTTCTCCCTGCGCATTTACCAAGAACTCACCAAAAAACTTTTTCACGCCGGTCGAAGGATCACGGGTAAACGCCACACCGGTCGCGCAATCATCACCCATGTTTCCAAAAACCATGGCCTGAATATTAACCGCTGTACCCCAGGCTTCCGGAATGTCATTAAGTTTTCGATACGTGTTGGCGCGCGGATTCATCCACGAACCAAACACCGCGCCCACCGCGCCCCAGAGCTGCTCCCAAGGATCTTCTGGGAAAATTTTGCCATTGGAACGAACAATTTGTTTATAGTCGGCAACAAGCTTCTTCAAATCCTCAGCTGAAAGCTCCGTATCGAGTTCAACTCCTCGTTCGTGTTTGAGATCTTCAAAAGCGGTTTCAAAATAATTTGAATGAATGCCAAGCACCACATCCGAGTACATCGTAATAAAGCGACGATAACTATCATAACTGAAACGTGCGTCTTTAGCCTCCGCAATCACGCCCTCAACCGTCACGTCATTTAATCCGAGATTAAGAATCGTATCCATCATCCCGGGCATCGAGGCGCGTGCTCCCGAGCGCACCGAAACCAAAAGGGGATTCGTCTTGGAACCAAATTTTCGACCCATCGACTTTTCCATTTTCGCAAACCCCGCCCGAATCTGCGCGTCCAGGATTTTCGGATAGGTCTTAGAGTTTGCATAAAAATAGGTGCAAACTTCGGTTGAAATCGTAAAACCCGGAGGCACCGGCAAACCAAGTTTGGTCATCCCATGGAGATTGGCACCTTTGCCACCCAATAGTTCTTTGCGGGTCTCGTCGCCATCGGCTTTTCCGTCGGAAAACACAAATACATATTTCCCTTTTTCGGTTTTTGCCATGGCAGTCCCCTTACCCGTTCCAGCTTTCGAATTTTTCTTCGATATAACGCGTGAGGTTTTCAGCACTGATCCTTTCTTGGACCATGCTGTCGCGGTGCCGGATCGTGACGGTGTAATTTGTGAGAGTGTCATAATCAATAGTTACTCCAAAAGGGGTACCGATTTCGTCGTGTCGGCGATACCGTTTGCCGATCGATCCCGTTTCATCAGTTGTGGCACGGAACCGTTTTTTCAACTCACCAAAAACCTTCTCAGTAAATTCTAATAAATCTGGCTTCTTCATCAGTGGATACACGGCAACCTTGTAAGGGGCCAAACAAGGATGCAGCGCAAGCCAAGTGCGCTCGCCATCGAAGCGATACGCGTCAGCCAGCGCAACCAGAAGCGAGCGATCACAGCCGGCCGAGGTCTCAACAATATAGGGTAAAAACCGTTCCTTTGAAGCTTCATCAAAGTATTCAAGTTTCTTGCCACTAAACTTCTCATGGCGACCTAGGTCGAAGTCGGAACGATTATGAATCCCCTCCAGCTCCTGCCAACCAAATGGAAACTCATACTCGATATCAAAGGCCGCCTTTGCGTAATGCGCTAGCTCGCCGGGACCATGCTCATGGAACCGAAGCTTGTTCTTGCGAATTCCGTTATCAAGGTGCCATTGAATACGGGTTTGCTTCCACTTCTCAAACCATTCCATGTCAGAACCGGGCTTGACGAAAAATTGCATTTCCATTTGCTCAAACTCACGCGTGCGGAAAATGAAATTTCCAGGGGTGATTTCATTCCGAAACGCCTTTCCAATTTGCGCAATCCCGAACGGAAGCTTTTGGCGAGCCGATTGTTGAACATTGATAAAATTTACGTAAATTCCCTGTGCCGTTTCGGGCCGTAAATAAACCACCGCAGCCGAATCTTCTACGGGTCCCATATGGGTTTTGAACATGAGATTGAACATGCGAGGCTCAGTAAGCTCACCGCTGCACTCGGGACACTTTTTTGCCGCAATCGCCGCAGGATCGAGCTTATCGGCCCTAAAACGGGTCCGACATTTCTTACAATCAACCAGCGGATCCACAAAACCTTCGACGTGACCCGAAGCTTCCCAGACGCGAGGATGCATGAGGATCGCCGCATCCAAGCCCTCGATGTCTTCGCGATCAGTCATCGCGCGCCACCAGCGCTCCTTCACGTTTCGTTTAAGCTCAATGCCAAGCGGACCGTAGTCCCAACATGCATTGATGCCACCGTAAATTTCGCTCGAGGGAAACACGAACCCTCGTCTCTTACAAAGCGAGACGAGATCGGCCATGTCTTTTAAATCCTGCGGAGGTCCTGCTGCTGGTTTTTCTTGCGGCTTTTCTTGTTCTTTTTCAGTCATTTTAACCTCTCGTTAGCAAAACTATATACCTATGCCAAGCCTATACCCAGAAAGATTGCTTCACCCGCCAATCTAAACGGCGTCCAGATTAGCCGCGTCGGCTCATTGAAATTAGAGGGTAAATCAATCTTTGTATCTTGGGTACCTTGGTAATTGAAAACCTGCGAAATCCCGGTTTGTGGCTGAATTCCCTTTCGCACAAAATCCACCTGGGCCCGCCCCAGAAGCTGCTCCCAGAGCCTATGAGCGGTGCATCCCAATTTTTTTTGCGCCGTCAAAGATAGGACTAGAGACACCATTCCGCGCTGCTCCCCAATCTCAACGCCCACAATCAAAACTTCGGTTCCAAGATCTAAAGGGCAGGGCATTTCCCAGCTGTTTTTGCGCGCGGGCAAACCCAATTCGGGCTTCGGCTCGGGGTGGCGCTCCACCAACTCATCAATCATGGCCGAATGAAGCGCCTGGAGAAGCGCCGTCCACGAATTTGGTGGATGCGGGGCCATTATTGAAGTCCCACGTGGTGAAAACGAGCATATTCGCCATCGAGACTCAAAAGGTCTTCATGACGGCCACGCTCCAGAATCTCTCCCTCTTTGAGAACCAAAATTTCATCGGCATTCTTAATTGTGGAAAGCCTATGCGCAATCATCAACGTGGTGCGCCCCCGCATCAGATCATCCAGCGCGCTCTGTACTATTTTTTCCGCCTGAGTCTTTGGTCGATTCATGATTTTCTAA
>JBBCAV010000414.1:0-12669 GCA_051382305.1 Bdellovibrionota bacterium FG-2
GAGAGAATGATCTGCGGATGACCAAGGTGCAGCAGAAGATCTCCGGCTGCTTCCGATCCATGGAAGGTGCTAAGATCTTTTGCCGAATTAGAAGCTACATTTTAACCTGTAGAAAAAACGGCGTCGGCCCCACTGAAGCGTTGAAACTGCTTTTTGACGGGGAACTGCCCAATTTTATGAAATAGGGGCTGACCAGTTACGAAAATAGAAGCACTCCGTGATGAAGCTCATCGCGTGTTTTAAATAGGCGAATATTTACTGAGCGAATCTCTTCTTCCCATTTTTCTCAAGTTCAGCTAGCATCGCACGAGCATTCTTGAAACGACCCAAGAAGATCATTGAAGCGATAATGTAGGGTTTGTAGCCTGCTTCTTTGTAGGTCTCGACCCTGTAGCGATCAAAAACGGTGTCACGCACTTCGCCGGCTTTGCACGACACGTTGGTGATATCGGCAGGCAGGCAGTGCATGTACAGCGCCTTTACTCCCTTGGTGAGACGCATCTTCTCTTCGGTGCACTCCCAATCTTTGAACTTGGCGTTGTTAGCCAGACAATCCTTTTCAAGGTCTTTGAGACCTGCGGAATCATTCGTACGCAAGAGCTCCGTTCTACGTCCCATGACGTGATAAGGAGCCCAACTCTTTGGATATACGATGTCGGCGTCTTTGAATGCATCGTCCATGGAGTTAGCGATATTGAAGGAGCCTCCGCTCTTGGCGGCGTTCTTCTTAGAGACTTCAAGCGTCTCAGGAATCAACGAATAACCTTCTGGATGAGCGAGCGTTACGTTCATTCCAAAACGGGTCATCAGACCGATAATCCCTTGAGGAACCGAAAGCGGCTTGCCGTAGCTGGGCGAATACGCCCAGGTCATGGCGATTTTCTTGCCGCGAAGGTTCTCGAGGCTACCGAAATAGTTTTTCAAGTGCGCAAGATCGGCCATCGATTGCGTGGGATGATCTACGTCACATTGCAGATTGACGATCGAAGGACGTTGATGAAGAACTTTTTCTTCATAGCCGGATTGCAAAGATTTTGAAACCTCCTGCATGTAGGTGTGGCCCGCGCCTAGGTACATGTCGTCGCGGATCCCGATGACTTCAGTCAAAAACGAGATCATGTTGGACGTCTCACGAACCGTCTCGCCGTGCGCGATTTGGGATTTTCCTTCATCCAAGTCCTGAACAGTCAGACCTAAGAGATTGCAAGCGGATGAAAACGAAAATCTCGTACGGGTGGAGTTATCGCGAAACTGTGAAACGGCAAGGCCTGAGTCAAACACGCGGCAGGAGATGTTTCGCTCATAAAGATTCTTTAAGGCTTCAGCAACTTTAACGGTCGCGACGATTTCTTCTTGGGTTTTTTCCCAGGTCAGGAGGAAATCCTTATTGTGCATGTCGAATTTGAGGGTCTCGAGGTCATTCAAAATCTGTCTAAATTTTTCCATAGTCATTCTCCTTAGAGGCTGTCGTTGTAAACGGTTGTTCCAGCCTCACCGGCCAGAGTCTTCTCAAAAAGATTAGTTTTCGTAATATGGGCTACTTTTCCGCCATTTTCCAAGAACTGAATCACGGCGCTGATTTTTGGCCCCATGCTTCCAGCAGGGAAAGCGTCGGGGTTTTTTTCACAAATTCCTTTAAGTTCCCGTAGCGAAAGCCTGCGTAAATCAACTTGGTCAAGTTTGCGATAATTTAATTTTGCGCCATCTTCGGCCGTGAGAATCGTGAGGCTTACATCCATTTTTTCGCCCCGTTCCAGCGCGCGCTTGCGAAGCAAGGTGCCCAAAAGTGCGGATGCTAAGTCCTTGTCGATGACGGCCTCTACACCCGTAAACACGGGCGCAGGCTCTTGCCCGGGTTTGACGGGACGGTCAAATTTGATTCCGTAATTGCAGGTGTAAACTTCGCGATCGCCAATAATTTCAGGTTTCACGCGTACGACGGGAATTCCCCCGCCGCCAACACTGATGGGGATAATACCTGCTTTAAGGTGCGCTTCCACGGCCTCAATTTCGACGATTTCACGAGGAATCGGCGATGGAACAACCCGTCTCCAAATTTCGTTGCCTTCTTTATCCTTGCCGTAGGATTTAACGAGCCACCCATCAGCCTTTGCGCGCTTTTGGGCCTCGTCTTTGGTGAAGGGGGGGCCAATAAATTTCGAGGGGTTTTTGAAATCCGGATCATCGGCTTCAACCACGACTTGGGTGATGGTCTCGGCGACAACGCGGTGGATTCCGCGCATGTGCAGTTCGTGGGACATTTGGGCCAACATGTAACCCATTGCGCCTTGGGAATCTGCGCCACAAATATCCAAAGGAATCGCATGTAAAATCGGGCGTGCGTACTCGGAGCGGAGCAGAATGTTGCCAACTTGGGGCCCGTTGCCATGGGTCAGAACAAAAAGATCGTCTGGATGTTTTTCGATAATGTTTGCA
Organism: Bdellovibrionota bacterium FG-2; assembly: GCA_051382305.1. GTDB lineage: Bacteria > Bdellovibrionota > UBA1018 > UBA1018 > UBA1018 > CAIRTR01. The sequence goes on from JBBCAV010000414.1 coordinate 2,437, forward strand.
ACGGTTTTTGAGGTTTCCGCGGTGCGCTGCCATTGGAGTGCGATGTCAGGATTTATGGATTTTCCTGCGCTATCCTTGAGTTCCATGGGGGAAAGCTCGTTTCCACCGAACGAAAATATCCTTAAATGCCTGGACAATTGAGTTGACATCGATGTCGCTCCTGACTGTAAATACAACGGTTATTCGCAAAAAAGTTAAGTTATAGAAAAACGCTCGAAATAAAAAGGGAGAAATTCCATGTCGTTTCAAAAACAGGCCGAAAAATATCGTGAACAGTGCGCCAATTTCCTAAGAGATTTAATCGCGCTTCCCAGTGTTAGCAGCGAAGAGGGCAAAGTCGCTGAACGCATTGTTCAAGAAATGAAGAAGGTCGGTTTTGATCGCGCATGGACCGACGATTACGGCAACGTGATTGGCCAAATCGGCACGGGCCCAATCCGCGTCGTATTCGATGGTCACATCGATACGGTCGGCGTAGGCAACATCGAGAGCTGGCCTCATGATCCATTCAAAGGCAAAGTTGAAAACGGCGTCATCTGGGGTCGCGGGGCTGCGGATAATAAAGCTGCTAGTGCTGTCCAAGTTTATGGTGCGCTCCTTTTCAAGGAGATGGGCAAGAACCTCGATCAGTTCTCCATCTTCGTAGTGGGCTCGGTTCAAGAAGAAGACTGTGATGGTCTCGGGCTTCGTTATGCTCTCGAAACTTCGATCAAAGATGTTCACTACGTTTGCATGGGTGAGTGCACGAATTTGGCGGTCTATCGCGGACACCGCGGCCGCATGGAAATCAACGTCGTGGCCAAAGGCCGTTCTTGTCACGGCTCTGCTCCTGAGCGTGGTGACAACGCCATTTATAAAATGATGCGTTTGGTGAGTGATATTGAAAAACTCAATGAACGCCTTGTTGATGATCCCTTCCTTGGAAAAGGCACTTGCGCGGTGACTCACATTTCGTGTGACACCCCAAGTCTTTGTGCGGTTCCAGATGGTTGCCGCATTCACGTCGATCGTAGACTCACGAACGGTGAAGACAAGAAGCTCGCCGTGAAGCAGATCGAAGAACTGCCAAACTTTGATGCGAAATCCATGAAGGTCGAGATCCTGACCTACGATACTCCTTCGTATAAGAAAAAAGTGCTTGTCACCGAAAAGTATTACCCCACTTGGGTTTTGGAAGAAAACCATCCACTCGTTCGCGCGGGGGCTATGGCTGCAACCCAAGTCTTGGGTAAGCCTGCACGGGTTGATAAGTGGACCTTCTCGACGAACGGGATTGCAAGCATGGGACAATTGGGAATTCCATCTATTGGGTTTGGTCCTGCCCGCGAAGAAGACACTCACTCTGTTAAAGACAGCGTGAAGATTGATGACCTCGTTACGTCGGTGGCGTTCTACGCAGCATTGCCCGCAGCGATCTTGGAGTGTGTGAAGAAGTAGATCGGCATAGAGGAAGGGTTGGCAATCTATGCCGATCTGTTGTTTTTTTAGATAGATCGGCATAGATTGCTTGCATCTCGTTCTATGCCGATCTATACTTAATTTATGTCATTTGTCGGACGCTCTTTTGAAATAGGCATCATCAAGTCTGCGCTAGAGTCTAATCGTGCCGAGCTCGGCGTAATTTATGGGCGCAGACGTGTTGGGAAAAGTACGCTTCTGAAAAAGGTACCCCTTCAGGGCGAAGGACTCTTTTTCGAGGGGCTAGAGGGACAGCCCCAAGAAAAACAAGTTCGACACTTCCTTGATCAATTAGCGGAACAAACAGAGACCCCTCCGTTCAGGGGAGAGTCATGGAAGGAGGCGTTCGACGCGCTAACTCCTTTTGTCGAAAAAGGAAAAAGCTATGTTGTTTTTGACGAGTTCCCTTGGATGGCAAGTGAACGGAGTGAGCTTGTAGCTCTATTGAAGTTTTATTGGGATCGATCCTGGAAAAATAATAACAAGCTGACCCTAGTTCTATGTGGGTCCGTTGCTTCGTTCATGGTGAAGCACGTCCTGCACTCTCGCTCCCTCCATAATCGAAAAACTTTTGAGCTAAAGGTGGATCCATTGCCCGCCGCAGAGGCGAAGAAGTTCTTTTCCAAATATCGATCAGACTTTGAAGCGACTAAGTTTCTTTGTGTTTTTGGGGGCGTTCCAAAGTATTTGGAGCAGATCAATCCGCGTTTGGATTTAATGGAGAATTTGGATCGACTGTGTTTCAAAAAAGGTGGCTTTTTTCTCAATGAATTCGATACGCTCTTTAAAGAGCAGTTTCGGGTGACACGCACTTATGAGGCCATTGTAAAAAGCTTATCGACGCAGCCCATTTCGAAGGAAGGGATTGCACAAAAGCTTCGCATGAAACCGGGCGGGGGCCTAGGCACCTATCTTCAAAATCTCGAAGACGCGGGCTTCATAAAGAAAGAAGTTCCTCTGAATCTGATTGGAAAGATGAAATCGAAGACCATCCGTTATTCAGTTTGGGATGAGTGGTTGCGCTTCTATTTTCAATTCATGCACCCCCAGATTGCATTGATTCAACAAAATACTCGTTCGGGGCTCGCAGAAGGAGTTCTGGGCGCCCGCTTGGATCCGTTCTTCGGGATTGCGTTTGAGCGGCTTTGCCAAAAGAATCTCACACATCTTCTTGAGCGTTTGGAGATTCCTATTCATCGAGTGCAGGGGGTGGGTCCCTACTTTCGGCAGCCTTCGCGAAAAAAGGGGGCGAACCCAGGAGTTCAAATTGATTTGCTGATTAAGAAGAAGGGAAATACGTTGGTGTTGGTCGAGTGCAAGTTTACGCGCGAGCCTGTGGGGATGGCGATTGTGCCGGAGATTGAGCGTAAGATTAGGGTATTGAATGCACCAAAAGGAATGTCGGTTGAGCGAGTTCTTGTTTCTGCTTCTGGGGTCACTCACGAGCTAGAAGATGAGGGGTATTTTCATCGGACATTGGGGTTAGAGGCGGTGTTGGGATAGTAGGGAGTCCAAAAATATATCAGTTTTTTAAATCTATTTCCGATAGAGTTAAAGAGGGGGCCTTCTGCTTATGAAACAATCGCTTTTCAATTTCGTAACCGTCATTGTTTTGACTCTTGCTTCCAGTTTTGGTTTGGCTGAATCAAAAGGCCAAAGAAGAGTGCGTGATTTTGATGTGATTCACCGAAAAGCTTTTAGTGTTTGCAAGGCCGAGGCGGCCGCCGCAGATATGGTCAAAGCTTATCAAGAAATCCCCGGTGCCGTGAAAAATTGCCGGGTCACCTATAATCAAATTCCGTCGGCACCTTCACTCGAAAGAGTTCTCGATAAATATGACAAATTCGAAGAGGAAAGTCGCGCGTGGCTTACAGCCTTTGTAGGAAAGACGCCTGCCGAAGTTATGGACGATGACCCCGGACGATTTGCCTATCATGCAAATACTTGTGACTTTCACTTTCGAAAGTTTTGGGAAAACGATTCTCTGAAGCAGTATTCGAGTGCGCTTACCGGCAGCATTAATGACTCAAAGAACGCGAGGAACAAGCAAATCCTTACCGAGGCGCGATCATGCTTGGTGGATTTTAATGATCATAAAATCCCCCAGCTCCTCAAAGCCTGCGGGGCGATGGTAGCGAAAGGGAAGTGCATTAATGAATATCTGAAAGTTAATGCTCCCAGCTATAATGGTCAAAAAAAGAGCGCCCCAGGCCATGGGGCTTCAAAGGGCGACTAGCATTTCCCCAGCAACGTCTTCGCTTCCCTAAGCGGCAGCGAATAGCGCTTCACTTTATCAAACTGATAAAGTGCGTTTGCCACAGCGCCTGCTGTGGGTACTAAACCAATTTCACCAACACCCTTAACGCCGTATGGACCGTTTGAGTCGTTGACTTCAATGCCGATGACGTCAATGTTTGGTGTTTCTTTTGCGCGCAAAATTCCGAGTTTGTTGAGTTGCGTGTGCAGCGGGCGCCCCCCTTCCATCGGAAAATCTTCGGTAATCGCGTAACCTAGGCCCATGTGGACGGAGCCTTCGATCTGCCCTTCGAACAAAGTGGGGTTCATGATTCGTCCGGCATCATGAGCTGCAATCACGGTTTTGATTCGACCGTTGTCATCAAGCTCAACCATCTGCGCGGCATAGCCGTAGGAGTAGTGCGTGCATGTTTCTTTGGTGCGGCCATCGGCATCGGGTTTTGGTATTGCGCCCACCTTGGTTGTGAAATCACAAATCCACTCACCGCGATAGACTTTGCCCACCAATGCGCTTAAAGGGTTCGACGCCAGATCCTTTTTAAATTCTTTGCACGCCTCAATCACCGCGTGACCAATGAGTGAAGTGCCACGAGAGGAGGTCGTCATTCCGCAGGCCGTTTCTTCTTTGGTCTCAACACGCACTTCAATAAGTTCGGGTGCGAGTCCGGTTTCTTCAACAATCGAATGAACCGCCATCGTGTAGGCTCCTTGGCCCATCTCTGTCCATCCATGATGAACCACGACCTTGTTGGGAGCCTCGACGACGATTTTGGCGCGGCCAATGTCGGCCATGCCACAGCCGATGCCAGTGTTTTTGATTCCGGTCGCGATGCCTGCGTATTTTGCAGCTTTGAAGCGATCCTTAAGAGCCTCAAGGCAACGGCGAATGCCGACCCCTTGCTTCATGATTTGTCCTGAGACAATCATAGAGCCTTCGGTGATCGCATTGTCCCATCTGAACTGCCAGCGATCGAATCCACCCTTTTCGCAAAGTTCGTCCATGCAGGATTCCATCGCAAACGCAGCTTGATTCACGCCGAATCCGCGCATCGCTCCGCACGGAATATTATTCGTATAACAAGCCGTCCCTTTCACATACACATTGGGAACAGTGTAGCCACCCGCTGCATGCGAAACGGCGCGCTCGATCACTTTCATTCCGACAGATGCGTAGGCGCCTGAGTCCGAAAGCATCTCTGCTTTAATGGCCGTGAGTTTGCCCTTGGCATCGCAGCCTACACTGTACTGCATTTCGATAGGATGCCGCTTGGGATGCACAAGCATCGATTCGTCACGAGTCAGGGCAATGCGCACAGGTTTACCCAAAAGATAGGCAAATAAGGCAGTTTGCCCCTGAATTGAGAGGTCTTCTTTGCCCCCAAATGCGCCGCCGTTTTGAACTTGGTAGACGTTGACCTGTGCTTCTTCAAAGCCTAAGATTTGTGCAATTTGCTTGCGATCTTCATACACGCCCTGGCTTTGCGAGTAGACTTCGACGCCGGGTTTGCCGTTGGGCGCCATCCAAGGTTTCGCTAAACAAGTCTCAGGTTCCATAAATGCATGCTCAATGCGTTGGGTGGTGTAAAACCCGGTCGCAACGAGTGCGGATTCACGAAGAGCTTTGTCGGCGTCCCCGTGTTTGATTTCACAATTGGCAAGTACGTTGCCTGATTTGTGAAGCAGAGGTGTGCCGGGCTCCATGGCTTCTTTCGCATTCGTGATGGGTTTTAAAACTTCGTAATCAATTTTGATCGCTGCTGCCGCTTTGCGCGCGGTCTCCTCGGTGTCCGCAACCACTCCGCAAATCACATCGCCTACGTAGCGCGTTTCTTCGCCGGTGGCGACCATGAGTGGCCAATCGCGAATGATGAGACCGATCACGCGCTCGCCTGGGATGTCTTTTGAGGTAAAAACACGCACGACGCCCGGGATTCTGAGGGCTTCTGAGGAATCAATATTCAGTACGCGCGCGCGTGGGTGATCGCTCAAGCGGAGCGCGCCATGAAGCATTCCGGTGACTTTGAGGTCGGCCACAAAATGGCGAAATCCCAAAACAGTTTCTTTGCCTTGGTATTTGCCAAGACGAGTGCCGACGCGACCCGTGGTTTTGGGTGGTGCCGGAACGTCGTCGCCCGCAATTCGGGCGGCCGCAAGTTCAATTGAATCGACGACTTTTTTGTATCCGGTACAGCGACAGATATGCACGCCCAGGGATTTTGTAATCTCCTCACGTGAGGGCTTTGCGTTTTGATCCAAAAGTGCCTTTGCGCGCATGACGATGCCAGGAGTGCAAAACCCACATTGGACCCCGCCTTTCTCAACAAACGAATCCCCATAAGCGTCTTGCTCTTTGGTGCTAAGTCCTTCAGTCGTGATTACCGATTTGCCTTCAACCTTACGAATGGGAGTCGTGCAACCTAAGAGGGCCTTCCCATCGACGACGACGGTGCAACACCCACAAGTTCCCTGACCTGAGCATCCATCTTTTGGGCTGATGAGGTCCGCGGTTTCTCGAAGGTAGGTGAGAAGCGGAAGTTCGAGATCGCCTGTATACGAAACGGATTTCCCGTTGAGTGTAAATTGCATTCGACTACTCCTTTAGGGCAGCTAATTCTTCAGGGCTTCGATCACGCATAAAAAGAGCGCCTGAAAAACACGCATTGGCGCACCAGCTGCAGCCCACACATAATGATGGATCGGTGACGGGATGTTTGTGTTCATCGAGCTTGATCGCAAGATACGGGCAATTGGTGCAGTTACCGCAACTTTGGCAGAAGTTAGGACGCACTTGCGAGACTTGCTTTAAGGGGGTTAGTTCCATGAAAGGCGTAATCGCCTTTGGGTGAGCCCGACCAATCAGTTCTTCGACAGAGCGAATGCCACGGGCATGCAGGAGGAAACTTAGTCCCTGATTGAGTTCGTGAATGACGCCCAATCCATGCTTCATAACGACGGTGCAAACTTGGACTGAGCGCGCGCCCAGTGCCAAGAAGTTTGCGGCTGCATGATAATCCATCACGCCGCCATTGCCAGAGACGGTGATCCCAAAAGATGCGGCATCGGCAAGTGTGAGATAACTGATTGGGAGGACGCCTTGGCCGGACATTCCGACGACCAACCCTTCTTCCCAGCGAGCCGAAGGATTCTTGGAGGGACGGAACGCCATGACGGGAAACGAATTGGCGAGCGTGATGCCGCCCTTTTTGTGGGGATATTTATCGAAAACAGATTTAACTGCTCTTAGAATCGGCTTGATCGAAGTCACCGCGGCTGAAAGTTTAAACAGTTTTGGTACGTCCGGCGCACTGGTTTGCATGACCCAGTCGATCACCTTCGCGGTAACAGCTGCTTTTTGCGAAACAATGTCGCCTTCGGTGCCGTCGCCACCTTGAGGACAGGACAAAGAATATTCGACCGCGAGCGCGCCTGCGTTTTCAAGTTTGCGGGTGTTGGATTGCCAGACTTTGCAGTCCTCAGCATCGTTGCCAGTAACAGGTCCGCCGGTTGAACCCATGGTGAGGTGAGTCGGGAATAGTTTGCGAAGCTTTTCGATTTCGCCGCAAACGCGGTTTAGTGAATGGCCGGAAACGTTGTCAGCATTGCCGTAAGTTTTCGGATCAAACTGGACCATGTAACCTGCCGGAATATGAATCGGCAAATCGTCAAACGCAGTCTTCATCACACCACCAACCCAGCCTGCTTTATAGGCTTTTTTCATTTGATTGAAGCCATCGGTGTGTGGGGCTGCGGAGAGCAAGAAGGGACTTGAGATTTTTCGGCCAAAAAAGTCTGTGGTGAGGTCGACGGGCAGCTTATCGAGGCCTTGGAGAGGATTGTAGCTTTTAGCGATGCTCCACTTGGTTTTAAGAGGACGGGATTCTTCCGTGATCTTTAAACTATATTGGCCTCCAAGGAAACGATCCACCGCATGCGCGGCGTTTTTCCCAGAAGCCACCGACTCAACAACGGTACTTGCGCCATGAGTGCAATCGCCGGCGAGAAAAACGCCTGCGGAGAGTGGGGCGCCATTGTAGGTGTTTCCCACTGCAGAAATAATCAGATCATAACCCGGGCGCGGAAGTTTTGCTCCCGTCTCGGCTTTTGTCGTCTCAAGCGTTAGTTTTCCGCCGGTTTCGCGAGTGATGCCTGCAGGCTTCGTGCGGGTTGTGACGTTGACTTGAGCTTCTAGGAGCATGCGCCGTTCTTCGCTCGTTAACCGCATTTCGAAAAGTGTGCGGCGAATAAACATTTCGACTTCGGTAGCACCTTGATGTCGCGCGGTGGTCGCGCAATCGGCCGCGACGGCGCCGCCGCCGATGATGGCGACATTGCCGGTAAACGAAAATTTCTTTGGATTCTTGAGGTAATCCGTGGCCGTGACGGCGAGGTCTTCACCAGGAAGTCCAAGCTTAATAGGATCAGGCTGTCCGGCAGCGATCACAACTGCGTGAAAGCCCTGTTTCAAAAGTTCTGCGGGTTTTTCTATTTTTTTCCCGAAGTGAGCGTGAATCGTACCCAAACTCATCACATACGCGGCGTCTTCTTGGAGCGCATTCTTAGGGAGTCTCGGATCCGGAATCGTTAGGCACGCACCGCCTGCAACAGCGTCTGCTTCAAAAAGAGAGATTTCATAGCCCAATCGTGCGAGAGCTCCGGTAGCGGCTAATCCTGCGGGGCCCGCGCCGATGACCGCTACTTTTTTGCCATTGAGGGCTAGCTTTGCGGGCACAGGGATTGTCTTGTGCTTTCGGGCCTCCGAAATAATTGCAGCTTGAACTTTTGGAATTTCAATGGGCTTGTCAAATGTCGCACGCGCGCAAGCGTCCATGCAGAAAGTGTCGGGACAGACGATTCCGCAAACTTCACCTAGCGGATTGAATTGCAAAATCTCGGCGGCAGCTCTGCCAAAGTCGTGGGGGGTGCCACCGCGAGCGGCCATGATGAAGTCGGCAGGAGAGCAATTAGATGGGCAAGCTTGCTGGCAAGGTTTGTCGACACAGCTTTCACATCGGTCAAGCTCGGCTTGGAGCTGCTTTAACGTTAAGTGTTGATGGGGTTTCACAGTGAACGTTTATATGTTTTAGGGAAGGGTTTTCCCAGATATTTTTAGTGTGTGCGACGCATTATTTGCGGCGGTCGTTTTAGGCTATTAAAGACGGACGTTTTGTGGGTAAAAAGTCGAAATGAGATATATCTTTTGCTTCGCACTTCTTTCCCTAGCTCTCCTGCCATTGGCGTCCGCATCCACTTTAGAAGACATTTTTGCTTCTCAAGGGTATGTTCCACCCAAAACATTAAGGGCTGTGGTGTTTCAGGGCAAAGGTGAGGAATTCGATGTTCTTCCTTATCTCAATACCGCGACCGATCGCGATACTTGGTGGCCCGCTTCGGAGATTAAACTTTTTGCGGCGATTGCAGCACTTGAGGCGGCCGAGCGCCGAGGTTTCACGCCTGCGGTATTGATTGAGTTTACGGGCGAGACTTTGCCGCCGGGTTGGACGCCTAAGAAAGCTTGGTCGAAGGCTACGCTGAAGCAGATTCTCGAGGCCGCGATTATTGAAAGTGATAACATCGCCTTTGATCGATTGATTCATTGGGTGGGTTTCGATGAGTTTTACGCGACTTTTTTAAATTCGAAGCGTGGCTTTACTCGGACCTCGTTGATGCGTGGATACAGTCGTCTTTATATGACCCCCGATGGAAAGCATGGCACTTTAAAAATAAGTCCTGCTTTGACGGCGCGCGAGGGGACGAAAATCTATAAACGTGCAAAGCTTAAGGCTACCTTCAATCCCAAGCCTTGTGGTTTTTCTGAAGAAGGCAATTGCACGACCGTTGAAGAAATTGGTCGTGCCCTTTTGCGAGCGATGCGTCCGGAGCGCTCCAGCGCGCCCGGCGAAGACGGGTACAAAATTTCTAAGGAATCTCTTTCCGTTTTGCATGCGGCACTTCAAGCGCCCCGCCCGCGTGGAATGCAAATCGTCGAAGGCCTTCAGCGGGGACTGTCAAAAGCCGGAGTTTCGACTGCGGGATGGATTTTCGCACATAAGCCAGGGTTTGCCATCGATTGGATGAGTGATGTCGTTTACGTCGAGAATCCTGTGACTCAGCAGTGGTGGATTGTTTCGATGGTGGGTTACCCTGGCAGAGAGTCGTTGAGCACGACGTCGGAAGCGGTGGGGCATCTTCTAGGGGATCGCTGATTCTCAGTGCCCCCTTTTGATGTTGGGCGCGTCAGAGATGTGATTGCCGTCCACAAATCAGACAATGAGCATGAAAACCAAACCAAGCAGTTTCTCTTCGTGAGAGCCCTTAGGTTAACGCTGCACCCAAAACGCTCCCCACGATCATCTCAAATAGTGATCAACCAAATTCACTAGAAAACACAAAATCCTGGTCGAGATGAAAAAAATCCAGGTTTTTTGGTAGGTAGGCGGCGCACCTTACGGCGGCCGCCCCCATTAAAACCGGACTGGCGGTTTTCCCGCATCCGGCTTCCTCACTGACACGCTCGAGGGC
>JBBCAV010000415.1:0-1467 GCA_051382305.1 Bdellovibrionota bacterium FG-2
ATTCGATCAGTGCAGAGTAGCGCCCATTTAAATCAGATTCTTTTTGAAATTTCTCAATTTCTTCTTTTTCCTTGGGCAAGAGTCCGGGAAGGTTTGTGGGAATGGGATAGATAAAGGGAAAACTCCAGATTTTATCGATCAGCCCTTTCGGAACCCCGGCAGCTCCCGCCGCCGCCTTATCCATTTTACCCAAGTAACCTTTGACTTGTTGATAGGCGCGGAGCCGTAACAAGGAGAGTTTGAATCCACTTTTTGCAATATAGTGAACTTTGACCTGATCGAGAGAATCGAAGGCCATTTTCTGGCTAATTTGCGCGACGTAGGTGAACTCTGTGACGAGCATGGAGAGCAGGCTGATGGCTCCCATAACCATGAAAAGTGCGATGCCGCTAGAGTCTTTAGTAGGTCGCATCAAACCCCGCAATGGGCACTTCCGGCTTGAAATAGTAGACCCCCGTGAAACTTAGTTTTGACGGGCCTACGATTTCAAATTTCATTTCGATAGAGTCGGGGAAGAGGTAATGCGTGTCTTCTTTTTCGGAATCCCAACTGCGTTCCCAGGTGTCCTTCTCTTTGTTGTAAAATTGAAAGGTGAGGGAGGTGATGCCTCGAAGTAACGGGTAGGTGTTTTCAAGCTTCTTATCTCTTCTTTCATCCTCATCAAATGCGTTGGTCGTTTCAATCTTGGTGAGCACACTAGTCGACTGTGTCGTTTTTGCGCCAAAAGGGGGCTTGTCTTCTTTGATGAGTTTGTAGCGAATCTTAGCAAATTCGCTCTCGGGAGCGTCTTTGTAAATACGTACATGAGAAAGAGAAATAAACGAAATCTCATCTTGTTTGCCAACAAAACGAGAGGGCCTAATTCCATTCTTCTCAACAGCTCCTAACCAAAAAGCAGTTGTTTGAGCGAGATCCCCCGCCAAAAGGGCTTCTGCCTCGGCAGGATCTGGCTCAGGAGCGTTTTTTGCGCGGGGGGGAATCATAGCAATCGGGCTGTACATTTGGCAGATATCACGCTGCAGAATGTCGGTGGCGAGCCTAATCCCATTATAAAAATCGCCTTCATTGAGAAGCACGTCTCGAAGTTTAAAGGTCTCCGAAGTGGCTTGGGTGATACCAATAGTGATAAAGACAAGGATCGCCATTGCGATCATGACTTCAAGCAGGCTGAATCCTTGATGGCTACTCCGTAAGTTCAAATTCATGCGTGAGATCCACCCAATAGGTTGAAACAGTGAAACTTTGCTCGCCTGTGCCTCGTTTCCAAAAAACGGTAAGAGCGACTTCGCGAAGGGACTTTGAAAGATATTTTGTGAGGAGTTTGGTCACCATTTCTGCCATTCCTCCTCCCGCTTCCCCACCGCGCAAAAAACGCTCCTGAGCCAGATCCTGCCGAGGCAGAAGCCCTTTTGGCGGGGGATCTCGCTCAAACAACTGCTTTTTGGTTAGGAGCTGTTGAGAAGAATG
>JBBCAV010000416.1:0-1578 GCA_051382305.1 Bdellovibrionota bacterium FG-2
CACAGTTCTGAAACAATCGTTGGCAGTACGAAACGGGGCTCGCGCAATAATGCCAGCCCCGTTTTTTTTGCTCAGGCAATGACAGCGAACGTGAGCAAAGGAATGTCAAGAAGGGTGGGCGCTAACACCTTTCCTTGCCGGGTTTCCGGCGGGTTAGTTCTCTTTGGCTGGGTAACCGAGAGAGTGAACCACTCAACTTTAAATTTCAACTAACCGAGGGACGACCTGAACCTGGGTTCGCGAAGAGCTATTCAAAAAAATGTCCGTGCGTGATCAAACACTTCTTCTCGTCCATGAAGGATTAAGGCGCATAGTGTTCGAGCATGACTATGACAAATTGAGCGATGTCGATTTCGCCGCAATCACAAACGGCCTGGAAAATGCTTTAGCGCTATTCAATGAGCAGCTTCAGGGTTCTCGTCGCAAACTCCACGCAAAAGAGATCTCAGGCCTGGAGCAGCTTGCACTGCATATCCTTAAAATTACCAACCGAAACTTTACCGGTCACCTCAATGACTACTTTATGATTTGGCCAAATGGCGGCGGCTTCGTTTTCAAGAATTACGGCAACGAATGGCCGGTGGTCAAGAGTAGCGCATTTTTGGGTGCTGGTACAAGAATAGCAGGCGGAGCGATCACCATCGGAGAGCGCACAGAAGTTTTGGGATCAAGTATTTACTGTAATTTCCGCACTGCGGGCTCCAATTGTTCGGCAGGAAATGACGTCAAAATTCAGACCAGTACAATCACTGGTTGGTTCGCGATCGCAGATGAAGCTCAAATCAGTTTTTCAGAATTGTCTCTTAGCGAGGACGCACTAAACATAATCGGCCGGGGATCCATTTTGGATCAAACCAAGATTGCAAATCTTCTCGCCGAAACTGTTATTGATAGCGGCGTCATCCTCAAGAATCTAAAAAAGCCTGAATTCTGGGCAAAATCCAAATTGTACACGCGTTTTATTCGCAAATTTCGTATTGAACGTTTAGAATTCAACGCTGGCTCAAATCTTGACTTTGCCAATCGAGCGCTATGTAAATCGGGGAGCAACTATTTCTCGAGTTTTGCGGTCATCAAAAACGCAGACGACTTGACCAAATTATGCGAATAGGAAAGTCCCCGCCCTTCTTCCATTTCCGAACAAACCCGAAAATTAACTAATGCGGTGGGGGCGCGCGCCTGTAGTGATATGGGAGCACTTGCGTTATTTTTCGCGCATCAGTTGGATCAAGCCGCTCGCTTCTTACGACCGCGTCCTTTCAGGTCCTCTAGTTTGTGGGAAATTCTCCCATTATTGACATTGACCTCAACTCGGTAACGCTCAAACTCTAGAACCTGATGATCTTTTACTTCCTCTACATCGTCGAACTCCACACATAGCAGTTCACCGTTAGGAGAAAAAAAACCAACTCCAATTCCATTTTTTGCCTCTACGGCATCGCCTTTTGGACCCTCGAACCAAGAAATTGACAATGGCCCTGAAGCCCCAATGACACGAAAAGATAATTTTAGCTTCTTCATAGCTTCACCTTTTTGAAGTTCTTATGTTTGTTGCGGCGCCTTTTACCTGTTGGATAC
>JBBCAV010000417.1:0-9095 GCA_051382305.1 Bdellovibrionota bacterium FG-2
CACGAATGCCTTAAGTAGGACCGAACAAGACTCACTAGAAAAAACAAAACCCTGAAAAAGACAAAGAGATTCCAGGCATTTTTCTTAAGTTTTTCCAGCTTCCGCCGATGAATATAATAGCTGACTACACTATTATTTCGCATTGGGATCACCTCCTTTCTTCTAGGGAAGGGAGGTGGTTCCATCCACTCTGCTTGGTTTGGCGGATGGCATAAGAGCAAAACCGATACCAAATATAACGACAAAAACCCCAAGAAAGTTTTCACACTCCCTTGGGGTTCCGAATTCAATTCTCGGACCTGTTTAGATCAGCTTAAATCACAGGCTTAGCATTCCCTCCTACCGGTCCGCATCGTTTGCGGCACCCCCCATGATTTAAGAATTGCTTTCCAGAATCAGGGGGGGCTAAAATGAACTATGCCTCACGAGCGACCTAGAGCCGCCCTGGATTTATTGCTAAAACGACTCAAATTCACGCCGGTAGTGGCCATCCAAGGCGCCCGTCAGACTGGCAAAAGTTTTCTTGCGCGAGAAATACTGACTAAGAAGGTTTCGCACTCTTCTTACGTCTCTTTGGATGATCAAGCAAAGCAAGTTTTGGCACAGGAGAGCCCCCAAACGTTCATCGCCACCCTGGCTGACTCGAAACCTGCGATTATAGATGAAGCTCAAAAATCCCCTGCACTTTTTGGTGCGATCAAACTCATCGTTGATAAGAATCGGCGCCCCGGATCATTCTTATTATTAGGTTCAACAGAGTTTTCTTTGCTCCAGAATATCCGAGAATCTCTAACCGGCAGGATGGGAAAGATTCGATTATATCCTATGACCTATTGGGAGACGCAAGGACTACCGAATAAAAGAGCGCGGCCCAACAGGACCCAAACCCTAAAATTCTTGGACTCCGGAGGAATGCCGGCCATCGCCTTTGTACGAGACTCACAAGTAAGAGCCGATTTTTTTCAAGACTGGATCGACCTAACTTGCCAACGAGACATTCACCAATTCAAGCGTTTGAAACTCGATACCCAGTTAGCGTATTCACTCCTGAAACACTCTTCGGTTTTGGAAGAACCTACGGCAGCGGCGCTCAGCAAAGCAACTCGCGCTAATGCAAAAAAAGTGGGAACCCACCTCAATGCACTCTGTGAGCTCTTTGTTCTAAATCGTTTAGATCCTCATCCCGCTGGCACCGGGAAATCAATTTACCTTCCTTTGGACGTAGGCATCGCAGGGCATCTCGGGGCCTCCTGGGAAAAACGACTACAGATTGCTTTGATCAATGAGCGAATGGCCAATAACAGCTATAGGGGCGGGAAAAGGCACACTTTTCAATACTACCGATCTACCGGCAAACGTGTGGTCCATCTCGTAGAAGAAGAATTAGGGGGCAAAACGCGGGCCTTTCAAATTTTTGAACGCGAGGCGGTTAAGAAACCGGATTTACTGCTCCTAAGTGCATTTCAAAAAAAAGTGCCTGGCGCCGAGGCAACCCTTCTAGCCCCAGTGCTTGAGCCCTGGAAATTTGACGGAGTGCGAGTTGAACCTTGGGAAAGGATTTTTGAGGAATAAACCCGAGCTATTTCCCCAAATACTTCAACAGCACCAAACTCAGATCCGGCACATAAGTAATGATCCCCAAGGCGATCACATAAAACACGAGAAAAGGTAGTGCTGCGCCGTAGAGTTCAATAATGGGCTTTTTGAACCGGAAACTCCCGATGAAAAGATTAAGCCCGGCCGGAGGCGTGCTGTAACCGATCTCCAAGTTCGCCAAATAAATAATCCCCAAATGAATAGGATCCACGCCAAACTCCTTGGCAATCGGCAGTACGAGCGGCACCAGCATGATCGCCGAGAGCATATCAAGCAAGCAGCCGCCAATCAAAAGCACGACATTGAGCAAGATCAAGAAAACAAACTTACTAGACATGTATTCACGAACCAAATTCAGCGCCTTAATCGGAATCTGTGCATCCACGACATAACTTGTAAAACCTAAAACGGTTCCCAAGATGATGAGAATCCCCCCCACAAGGATCATGCTTTCCTTCATCACGCGGGGGATGTCTTTCGTGAGACTCAAATCCTTAATAATAAACACTTCCACGATGAAAGCATAAAAAGCAGTCACCGAAGCCGCTTCGGTCGCGGTGAAGATGCCGCTATAGATTCCTCCAATCACGATCACCGGCAAGGGAAGTTCCCAAGCAAAAGCTTTGGTCGCAATCCCAAGCTCACTCCAAGAAAACGCCTGCTTAGGAATATCATTCTTAATCGCCGTCCGAACACAATAAATGCTCATGATCACGACGATCAAGAGCCCGGGCAAAATTCCTGCAATAAAGAGCTTATCAATACTTACATTGGCCACGAGCCCATAAATAATGATCGGAAGACTTGGCGGAAAAAGCAGTCCCAAACTCCCAGAAGTGGTGAGAAGCCCCATTGAAAAACGCTCTTTATAACCCTCTTGAATCATCACCGGAAGCAGGAGCCCCCCCACGGCGATAATTGTGACTCCAGACGCACCCGTGAAAGCCGTAAAAAATGCGCAAACAATAAGCGCCACAATCGACAAGCCCCCTGGCATCCAACCCACCAGGGCCTGACTGAATCGCACAATTCGCTGGGGCGCCTTACTTTCTGCCAACAAATAGCCGGCAAAAGTAAAGAGCGGGATCGTAATCAGCATGGGCAGTGTCGAAATCCGATGCATCTCGGCAATCACAGCCGACGTATCGACTCCGTCAAAGGTAAACAAGATCAGTCCGCTGGCGCCAAAAACTGTAAAGAGCGGCGCTCCGATCAAGGCAATCGCAATAATCAAAACTGCTATTAGCGCTCCCATTCAGGCTTCTCCAATTCTTCTCCCGCGAAGAGACAAAGCAGTTTGAGAAAAAACCGAAAACATAAAAAGAAAAAAATCACCGGGATAATCAGCTCCACGATCCAGCTATCCACACCGATCGAGTAGCGAGTGCCCGCCTCATGCTCCTGTTTTACAAAAGCGACTGCGGCCTCTCCCAAAGAGTAACAAACCGCCATGGAAAAGAAGTAAATCACGCCGCGGGAGATGCGTTTGACTCTTGCGCTCATAATTCGAGACACCGAATCAATGCTAATATATCGCCCCTGCTTCACCGCAATCGATGCCCCGATGAGACCCGACCACAGCACCATGGCGCGAGTCAACCCATCACCCCAAGAAAGCGCCGTGGAGAAGAAATTTCGCAAAATCACTTGAGTGAAAGCGACAAAAACCATGGTGCCCAAAATCGTGACCAAAAATACGCCTTCAATTTTTTCAATAAACGAATCCACCTTCTTCAAGGCGGCAAGCATTTGATTTGGAATCATATTGTAAAATGTAACACGACCGAGCGTGCCTTTACACTCGATATTTTTTGGGAAAAGTGGGCTTAAGCTTTGCGCGGACCTGTTTTCCGGGCTTAGGGCCCAGGGCGAGAATGCTCTTCTTGCCATCTCGAAACAGCTTTCGCGCCACACGTCTGATATCTTGTGCACTCACCGCGTCGATTTTGGCGCAAAGCTCATCCACATGAAGGTGGGTTCCCATGTAAATCTCGCCTTTGGCAATGCTCGACATACGGGATTCCACACTATCAGAGGAAAGCAACACGCTGCCCCTGAGATTGCTTTTCACGACATGCAGTTCTTCTTCGGTCAAAAGTTGACGCTGTAGCTTATCTAGACATTCTTCAATGAGTTTCAAACAAAGAGCAACTTTATGAGGTGCCGTGGCGGCGTACACAGAGAAGTAACCCGAATCCAAGAAAAGCGAGAGATTGGAGTAAACCGTATAGGCTAGTCCGTTTTTCTCTCGAATCTCCTGAAAAAGAACCGAGCTCATGCCGCCACCCAAATAGACATTGAGAAGCGAAAGCGCATACCGATCCCGAGAGGCATAATGTGGAGCTTTCACCCCCCAAAGCAAATGAACTTGCTCTGTAGGCCGGGTAATCCACCAATTTCCGGATCGAGTTACGGGAGCCGGTTCAAAACCTAGCTCTTTTTGCGACACTCGGGGAGCACGCCCCGGCCACCGGGAGCGACAAAGAGAACGAAGATATTTCTTGATTTTTTCGTGCGAAACATCGCCCGCTACGGCGATAATCATTTGATCAGGACGGTAGTGTTTGCGAAAGAACCGGAGCAAGGCTGCGCGACGAATGCGCTTCACACTCGTCGTCGTGCCTAGAATGGGGCGACCTAATCCATGAGCGCCGTACACCAATTCAAAAAGAATATCATGACCGAGCTCTTCGGGAGATTCCTCGGCCATAGAGATCTCTTGCACAATAACTTTGCGCTCGCGTTCAAGCTCTTCTGCATCAAAATTTGAATTAAGAATGACGTCGCCCAAAATATCCAAACCCAGCTCGAGGTCTTCAGCGAGCATTAAGATATGAAAACAAGTGTATTCCCGCGTCGTAAAAGCGTTAAAATCCCCCCCAACCTCATCAACTTCGCGCGCGATCTGCAATGGGGTACGATTGTCTGTCCCCTTAAAAAGCATGTGCTCCAGAAAATGGGAAATTCCAGCTTCCATCGATTTTTCGTGACGAGTCCCCGCCTTCACCCACACTCCGATAGAAAGACTGCGAAACTCCGAATGGCGCTCCGAAACAAGCGTCAGCCCATTTGAAAAGACGGTTTTTTTGAACCGGGGAGAAAACACCTTAACCGCCCATTAAGGCTTTGACGACCATCATTCCAGCTAATAGCGGTCGAAAAGGCACAAGTTTTGCCTGGCCCTGACGAACGGCGCCCGACACCTTTTTCCAAGGCCGGGAACTCGCACTCCAGGTCTTCCACTCCTGAGCAGAAACAAACACCCCTTGAACAGGAACAAGAAATTTTTCAGAGAGATAGCGTACAACCTCGGCCGGCTGCCGACTGCGCTCACGCCCCATGGAACTCAAATCAGGTCTCTGGAAACCCTCAATTTTCCCTCGACGAACCGTCACAATGAAATCCTCCAAGACTTCACCTTCAAGTCGCACAAAAACGCCATAAGATGAGGGAAACACTCGAGCCCACCCCCCTTGCAGCGCCTCCAATAGAAAATGGGTTTTTCCGGTTTGAACCAAATTGACCGCTTCGCCTTTCGGAGGTTTGTTCCCTCGCGGAGCCTTGAAGATCTGCAGCGTTCCGGCCTTTGAAAGCAAGAACTCGTTTTGCCCATAAAAATGTGTAACTCCCACGGACTCTTGAAGCCACCCCTCTATAACTCTGTGATCATAGGCGTAAACTTCACGATGGGGAAACGCCGTGGCAAGCTCAATACAACTGGCCCCGATCCATTCTGAAAACTCTTCACCATCTGCATAAGCCGAAACGACCGTTTCTCCACCCGGTCCCCCAACACCAGAAGTCACGACACGAATAGGACCCATCGCATTTTTGGCCAAAGTTTCAGAAGCCAAATTCCTGCGAGCGGAATAAAACAGAAGCTGAAAAGACTGCCAATCATGTTTTAGTTCCATAGGCCTTCAATCCCCACTCCAGAATCAAAACCAGGAAGTTCACTATCCACCACTCGAGCGAGCCCCTCACGAAGTGACTCAGAAGTTGCGCAAGCGGCCTGTCGATCCCTCACGTCGCCATAGCTCAGTCCTCCTACCGCAAGCGGCAAAATCCCACATAAAGGGACTTCCATCGAAAAGCGCTGGGCAGGAACGGGAAGATGAGAATCGTGGCCGGGGTCGCGTCCCGAAGCGGGCCCTGCATGCAGAGCCTCCCCCTGCGCGACAGACATTGATACGGCGAGATCCGAAACCGCAACCTCCGCAGGAAAAATCAGATCGGCTGCAATTTTTCGATGTGTGGGGTTCAGGATGAAAAGAGCCATATTCCCTTCGCCTCGATCCAACGGAACGACCGAAAGTCTTGAATCACTTAACCGACAATAGTTATGGATCTCTGCCATGGAAAGCAAAGAATTGACGAACACGCCCCAAGCCGCTTTCATCTCTCGGGGGAGAGTCCCTTTTTGGGGAATTTCGTAAATCACTAAATTTCCCTGCCCCACCCCATGCACCCGATAAGGAACCCCAAGGTCCATTTCAATCTTTTGCACTTGCTGGACTGCTGTCAATTCGAGTTGGCTTCGGGCCCATTCCGTATACAGCCAACTCCGAGGGAGAACAACTGTCCTCCCTGATTTTGCCCAAGAAGTCAGTTTTGAAACCACATCCCGCCCCATAATAAAGGAGGGGTCAACCACTAAGAACTGGGCTTCTTGCTCGCTCACCACCGCATCCAAGGATGAAACCATTTTCATCCCATATCCGACACGCTCAGAAAGCTCACCCCAAAGCGGGCCGGGCGCAGACCACAAATGCGATGTAAGATACAAAGCGCGAGTCTTCAGTTTCATTTCGCCATGCAGGAGAGAGCGCGCCAAAGACTCGGCCCTAGAGCGAAAGGTTTGCGATAACGAAAACCACTCTTGCTCATCAAGCAAAATCCCGCCGCCGCGGCCGCCCATCAGCAGCAGAGACTTCAATATCAAAAACTGTTTTTCAGAATCCGAAAGCGTGCGAAATCCGCCCACGGACGTCCAGTGCATAAGAGGGGCAGTGGCGCCAGCGGCCCCCCAACTGCTCCGGGTCACCATTTCATCCACTAGGCTTGAAAGGCGGGTAAAATCGGCGTGTCCGCCGGCGATCATTTGTAAAAAAGCGGAGTAAGCATAACCTGGGTCGGCCTCAGGCGTAAAAATCTCGACCTCTTCTACGCGAACGGAACAAGCTTTTCGCCGTACCATCTGCGTGCTCCGATGCCGAAAAACGTCCTCAGATTGCTGATAAAACCACAAGCGATTTGTCTCATCCATTGCACGCGTTTTCCAACGATTCGCAGACGCCGGCGTGGGATCCATAAACTCTTTTTGAGAATAATATTGTTCCAAACATTGCCGATACGCGACTCCAGCCGTGTTTGAAAAATCTCCCGCACTTCCTCCCAACGCTTCCTGCGAGGAGGCCAAAGGCGAGCGATAATATTTCCAAAAGCTTCCGGAAAATAGAACATTTACGCCCGAAAGCAGAGAACTTTGAGCACGTCCCATTTCAGCGAGTAGACTGTCCATCCGGTTCAAAAAACTATAGTAGCGCTTCGTAAATTCAGGCGCAAAAAACGAGGGCACCGCAAAACGATTGGGGGGAAGATTCATCACGACCGCGCCGCCGTCACAATGTTGGGCCGTATTTTCGGCACGACCTGCCACATCTTTTGGGAGACCGGAGTTCGGATAATGAACCCCGACTTCTGGCGTGATAATCAGTGAAACGCTCATGCGCCGCTCAGTAATCGCAGTAAGAAAACGCGCAAACGAATGTGAAATATCCGACTCAACTGCTTGCCACGGGACGTAGCTGCAAATATGAGTCACACCCTGCCTCAGTAACTGGTCCAACTTGGCGCCCAGTCCGGAGGGAGGGATCTCCCAATAATTTACTAAAAGCTGGATCGGATGGTGGTTTACTTCACCCCTCAACATGTTATGAAGTATGGCAGGTGTTTTCGAACAAGTAAAGGAGTCACCTATTATGTGGTTTTTTTCTGACGAACAAAGAATGCTTCAAGAAACCGTGCGCGCGTTTGCCGTCACCGAATTGGCGCCATGCATTATGGAGTTGGATGAAAAAGAAGGCTTTAATCGAGAAGCCTTTTTGAAAATGGGAGAACTCGGCCTGCTCGGCGTGGTCGTCCCAGAAGAAGACGGCGGTGCTGGACTAAACGCCGTAGCTGCTACAATCGCCATGGAGGAAATGGGAGCGGTCGACGCCTCCACCACCCTCTCTTACTTGGCCCATACGATTTTGTGTGTGAATCAAATTGCCAAGAACGGCACTCCCGCTCAACGCAAAAAACACCTGCCAAAATTGCTCAGCGGAGAGCATTTAGGCGGAATGGGAATGTCAGAACCCGAAGCGGGTTCTGATGCCCTTGGCATGAAAACCAAGGCCGTTCGAAACGGAGATCATTACGTTCTCAATGGCACAAAGACCTGGATCACCAACGGCCCTAACGGCGACACTTTTTATTGCTATGCCAAAACAGGGTCCACCAAACGTGACCTCTCGACCTTCATCATTGAGCGCGGGATGCCCGGCTTCTCCACCGGGAAGAAGTTCTCAAAGATGGGCATGCGCGCCTCTCCCACCGGGGAGCTTGTTTTTGAAAACTGCAAGGTCCCGCTCGAAAACCGCGTAGGTGAAGAAGGCTCCAGCATCAAAATGATGATGCGCAACCTCGATATCGAACGCATTACCATCGCTGGAATCTCCCTAGGCGTTGCACGCGCCGCAATCCAGGTTGCCACTCAATACGCCAAGGAACGAAAACAATTTGGCAAACCCATCGGCGCGTTTCAACAAATTCAGGAGCGCCTCACCGAAGCCTCGTCTTGGTATGAAGCCTGCCGCTGCCTCACTTTTACGGCTGCAAAAATGTGGGATGAAGGCCTGATGGGAGGCAAAGAAGCGTCCATGATGGCTGCGAAAGCAAAACTTCAAAGCGCGCAAATGGCGACGCAAGTCGCATTGGACGCGATCCAGATCTTAGGGGGATACGGCTACACCAAAGAATTCCCGGTCGAGCGCTACATGAGAGATGCAAAGCTCATGGAAATTGGCGCGGGAACGAACGAAGTCCTTCGTCTCATTATCGCTCGCCAAATGTTAGGTGAGGCGGCTGACGCCTAAAGGAATATCGAGGAGAGACGTGAATGCACTTTGAAGAAACCGCAATTCAAACGGAATTAAGAGAACTCACCCGTAAGTTTGCTCAAAAAGAGCTCGCGCCCCTGATCGAAGAAGACGAACACAATGAAACCTTTCGTCCCGAGGTCATCAAAAAACTTGGAGATCTTGGACTCACGGGTATCCCCACCCCCGAAGAATACGGGGGCGCGGGATTAGGCTATCAAGAGTACATTTGCGTGATTGAAGAGCTCGCGGCGGTCAACCTAGGCTATGCCATCAGCGTCGCCGTGACGGGGCTTCCGCAACTGATTCTCTCGAAGTTCGGGACGCCCGAACAAAAAAGTGAATACATCCCTCGAT
>JBBCAV010000418.1:0-1722 GCA_051382305.1 Bdellovibrionota bacterium FG-2
GTACCCCACCTCGGCTCGAAGCTTATTCACCTCGATCTGAAGCAAGATGCTTTGGTTAGTATGATTGCTCGGCGAGGATGAGTAGCACATGCGCTACAGAAACATTATCGCGGACTCTTTGGTGTGTCCAGCTCTTATTTCGGAATCATCAGAAAAACCTAACGCGGGTTTACTGAATGCTTACCACCTTGGTTAGTGTTTGTTATTTGTTTTGAACACTTACAACAAACGCCAATCGAGGGGATCTTTCAATAACCTCGCTCACCACTGCTTGTGATTTTTCAACATAGCGACTGTCGCGATACAGGCTACAACTTCTTTGGTTACAGGTGTCGCCCCCCTCTTGACATTTCTAGGATGATGCGGCAAACATGCATAACTTCTTTGGAGGATTTATGCCGCTATACGAATACGAATGTGCAAAATGCGAAAAAGTTCATGAAATTATGCAGAAATTCTCGGACGCGCCAGTTGATAACTGCCCAGATTGCGCTTCTCCCGTTAAGAAGCTCTTAAGCCGAACTTCTTTTGTGCTCAAAGGCACGGGTTGGTACACGACAGATTATAAAAAGGGCGGCGCTTCAGCCCCTTCTCCGACCGCTGCAGCGACGACTCCTGCTGCTACCGAAAGTGCGCCTGCAGCTACGGCTCCTGCCGCTGCTGCAGCACCGGCTACGACACCCGCTGCGCCAGCTGCGAATTAATTCCTCATGACTTCAGGTTGTTGTGCTGTTTTCCTGGTTTCCAGGAAAACCAGTTTAACAGCTTACTGACTTTATGGTAAACTGGGGCAAGAAGAACCCCGGGAAGAACCTTATGAAAGACTCCAAGACTAAACTCTCCACAGATCTCGGCGATCCTAAACTCGTCAAACTACTCAGACTTGAGGCTGAATTGACAGACACGAGTATCAAAGAAGTGTTGGTCACCGCGCTTGAGGGGTATTTCGCGCATCGTTTAGAGAGTCGTGCTCTTCAAAAAGCAGCCGAAAGCGCCTTCGAAGAGTGGAATGATCCTCGTGACTCGGACTACGATCGGCTATGAAATCTAAAACCCCCAGCCTCTATCATCCCGGCGAGATCGTCTTAGTTCGGTTTCCCTTTTCTGACTTAGAATCGAGCAAAAAGCGCCCGGCGCTTTGCCTTTCTTCACATCGACTGACGGATAAGATCCAAATCGTCGTGGTTGCAATGGTGACGAGTAAGATCGAAAACTTCGCTTTGGAAGGGGATTATTTGCTCTCAGATTGGGAAGAGGCCGGGCTTTTACATCCGAGTTTAGTTCGACTCGCAAAGATTGCGTCCCTTGATCTTGTTTTGATCGAGAAAAAACTGGGAAAAATCACGGCGCAAGATTCCGATAAAATCAGCAGTCATTTTAAGCGCATTTTCAATCATTGGCTTTAACCCCACATTACTGCGGCTCAGACAGTAATTATTCCGACAAATTCAGTAGGTATAACGCAATAAGTCTAAGTGGATGCCGTCCGTGAGTGGATCATCTTCACAAAATTGAAAGGGATGTCGATTTTTCTGGTGCTTTGTCATTAAATCTGTATGTTGATTAAAATGACTGGCACACAGTTTAAAAAAACGGGATCTTCGGGTTTTTGAGTGGGTACTTTTTAAGGTTTTTCGAGAGGCGGGAGCATACCCGTGAGAACCTTGAGCTTGAGATACTCCTCGTCGCGTAGTCCATAAGCCCGACGCTGGATGACTCGAA
>JBBCAV010000419.1:0-3648 GCA_051382305.1 Bdellovibrionota bacterium FG-2
TCCCCTGACGCCGATTCAGGCACAGATCATCACGCTCCTCGGAGTGCCGCCAGAACAATACTTGCGCGGCGCATAGTCTGGTCGGAAAGCGGGAGTCGCTTTACACTTTTCAACTGCGGAATGTAGGCTCAATATATTGAATAAGCATTTCAGTGGTCTCCTTCCAGAGCGGGACCTGTCTCGTCTTCTTTCCCTTGCCGCGGATTGTGACCTGCGGAGGCGATGCAAGCCTAAGTGATCCCACCTTTAGATCACAGATCTCTTGAGCGCGGGCACCAGTATTGTAAAGAAGACTCAATAAAACGTAGTCGCGTCGATCAGTCGGCTTGATTTGCTTGATGTTGGAGAAGATTGCCTTGATTTCGTCAACCTCCAAATAGGTCATCATAGCGTGTTCCTCTCGCTTTCTCGGAATAAGCAGTATCTTTTGGTATTTCCCCAAATGTAGCACATCCTTCGTAGCGAGGTAGGAAGAGAAGACACGAAGGGCCGCAAGGCGTTGATTTCGTGTGACGGCGCTATTTTTTCGATCAGTCTCAATCATTTTTAGGAATTCCAAAATACTATCTGCGGTTAGGTCATCGATTGTGATCTGCATAATATCTTTTCTTCCATTCTTCACAAGGTGGAGCAAAAAAAGCTTCATTGCATCTCGGTAGGCTTTAATCGTGTTCGGGCTCAACCCTCGATCGATTGGCAGATGCTCACTAAAAAAACTTTCACTATATTGTGGCAGTGAATTATAGTTTTTCATTGGCGACTCCACTTTGGCGATTGACCTGAGAATAATTTCGAAAGTTCTCTCCAGCTTGAGCCAGTAACTCAAGAGACGCATGGAGATACTTCTGTGTGTGATCTAGATTGACGTGCCCAAGATAGGTCGCCAGCAACGGGAGCTGACTGTTCGGATCTTTGCCATTTCGATAGAGGTCCTCCATCCACCGGGTAGCAAACGTGTGTCGGAGATCGTGAAGGCGCGGATGTCCGCCGACTGCTGCCCTAAGCCCAAGTTCTTGGACTACCTGTCCAAACAAAACTCCCAATCTTTGACTCAAGAAGCGTTTTCCGGTAGATCCGATAAAAAATGGTGCATCAGGCTCCGCCGTTGGACGACGTTTCAATCGAAGCTCTCGATATTGAGTCAATATGTCAGCGACAGACTCGGAAATGGGTACCAGGCGTGACTTAAAAAACTTCGATCGTTGTATCGTAATGACCCGTTCATTGAAGTCGACGTCATCAAGATTTAACCGCTCAACCTCTCCACGTCGTAGGCCCGTGGCCGCGATCAGCCCGACGCCAACCGCGCAGGTCAGCGACATAAGGGGATCACGGAACCGTTCTGCGCGCAAACGACGGATAATCTCCGCGATTTCCTCTTTGCTATAGATATAGGGAATAAGTTTCCCCTTTCCGTATCGCAATAGCCGAGGCTCAGGGACGTAATGACGTGAATCGCTCTGATAGAGATGCCTACAAAGCCCTCGAAGGATTGTAAGATGGTAACCACGGCTTGTGCTGTGAAGATTACTGGTGGTAGCTAAATATCCAACGATCATCGGGCGAGTTATGTACTCTGCACTTGAATAATGAGCCCCCACATATCGGTCAAAATCGGCATAGATGTATGCTGTGTTTTTCGTGCTAAATCCAACAGACTGACGAAACTGCATGTAGCTCAGCATCTCAGCTTGCAACGGTCCATCAAATATCGTTCTCATGACAGCACCTCCGGCCATTCTCGGCAAAGTGACCGAAGTTGATCAATATCAACCTTCGTGTAGATATAGGACGATTTGATTGAGCGATGACCAAGGAGATCAGCGATGTTCTTTATTGGTACATTTTCCTTTGTTAGCTTTGTCGCGAAGGCATGTCGGATTGCATGGAATCCGGTAACATGGGCATTGATGCCAGCTTTTTCATAATACCATTTCATGGTCGAGTGAAGTCCACTTCCGAGCGGTGCTGGTGGTAATGTCTTCTTCTGCAAAAAGACTTCCTCAATCTCATAACGACCGCGCCCGTTCTCAATATAGTCCAATAGTGCTTCAGCCACTTTTTCATAGAGAGGAAAACATAATGGCTTTCCCCCTTTGCAGGGACGAAAATGCAAAACTTCCTCATCCCAATGAATATCTTTCAGGCGAAGTTTTCTCGCCTGGCTATACCGAACTCCGTAGGTTGCCAAAAGTAAAAGAAGCGCATAATTTCGCTTTCCATTAGGCTTGTTTCTATTGGGCATTTCCAGGAGTTTTTGAACTGAGTCCCACGAGATTCCCCTTGGGATCTCCGAAAGACTCCAGGTTGGTAACTTGGGCAGCGCGTGGATGATTTTGATGTCTGAGTAGTCTCGAAATACCAGGAATTTAAAAAAACTCCGCAAACTGCACAGGAACTCTTTTCGATATCGTCGAGAAAACGCGGGAGCAACCTTCATTACATAATCATGAACATAAGAAGAAGTGAGTTCACCGATCCTTTCTGGAGATCCGATTGGACCAAGACTTTTTAAAAAAGGGTCGACGTGGAGAAGTCGTTGATAAATGGTGCATTCGTTAACACACTGGATCTCCTTTTGATGCTGATAGAATTCAAGAATGAGTTGTGGACGTCCGTCCATTTTTACAAAATTCACTGACATGATTGCGCCTCCTTTGGCAGGTTTTGACGCAAGTCATACAACATCATGCGACTTCTAGCATTATGTGGAGTAGTCGAAGCAAAATCGGGTGTTATTAGGCCGTTTCAGCAGGGTTACTCCACATAATTTAACACTTCACATAAACGATTATATGTTGTGCACAACATATAATCGTCACTGCCACATCGAGTACAAGTTCCGCTTGGGGCTTCTTTATAGCATTGATAGCAGAACGGAATTGAATTCTTAAGAGCCAGCTTTTCAAGTCGTTTTTGGATTTCGGTATTCATTTTGTCGTCTCCTTTTTCTGTTTGGTTTTTCCTCTTGATCGAGGGTTCCTTCACAGGGAACCGGGAACCCGAGGAGGAAAAACAGCGCAGGTAGGGAGTGGCCCTCGCCCCGACAGCGAAGGCGGCATGGTGAATGACGGACGCGTAGCGGCTGGCGTGAGACATGCGGAGGGGCGATAAAGGGACACTCCCGGACGAAGCGTCAATTACAGAAAAAGGGGGCGCCCCAAAATCCAAAACGCTTTTGGAGCTGGCTCGTGAATTTCTACCCTCTGCGGCAGTAGCTATTGATAGCCCCAGGACGGTTTAAGCGAATCGCGGTCGTGATTGCGATGACCCAAAACCCCGAGGGCGGCGTGAAGAATGTGCGAGAGCTGCCCCGTCGAAACTGCGAGTACCGCAGGCGTTGCGGCGATTGTGAAGAGTTCGTTTCGGGATGGCATCTGACACTTTCTCGCGCGGCGCTATGCCCCCATTACCGGACACCAAGTTTGAACTGCCTTGGCCCCACTGAACGATAGCGAGCGTTCATACATTGCATGCAGAGTTATCAGTAGCCCTTTGGACCACACTGTGTTGCTTCATAATATTTGGCTTTTAAGTTAGTTCCTTCCCTGTCTTTGGTTTTGTCTTTGGTTTTGTCTTTGGTTTTGGTTTTTTTGTTTTATTGGATTGATACTTTCATCAGAAGAATCCTCATATTGTATTCAAGAA
>JBBCAV010000420.1:0-4373 GCA_051382305.1 Bdellovibrionota bacterium FG-2
AAGCTTCTGAAACGCAAAGAGATAAAGCTCCCGACCGACGTTGTCGTCACGCAGAAGATCACGGACAAGCCGGTTTTGTGTTATGTCTCGGCGAAACAACTTGAAAAGAAAGACATGATCGTCGATGTCGGACCACACACGCTTAAGGCCTGGGCCGAAATCATCGGCTCCGCCTCTACCATCGTCTGGAACGGCCCCATCGGCATCTCCGAAAACGCCGCCTGCGGATTCGGCTCGCGTTTCATCGCCAGAACGATTGGCGCGCGGGCCAAAGGCAAAGCCTTCGGTGTCGCCGGCGGTGGCGACACTTTGCCGGTCATCCAGACGACTAAAACCGAAAACCAATTTGATTTTGTTTCGACGGGGGGAGGGGCGATGTTGGATTTTATTGCGTTGAAGGGGAGGCTGCCGGGGCTACTAGTGTTATTGAGGTAAGGGTACAATCACCATTATTCTTTAACCTTGCTGTCTTTATGGATACTTCTATTGTTCCCGCGTCACTGCACAAGGATTTTGAATCCATTAAGAAGACGGATGAGCTTGGGTATGAATACTGGGAAGCGCGCGAACTCATGCCGTTGCTTGGGTATGTAAAGTGGCAGGCTTTTCATGAGTCTGTTAACCGTGCCAAAGCTACGTGTGTGGCAACAAACCAGCCGCTCGCCGATCATTTTACTGGCGCCGGTAAAATGATAAAAATTGCTAAAAATACACCAAAAGAAGCATCTAGAAAGATCATCGATTATCGCCTTTCTCGCTTCGCTTGCTACCTCATCGCTCAAAACGGCGACCCCCGAAAGCCGGAGATTGCCTTCGCCCAGGTTTACTTCGCCGTCCAGACGCGCAAACAAGAGTTATACGAGACGCTAGACGATGATGGCAAACGTCTGTTCACTCGACATCAAGTCATCTCGCATAATAAGCAGCTTTTTGATACGGCGAAGAAAGCCGGTGTA
Source organism: Bdellovibrionota bacterium FG-2 (assembly GCA_051382305.1). GTDB lineage: Bacteria > Bdellovibrionota > UBA1018 > UBA1018 > UBA1018 > CAIRTR01. Next base: position 957 of record JBBCAV010000420.1, read on the forward strand.
GAAAATTTTGGGAAGTTTAATAATGCCGGTTATCTCGGCCTGTACGGATTGACCGCCGATGAAATCAAACAAAGAAAAGGCATCGGCCAAGACGACATCCTCGACCGCGCCGGTTCCACCGAGCTCGCCGCCAATTTGTTCCGCATCACGCAAACGGACGCCAAGCTCAAAATGGACGACACGAACGGGGAGGATGCAGCGACGGCCACGCATCATGATGTGGGGAGGAAAGTGCGCAAGACCATCGAACAGATTGGGGGAACAATGCCGGAAGAGTTGGAGGCGGAGGAACATATACAAGATTTGGTGAGGAGGAAAGTGGGGTTGGTGCAGGGGAGGGTGAAGGTGAAGACGATAAAGGGGAGGAAGAAGGGGAAGAGATAACAAAAACCGAAAATCAATTCGATTTCGTATCGACGGGCGGAGGGGCGATGTTGGATTTTATTGCGTTGAAGGGGAGGCTGCCGGGGTTGATGGTGTTGATGAGGTAGGCGGCATCAAGTTGGTACAAACGTAGCATTTGAGCCATAGTGTCTCTATTACTATTTAAGCTTCCGCATATATGGGGAACGGAACAAAAATGACTGGCGGTGAGTTTGTTAAACTCGAAATGTTAAAAATTGAAAACAGGTTATTTTGGAGCAACCTTCTAGGTTCCTCCTTGGGATATACGCTTGTGACCCTACTGCTTAACGGTATACGCACAACGATCCCTCACTGGCTCCTTTGGATATTGATAATAATTCAGTTTGCTTTGTATTTTTCAATTTTCATCACTAGTTTTCGACGTGCTAGGGTTTTTGGTTTGAATAATGATCTCGCGTTAATCGTCTTCACCTTGTTAGCCGTCTTGGGCAGAGTGAATGATTGGGAGCTGCTCATCATACCGACAACCGTGGTTATTATGTTGATCCTTTCAGCGAAGAATAGAAAAGTTTCTAAAGAGAGTCTCGCCATGCTTACGGCGAAAAGCTACGGTGATTCGAAAGATTAACAGGCGTTGGTCTTATAAATCGACTCAGGCGAGAGAAGAAAAATATGGACTTGGAAGAAGCGCGAAAAGTGGTTAGTGATTACGGAGGATTTATTGAGTGTGCACTTACACGTCTTAAGATCATATTTTTTACAGGCATCCCCGTGTCTCTGCTTCCTTATTCTGTCGATCAGATAAAAGAGGCGCTTGGCGCTCTCACTGTGTTTTACCACGAAAAAGGAGATGCGAAATCGCTTGAAGCGATTCGTATGACAGCGTTTCATCTCGTGTATTTCATTGACGATCAAGAGGCCATGCAAAAAGCGGTCGAGAGACTTAGCTCGCGTGACTGGCATGATACGGTTATAGAAATCATCAAGACTTTTCGTAATACGCCGGATCAGAAGACCTATATTTTAACAAATCTGCAAAATGCAGGGATTGAAAGTATAGACCTGGAAAATCTGGATCTGCCCACAGCAGACAAGATGGTTGATATCTTCAGTACATTTCTTAAGTTCGCTCATATGCGTTTAAGCTTTGTTTTCCGTGATAACATACCAGAATCGTTGTTGCCTTTCCGGAAAACCCACCTCCTACAGGCTCTTGACGTTCAAGCTAAGATTCATGGCTTGTTTGGTGCAAAGGAAAGCCAGGAGTTATTTGTATATGCCAAAACCCTTCTAGAGGAAGATTATGTCGATGATGAAGTGGCTGTGAATGAGTTGATTAAGAACCTTTCTAATAAAGAAATGCGGGATTCTATTGTCTTCGATCTGAGGGAGCTTCAAATGAACTAGACCAGGAGGTTGACGCCCCGCTGTCTACGGAAACGGCGAAGCTATATTAGAATCTATTTATTCCTACGATTAGAGCACCTATTTCGATGCTAAGGTTATTTTGCAATAAGGAGTGACAGAAGCGCATTTATATCCGATCACGAAGTCCATAATTCTTCCGTATCTCGCGGTCGAGACTAGCGACGCGAGGTAGTCGCTGGCTTTGAGCTGACTTAGGATGTCTATGGATGTGAAATTATTTTTTCGATACGCTTGGTTATTTAAAGCAAGCGGAACATCTTTAAGATTGTACAATAATTCAGTGTATCGAGTAGTTTCCCCACGTCTTGACTGACTTAGATCGAGGACGCCGCCGTTGAATTGTCCATCCTTTCTGTAAAACCAGATACCGTCATACTGTGGATCGATGGGCCCGAAGTTGCCTCTCCGATCATTCGCTCCTGCCCGAATATACAGATAGGCGTCTTCAATAGTACCCGTCACTACAATTTTTCTTCCTGCATTGCTCAGTGCTTTGCTTGCGTGCAGAACATAATCCGATGGAGTTTCAATACCACCGGGGTAAATCGCTAGCTGTCTGTATTGATTGAATATCTGCCAATCGGTCATTTCTGTTGAGGTGGTCTGCGTCTGCTCCGGATTGATGGTGCTAGTCGAAACATCAATATCAATAGAGCTGGTTGTTGAATTTGTTACAGGTGCCACGATTGAGTTGCCTGGCGGAGTTCCCTCGATCCATCGACTCACGAACACAGCGAGCAGCACAAAAGCGAGACAAGCTGTGAAATACCCGAGAGCCCTTTTAAAAGATTCCATATCTAATATCAGCAGTTATTTTCCTTAAAACACCTCGTGTTGCGATTTTCTGTAAGTAATTTAGTTATTCCAGTAATCAACGTGAATGCGATGAGGGAAATTACAACACACCACATATGAGTCTCTGTGTCCAGCTTCTTCCATTCTTGGCTTGTAAATAAATATGTAGCGACGATGGCCGCAAAGCAAGTCGCAATGACTTGTGATGTGCCTGAAGAGAAGTGAATTCCTGCAAACGTAACCGTGCTTGAAATGGCAACGGCACTATAAAGATGCCATTCTCGGTGAGGTTTCGTTTGTTTTTTTGGCCTGGAATCCCTCTTCCCCATAAAGACTAGTGCTGCGTCGCTATCTCAGCATGCATGAATTATGTAAGCAAGTCTTTGCTGTAAAAGCACCCAACCCTGTCTAAAGGGTTTTAAATCTCCCCCTCACTTATCTCCAGTAGTCTGTTGTACTTCTCCACTCTCTCCGATCGTGACATCGCCCTCGCCACCGACATCGCCGCTTCAGAGTTCTATGACGCCAAAGCCGAACTCTATCGTTTGAAAACAGAAGGCCACACCTATACTTCGGATGAATTATTGGAGCGCTACATTCAGCTTTTGAATGATTTTCCGGTTGAGTCAATTGAAGATCCGTTTGCCGAAGATGATTGGAAAGCCTGGATCAAAGCCTTACCCAAGCTAAAGAAAAAGTCCGTCGTCGTCGGCGATGACCACTTCGTCACCAACATCGTCCGCCTGAAGGGCGGCAACGAGGAGAAATCCGCCAATGCCATCCTGATCAAACTCAACCAAATCGGGACTTTGACGGGGACGGTGGAAG
>JBBCAV010000421.1:0-4178 GCA_051382305.1 Bdellovibrionota bacterium FG-2
ATACCAAGTACGGTAATTTTCATAATCGGACCCTCCCAGGTTTCCTTGAATGATCGGTTTTAGAACATCGACCATTCTGGCTCACTGAAGCCGTTTTGTGAACCGGGGTGGGTCCATCCCATTATCCGACGCTTGAAGACCTCGGTATTGAGCTCGTGAAACCAATTCATGAGCACATAGGTCGCGGCTGGAAATCCGCGCTCCTCTAATCCGTCTTTCAATGAGTGCCGAAGAAAAGTCGGAGACCCGCTCAAGAAAACGAGCGAGCGCCCCAAAACCGGGGAACCACCCGCCGCTTTTGAATTTTCTACAAGCCCTTGATAAAGCTCGGGCATTCCGGCAAAGACCGGCTCCACAAACATGTGGGCAAGGGCGCTCCCCTTGTGCAAAACGTCCGTACGTTTAACGGTATCGTCGATATCACTCACCACCAGGAACGAGCCAGCGGCCGCCCAGGCGCTGACATTCGAGAGCAAGAAAACCCCAAGCAATGCACCAAAACCTAAGCGAAAACCCTTCATGATCGAGACCCTCACAGTGAATGACCGGGAGAGGTGTACACTAAATTGACGCGGTGCGCAAATTAATCTCATCAGTCAATTTTTAAACACCGCTTTAATACTGAAAAGCGACCTATTCTTCGATATTCTTAGTCGAGTATTGGAGAAATTTAAAAAGGTGAAGTTCATTTCTAGGGTAAAATCCTCCATCGCCGCACTCCTAGTGCTGGTCACGTGGAACATTGCTGTTTTACCTCCAACTTATGCGGGGACCTGCCTTCCCAAAGTTTTGGGCGAGCTCAAATCCAAGCAGGCTGCAGAAAAGACTTTCGAAAGCCGTAACGCCGCCTTCAGACAAGCTAAGAATGATGCAAAAATTCCAATGTTACAGCAGCCGTTTCAAATCAGAAAAACCCCCCTTACTGATCGTTCCGGCAAAGCAATCATTGGAATCGATGGCCGTCCCATTCTCACGCGTGAATACTTGTACCAACAAGAAAGTGGAAAAATCATTGTCATTCAGGAGCACTCATTAGGACACCAATTTGGCGAAGGAGGTAAAGGCGATCAAAAAGCTCATTTTAATATTCGCCCAATCGAGGATACTCGCAACGGTGAAGTAAAAGGAACACTGCCTCATTACTCCTATGAATAATCAACAGAATTTACAAATTCAAACATGGTGGAAGCTTTCAGAAAATCCACAAGCTCTTATTTCTATTTTTGGTAGTGAAACAGAAATTCCATTACTAGACCGGGTTAATCTCAAATCTTTAGAGCTTGATGCTAACGGCCCCGTGTTGATGCTCCGATTGGATTTACCTAAGTTTCCGCCCCGCCCTCCGGCGCGATGGCAGCAATACAATCAATTACAAATCGAACTCCTATTTATAGACCTAACATTTGTGCATTTAGACCATTGGTCGACGAATAACTTGTGTTCAATTTTAATATCGCATTTGACAATTTCTCCGCCGCTATTAACGCTTCAAATTATTACAGATCAGGGACCTATTTTGTCCGCAGAGGCTCGAACGTTCCGAATTAATAAACTAAGCCCATTTTGAAATAGGTCGGATGTAAATTTTCCCATTGATTTTATCTACTTAGACAGCATTAAAAATACCATTGCGCAGTGCGTCAAAATACTGTACTAATGCGCTCCTATTATGCTGACGTGGAACAAAAACACATTTGGATTGATGGCAAGTCTGAGCTTGATAAGCGCAGGCACCCTCCATCCTAACGCGAACGCAGGCCCAATCCCCTATTTTGCGCACCCCGAGCGAATTGCCGGCGCGGTGGAAACGCAAAACGCGGCTTTTTTGCTTTCCGAGGCGCTTCATTTAATCGCCATGGCTCATGACTCCGTTCTCCCCGCGCAACGTTCAGAGATGCGCCAAAGGCTGGCCACCGAACCCGCCATCATTGAACTTCTGGATTTAAAAAACCAAGGACCCGACGCGAGCGACCAAGCCATTCAAGGGGGCCTGAGCGTCTGGCTCCAGTCTTATCCCTCCACCGGCGCTCAACCGGGCACCACCGCAAAAGTAACGTGGGAACCCAAAAAACTTTTGTCTCTCGCGCACGCTCTTTCACACGTTGGTTATGAATTGGCGGGAATTCCGCGTCCGACCACTGCCATCGAGATCGCCAAGAGCACCGTCTACGGCTACCATCCCATGTACCAGAGTTCCAAGATCCGCATGCTGCGTGAATCGATGAAGTCAGTCTGCCAGAGCGCTCCCGTGGCGCTTGATGCCGATCCAAAAACACCTCGGGAGTATCAATGGATCCGAAAGGCCCTGAAATACAGCCCTCAGTTTGTCAAAAAATTTGCCGAAGGTTACTTAGGTTATGACAAAAGCTGTGAAACTCTCACCACCGACGTGCTGGATTTAGTCGGGCCTCATCAATCCCCCCTCAAGGGCGGAGCCACTGCTGCAGGTCAGCTCGAGGGATTAAGCCTTCATCTCACTCAAGTCTTTTTTGACGAAGGCGCGGCTATCGAAAAATCGACCCTCCTCCATTTTTTACGAAAGCTAGCGCGCGTCGAACACTTGGACGCTACCCTTTCCGAACCAGAAGCGGTCAAATCCGCTTTGGCGAGCTACATCTCACCCCTCAGTTTTGTACGCCTCATGTCTCTTACGAGCCACAATCACAGCCTTGAGCTTTATTTACAAAAAGCCGTGCTCGAACTCGAGCCCGATGCTGATCACGCAGTTTTGATCGCGCATGAAATCTTTATGGGCCTGAATCACTTTTATGGCTTGCTCGCGGAACATCGCGGCGTCCGAAAAGTCATTGCACCTCACGACGTTTTTTCGACCGCGTCACGCCCTTACCATTATTGGGGAGGCGCTCTGATGAGCTGCGAGCTCATCAACCGAGGTTATCAAGATTGGGTATCCGCGCTCGTCAGCGGGATGCTCGGAAAAGTGTATGAAAGCTGGACGACTGGTTCAAGCGGAGAAGGCATCTCCGACAAGAACGAGGACATCAGCCTTCATATTCAAGGGGCTCAAAACTGGGCTCCGATTTGTCAGTAACAACTCAACAGTAACTAGGAGAATGAAAATGAAAATGAATACTTTGTTGGTCTTGATTGCCTCGATGGCTGTTTCTGCGAGCGCGTTTGCAGCCGAAAAAACTGGCTCTGTCAGCCAAGCGCTGGGTGAACCTTGTGGTGTTTCTGCTTTCTACACGGCCCAAGATAACGGCTGTAGTAGCTCGATCGGCACGATTTCAATCGGCGTAAGTGCCACTTTGTTTGCATTTAAGTCCTACGACATTTCTGTTCAGGTCATCAACTCTGCCGACTACACCACCACCGCTTACACTGACGGTGTGGACATCGGCAGTTATGATATTGGTTACAGTCGCCAAGACTTAGTTTGGACTCCATCTTCTACGGGACTCCATCAAGTTAACCTTTTTATCTTCAACCATATCACCGGTAACGTGGTTTGCTCAGACAGCACTATGGTTACCGTTAACTAAGACCGACTCTACACTCGCTCCATTCTATGCGGTCGACGGGACTTTCTAATGAAACAGAGAGAAAGTGCCGCCGACCGCATAAATTCCCTTACATGAACAGGGCAGGCAAGTTGACCTCTGTGTGAATGGTCTTAGTATAGTGACTGTTTCCGATTGTGAAGGCCTCCTGTTTCCTCTATAATGTGCTTAATCATCCAGTGGGCAGCTGAACCGCAGACGATCAAAATGACGTCGTCTCTCTCAAATAGAAAGTCATTCCAAAAATAATCGAGAGCGGCCATGAATCCCGATTTTCTGGAGAAAATCCAAGGTAGCTCATCGAGAAAAATTACCTTTTTTCCCCCTTTTGGAAGATGAACTTTTTCTATTATTTCTTGAAACACCTGAAGAGCTTCATTCCAGTCTGCTGGAGGAATTCCACTGATTTTCACCCTGTGATGCTTAGAGAGGCGTTTCAACTTGTAATGGAATTTTTTAAAGCGATGTAAGGGCGGAATGTCGACAAAACGAGAGATTCCGCCCTAGAATAACCATACTAAGGCGAAATCCACCATTTAACTCAGCTCAGTATGATTAAGAAAATCCAATAAAATTAAACAGATACATCAACCTAGCTGATGATAACTTAACCCGTCGCCCCTCCATTCCGACAAGTGTTATAGAAATGGCACCCCG
>JBBCAV010000422.1:0-3818 GCA_051382305.1 Bdellovibrionota bacterium FG-2
ATATATCGAGGAGCAGAAACCGGAGCCGCCAGACGATCATTTTAAGGTGGTATGAGATTTACAGTCGGCCAGCAGGCCGACGAGTATCCGGCTTTAGCCGTTCAGCGAAGCCTTCGCCTTAAGGCGAAGGTAATTTACAATTGTTAAGCCGATGAAGGGCCATCCTAAGCTGCGAGTGACCTGTAAACCAGTGAATGGCTGGGAAAAAGAAGTGGTAAGGCCCATGCGAGGAAATAGCCATCTTCGCTATAATCTCCGAGAAGAGAGTTTGAGGCTCGTTACGAACATGCCGCTCACATATCTTTGCGAAGAAACACACTTTGTCTTAAGTGAGACTCTCTATTTTGGGCTCACGTGGAGCTTTGGTATTGAAGATGACCTTATCAGCGTTACAGAGCAGTTTCTTCAACAAACGGCGCAGTATTGGCGTACGTGGGTTGAGCACTGCTCGATCCCGAGTCTCTACCAAAAAGAAACAATCAGGTCGGCGCTCACCTTAAAGCTACATTGCTATGAGGACACCGGCGCAATTCTGGCTGCTTTGACGACAAGTCTGCCAGAGGGCAGGGGTGAGGGGCGAAACTGGGATTATCGTTTCTGCTGGTTAAGGGATTCGGCATTTGTTTTATCGGCGTTTCACAGTCTTGGCCATTTTGAGGAAATGGAAGGATTTTTGAAATTTCTCCTTGGTATCGCGCAGCGGCATGAATCTTCTCAAGAAAGACTGCGCCCTGTTTATTGCTTGGATCAGTCGCATCCTCTTCCCGAAAGAGAGCATTCCAATTGGGCCGGATACCAAAAATCAAAGCCCGTGCGTAGCAATAATCAAGCAGCGGAGCATGTCCAGAACGAGGTGTATGGAGAGATGATTTTGACGCTCGCACCTATATTTTTTGATGAACGCTTTCGCCACTTGCGCACCAAGGATCACGAAGATTTGTTGAAAACGATGTTGAAATTCTGCGTTCGAAGTGTATCGCAGCCAGACGCAGGTTTGTGGGAGCTTCGGAATGGTTGTCAAGAACACTCTTTTTCGAATCTGATGAGCTGGGTCGGAATTGAAAGGATTTTGAGGATCCAACAGGCCGGGGTTTTAGCAGATATTGAAGTCGATCTTGTTGCAGCTAAGTTTAAAGCTGAACAAGCGCTTGAAGCGGCAGTCAAGGAGGGATCTCTTCGCAACGGGCCCACGGATGAATCCTTTGATGCTGGTTTATTGCAGCTTCCCCTGTTGCGTTATCCTAATTCGGAGCTTTGCCGAAATACGGTTCTTGCCATCTACAAGGATCTTGAGTTTGAGCGTGGCAGCGGAGATACCGGTTTTCTGTATCGATATTTGAGGAAGGACGATTTTGGAACACCCAATTCCGCGTTTCTTGTTTGCTCGTTTTGGCTTGTGCAGGCTCTTGCTCGAATAGGTGAAGTCGAGTCTGCAAAAAAAATTATGGCCAACGTCATGAAATCGGCAAACAGTCTTGGCCTCTTTTCGGAGCATTACCTTCCCAATGAACGGCTGCAGTGTGGCAACTTCCCTCAGGCTTATTCGCATGTGGGACAAATCAATGCGGCTTTTGCCGTCAGTCCGCCGTGGGATCAGGTACTTTGAGAGGCTCTGTCATAGGAACCAAAAACAGATCGCCGCGACTCCTGTCGGAATCAAGGCAGCCCGAAGAAGTTGAAGGGGGCTAATTCCATCTTCACCGAAGGCGGGCTGAAGAATGCTATAACCTGCGGGGTTAGGGGCGTTTGCAATGACCGTGAGTCCACCGCCAACAACCGCTCCCGCTACCAGTGCATATCGTGATGAATCTGATAGGGAAGGGACAAGTGTTCCGAGATAGGTCAATGCGGCGTTGTCGGTGAAAGACTCGGTTCATCGCTACTACGACGTAGTCTGAATTCCTTGAACTTCCATCACGAAACTCTCGCCCCGTAACTGCCCACCTCTTGTGGGCTCACTCAAGGACCTCTCAAGTTTATGAAAGTGCTTTTACAAACATGCCGGAGCCTGCGCCCCCGGTGGCTGAGAACGGACTCGCAATATCGCCCGCTTCTCTTCACGCCTTCCACGACCTCTCCATCGCGTCGGCAGCCACAAGTTAAACTATTTCGAGGTTAGCGCCCATTCATCTCACCGATTCGGCCTGCTTGCTCAAACTCCATCCGCTTTGACGTACCGGTTATCCGTTCCATCAGGATGGTTTCTTCACCTCTGTCTGCTCAACTTTAAGGTGGTGATCTTTGCATCTCACTAGCTCCTTTCACACTTCTTGACGCACGATAAGCCGTTCAAACGCGGTCTCCTTTTAGCCCTACCCTCCTGAAATCGCTCGGGGACGGGAGCCGCGCGCCCAGGGGGACAACAAAAGACTCGTTCTCACGTGAAATCAAGCCTTACTGAGAGAGCCGAGAGAATGCCGCTTTCACCGACGGAGCGGATTCCTAAGTAGTAGGCAAGATCGGTGGTGAGTCCGGTGATCGCGGTTATTGTAAACTGTCCGGCTGCGGTGGGCGTCGGGGTCGGTGAAGCCGTCGCGGCGGTCGCGTTCGTGATCGTGTCGTCTGAGAAACTTGAATTGGCAATTCTGAAATCAAAAGACGTCGCGCCTTCTGGACTCTCCCAGGCGAGCCAAATCTCTTCAGAGTTTACATTGATGACGGAGATCGTGGGTGCGCCGATCGGGCTTGGACTCACAGATGGCAAAGGCGAATATCTCCGTACCGCGTTTGAAATACCTATACTTGGTGAAGCCGGAGTAATCTCAGAATTCGCCTCATTGCCTAGATACACAACGCACGGCAAGTTTCGTTAGACAATGGACAGAAAGTCCGACATAGCCGTCACCGGTAAAACTTATACAATTATGGCTGAATTCGACAAAATTTGTCGAGGAAGACCAGAATTCGTTTTTTCCATCATCGCGTGCTGAGCGCCTATAGGTGCGGTAGTTGTAATAAAAAGATTCTTCACCTCTTAATGAAACCAGATATGATCCGTCATTATCATCAGTTTCGCTGACGCCACTTGGATTGAGTATCAATGCCAATTCTCTTGCAGTCGGCAGACGAAGATTCTGATTTGCGCAAAATTTTTCAGCCGAAAGTTGCCACATTGTGCAGGCGTCGCCTTGTTTATAGCCGTAGCCATTGCACCAACCTTCAGTTCCTGGATCGCCCACGCGGACCATGGGTTCAAGAGTTATTTTTGCGTACGACTCTGTTGCAAAGGAGTTATTTGAGATTCCAAGCAACCCGATGGTAAAGAGAGCACTAAAAAAACCTAAAATCATAACGTCTCCAATAAAATATTTGTTAACGAAGCGAGCAATTAAAAGTATCGATATTGTCCCAGTTTCGTAGGAGAAGACATTTCTCCGCAGGCACCGAGACGGTTAATAACAGTGTCGAACGCTACAATAACTTAACGCGATGTGCAAACGTTTTTTTCGCATTGCGTAATTTACTGAAATCAGAGTTCTTTTCGGATCCGAAAACCGAAGGTCTCTGACCCCTGTGCCCCCTAGTGATCACGGCAGTATCGGACTTTTTCTTGCGTTGTGCAGAAGTTTGGGCTTGTTTTAAAAACTCGCGATCCGCATGGGCCTCCGCCAAAAGCACTTTGGAGATCGGCTAGACCGACCCAGTTTCCCGAGCCGGCCCCACCACGGAACCGTACGTGCGGATTTCCCGCATACGGCTCTTCAAAGAGAGTCTAATCACAATGGCAGCCGGATAAGCCCGTTCACCTCGCCGCCGTCGGATTTTTTCTCTGAGCTGCAAACGCTCTTAGTTTTGCCGACTTCTTGAGATTCCAGGAT
>JBBCAV010000423.1:0-3908 GCA_051382305.1 Bdellovibrionota bacterium FG-2
GAGATGGCAAATCGAGTTAATCTTCCAAACTTTCAAAAGCTCGTTTCGATTGGCTGACTTGCCAACCTCAAATCCAAAAATAATTGAGAGTTTGATTTACGTCGCGATGATTGCAAATATTATCGCACACCCCGTAGCGTTGGCACTAGCGATGGAAAAGATCGAAGATAAACGTATTACGGTTTCCCTGCAAAGGGCAGGGATGCTGCTCGTCCAGGTTAGCCAAGAATTCCTAAGCTTTGTATTGATCGGTACCAAGAGAGCAGGACAACCGCTAATCGACAGACTCCGTGTCTTTCAGCGAGACCTTTTTGACCCTAACCACAACCGAAGGGAAACATCCATGGCGCGAGTGACAAGGATGGCAAATTCTCATTGCTAAAAATACCGATCACCTATGTCTCGGTGCTACTCTTTGGGCAGCCCAGCGAGAACCTCGAGGGGGGTGACAAGGAGAGTGCAGGGAACTTCAATTCAGCTCTAGCAGGCCGCTCCCTCAACCTCGTTTCGCTCTACCTTTTTGCAGCAACTCCCATCCAAAGTTTTGACTACAACCCGTCTACCGGGATCTTTTCCGCAAAGGTCCGGTTGGGAGAAAAGACAACTCTGCAAGTGGGCCCCGCAGGAAGCCAGCTCGCATCAGTGGGCATCCGTAAACGTCTTGGTAAACGTTGGGCCATCACAACGCAGCTCGAGGGAATTTCCGAGCGAGAAACAGCTTCCGTAACCGCTTTCTCGAGTGGTTTAACCGATACTAGAAACACACTTGGCTTCAGGTGGAATCTCCGCTAGAAAGGGCTTTGTGAAAAAGTATCGATTTTTTGACAACGCCTCAACCACAAAATGCTGTGAAGCTGCGATTGAACTCCTTCGCCGCTTTTCTGAAGACGATTATGCCAACCCCTCTTCTTCGCATGCGATGGGACAGCTTGCCGCCAAGGCGATTCGGGAGGCGCGCGTGTTCTTTGCGGATACTTTCAGGGTCGATCCAACGCAGGTGCTCTTTACGGGCAGCGGAACAGAATCCGATAATCTTGCCGTCCAAGGGGTCGCCCTCTCCCATCGTGCTTCGCACGCTTCGCGACCGCGCATACTTTGCACTTCTACTGAGCACCCTGCCGTCAAAAAATCCGTGGAGTCGCTGATCTCTTTGGGGTTTGAACCGGAATTGATTCCGGTGGATGCCGCAGGGAATGTTTTGCGCGAACGACTTCTCGAACTCCTGAACCCGGCACCATTGCTCGTCAGTATTCAGCGAGTAAACAACATTACCGGCACGATCCATCCCGTAGAGGAACTTGCAGCACTCATCAAAGCAAAAGCCCCGGACACCTTGATCCACACTGATGCGGTTCAAGCGTTTGGCAAGGTTTCGCTGCCCACGGCGCCCTCTAAGGTGGACTTCGTTTCCCTCTCCGCACACAAGATTGAAGGGCCCAAGGGAGCGGGTGCGCTGATTGTGTTGAATCGTGAATTGCTCAGATCAGCCATTCGCCCCCTCATTTGGGGCGGTAATCATGAAGGCGGATTTCGTGCGGGTACCCAAAATCCAGGTCTGATTGCGGGATTTCATGCGGCTGCGAAACTGGCGATTACCCATCAAAAAGAACGGATGGAAAAAATTGCGCGACTCAATACTAAATTGCGCGAGATGTTAGCAGCCCCCCAAGGCACGAAGGTTGTCATCAACTCTCCGGCCGATGCAGCTCCTCACATTTTAAGCTTCAGTGTTCCGGGCGTCGCTTCAGCAGGCCTAGCGCGTTGCCTTGAAGATCGAGACTTCATCGTTTCTACCGGATCGGCATGTGGCTCAGAGCACGCTAATGAGCCTGATCCTGTGCTTTCGGCCATGGGGCTCTCGCATGCCGTTGCCACTTCAGCCTTACGCGTGAGCTTCTCACACCTCAACGAAGAACAGGAACTTGTCGAATTCGCGCAAGCCCTCAGAGAATCAATCGAGCACACCACAAAGCTCATGGGGTCAAATAGAAGATGAAAACCGCCCTGCTCATGATTCGTTATCACGAAATCGCACTCAAAGGCGGCAAGCGTCCCGTCTTTGAAAAGCAACTCGCTCGCAACATCGACAAAATGCTGAAGCGAACCTTTGGGGGCGACGCCCCCATTAAAGTCAATCGCCAAACTGGGCGAATCCTCGTTGAAGCGCCCTGGGATGACGAAAGTCAGGCAAAAACGCAGCAAACGCTCGAAAAAGTTTTTGGAATCTCCAGTTACAGTCCGATGCGAAAAGTGGACACAAATATTGAGAACATCAAGGCGGCGGCGCTTGAAGAATTTCAAAAAGCGATTGCGGCTCATGGTATGCCCAAGACTTTTCGGGTGCAAACTCGTCGCAGTGATAAAGTTTTTCCCGAAAGTTCCACTGACCTGGATCGCATCTTTGGATCCCATCTTCATGCGGCTTTCCCCGATCTTCAAGTGGAGCTCAAAAAACCAGAGCTCAGACTCGGCATCGAGATCCGACGTAATCAATCCTACTTGTGGTCGCAAAAGTTTCCTGGACCCGGCGGACTTCCCGTGGGCTCAAATGGCAAACTGCTTGCCTTGATGTCAGGTGGAATTGATTCCCCGATTGCCGTGCTCCAGATCTTGAAGCGCGGGTCGCCCGTGCGATTTATTCACTTCGATGGCGCTCCCTTTGTCGGGCCCGAAAGCCGGGAAAAGGCTGAAGACCTCGTGCGCCTGGTGAATCAGTACCAGCCTGCACCTGAGCGGATGCACACCATTGCGTTTGGAAAAATTCAGGAAAAGATCGCGCTCGTGACCGACGCCAAAATGCGGACTGTTTTATATCGCCGCATGATGATGCGGATTTCCTGTCGTGTTGCGAGACGGATCAAAGCCCTAGCATTGGTGACCGGCGAAGCCCTGGGGCAGGTCGCCAGTCAAACATTGGAAAATCTCGTAACCATTGATCGCGTTTCGGATCTTCCGATTTTGCGTCCGCTCATTGCCTATGACAAATCCGAGATCATTGCGCTGGCGCACCATTTTAAGACGTTTGACACGTCGGTGCGCGAGGCTGCGGACTGCTGCACCCTTTTTGGGGACCGGCATCCCACAATCTATTCGACTCCCGCGGAGGCCGAGGCGCAAGAGAAGAACTTCAATGTCGAGGCGCTTGTGAATGAGGCGTGCGAGAAGATTGAGAGTTGGACGTTTCAAGACGCGCACGAAACAAAACAGACATTTTCATGATAATTTCCTTTCGATATCGCTATTGATTTCCGGGAGCGATGTCGCCAAATTTGGGTTCTTCGATTCATCAGAAGTTGGCTGAGGAGTTGTTTAAGAAGAAGTTCTTGTTGCCACAAGTAACGCGATGCGCTATAAGCGCACTTAACATTGGAGACCCATGGCCTTCATCAAATCCCTCTGCTTCTTACTCGGTTCTCTTGGCCCGATCGCCCTCGCAGGATTGATCTCCAACCATTCTTACTGCTTCGTCGCAGACGATTCGTATGACGGGGCCAGACTTCATTCGAGCATGATTGAAGTCTGCGCAAGTGGCGGCGCCGATGGCGTATACGTTCACTGGCTTGGAGGCGATGGCAGTACCCCAGACTCCACTCGTGTCGCCGTGCAAATTCAACCCAATGTTCATATCAACTACAGTTCTGCGAACGTATACGTGGGAGACATATCTGTTCTCCCTATCGAGGCGACGGTGAATCTCCCAATCGCAGGCGGAGAAACCGAGATCACTAAAGCCCGCGCAGATCTCATTCGCGCATCCGTTTTAAGAACTCTCCCCATTAAACTTTTGAGCATTTTTCGAGATCGCGATCGCGGAATCACAGAAGGCCTTGACGTCTTGAGCCTTCGAATCCCCATTCGTATCGGCCGCTCAGGCTCGATCGTGATTCTTCGAGGCGTAGATTTAGGAC
>JBBCAV010000424.1:0-1193 GCA_051382305.1 Bdellovibrionota bacterium FG-2
GTATTTGCATTCCCACCGCGTGTGGCTTAATGATTCTGACTCGTTCATAAATTGGGTTTCCTTTCTGTGTAACTTTGAGCGGTTCACAGTTAGGAGACCATTCATAGAACGTCTCCGGCAAAAGTAAAACTCCAGGAGTCCCCCAGTATACCTGGGGGATTAGCGATTTTATTCACATTGGCCCCCTGCTCTTTTCCATAGTTGGCGATTCACCTGCGCGGGAACGTATCTGCTTTTCCGCGTAACGCCGCGCACCCTCTCCGGAGCGGTGGGATTTTCGGGCGGCGGCGGGGTCGGCGATTCCGAGTCCACCAATTTCCCCTGCGGATCCACTTCTTCGATCACGATCTCGGCCATCACTTCAAAGAGTTTCGCATAGGTGGAATCCCCTTTTGTTCGATGAGCCAGCAGTCCTTTCAGCCGCGCAAGTTTCGCCGCAAGCGATGGGTTCATTACAAAACGCACTTCCGTTGCCTCGGGCGAGAGAACTCGCTCACTCTCTTGAGGAACCGAATGAGGCGAAATCGCTCTTAATTCTTTTTCGCAGTCGCGTTTACTCTTTCCTTCCATTTTCTTGACCAGCTCTAACTTCTCCTGCGGCTCGTACCGTTTTCCTGCCCTTTTTTCGGCCCGAAAAAAGTCCTGCATCGTGCTTGCGACCGAAAGCGAGAGTTTTCCTTCTTCTAAAGCCGGCGCAATCTCAGAAACATCCCGAATAAGCCTCATCGCCGAGATTCTTCGATGAGCCGCACCTTCACTGAGTCTAAAATACTTAGTCGCCATTTCATAAAGACTTGAGAAGCCCATTTCAGCGTAAATCATACGCGATTCGATTTCGCGAAAGCAGCGCAAGATTCGCGTCGTGGCCTTTCTTTCATCGATAATTGCGGTTTGAGTTTCAGAAATTAATTCTTGCTTGGAGAACTTTTTTAGTTCTTGCATAGCGGGCTAAAGTATCACGAAAAGCATGGGACCTATAGTGAAAAATCAGCAAAATCAGTTCGGGATCACGACGAGTTATTGAGTCCGGAAACCGGACTATTTGTGCGCGCCAGGAGAGCAAATTTGTGATAATCCAAAATATATGTGCGCCAAGCAAAGCTTGAGACAACCAGTGAGAGCGGCCAAGGACCTGACGGTGCCAGTGCCGAGCCTCACCCCGGGAAACACCATTAGGTCCGGGTATCATAGCT
>JBBCAV010000425.1:0-6591 GCA_051382305.1 Bdellovibrionota bacterium FG-2
GTTGTAGACAAGGCAGAGGTAATAACAACGTAGTGAAAATAGCTGGGCAAAACTCAGAGCTCACGCGAAGGCAGATACACTAAATTCTTGCGTCACGTGTCCAAAATCATTGGCACGTTCCGAGGAGAAGATCTTGTGAAGCTTTTGGCCGACTTTGATCATTCTAGAAATGCACTGGAAGAGCTTTACTCCTCTGTCGATAAATTGGCAGACCAAAAACTTGCCAAAAAAACCCCAGCCATCGCACCACAAAAAAACGATTCAGCTTTGGAGAAAAGAGCAAAAGAAGTCTCAACAATGGAACTCGGTCAGTGGCCCGAAGTCAAAAAGGTAATGGAACTTCAGCGTAGATTGAGAAAAATTCTTGAAACAAAGTTTAATGTCGAGATCTACGAAAATACTACAAGACATTGTTAATATTCAAAGAATGAGAACGTTGTCTTCGAGGACCAAGCAAAGTTAGTATAGGATCAAGTTATTTTACCTAAGCTGCTGGGCGTTTCCCACCCTTCGATGCCGGTTTTCGGATTGGGGGTCCGGGGATTGGATTTCAGCGGGTGAGGGAAGTTAGCCGGCTAAGGCCGAAAACGGGTTTATGTTACTTCGCAGCCGCAGCCCGCAGCCTCAAGCAGCAGTGTATTCAATAGGGGCTTGTATAGCGTGTTCTGGCGAAAGGGCCTCGACTCTCGCTTCAAGACGTACTCCAAGTTTCTCGGAAAAAAATACGCGCACAAAGGCTTCTTCGGCACGATCTAGTCGCCGGTTTTTGGCTTTCTCCCAATTCATAACAGTAGGATGAGTAACTCCGATGGCGGTAGCAAATTCTCTGATCCCCATCCCAGTGACCTTTCGAAGCACTTTAAGTTCTTGTCCTCGAATGGGACGCGGGGTGAGGAGGAGCAGGGTTGCAATGGCTTTGTCGATCTTCTGGAATCGCTCAGAACTAAATACAGGGCCGTGCTCTTCACTGATTCGATCGGGACGCACATGTGCGGTAATATATTTGAGTCCCAGATAATTTTTGAACTCGACCAACGGGAGTTCTGAGTCTGATCGCTTTTTTTGCATTTTTCGTCTCCTTTGCTGATCTTCTAAAAGACCGATATGATGACCACGCCCGCCTCGTATGCGGCTACGACTTCAAGATTCTCTTCATCAAGATCAAGCCCTTCAAAGAGAATTTTACCTTTCTCCTTGTCCTGGATCTTCTCATAATGTGAGGTCCGTGCAGCCTCTTGGATGTCGTCTTGAGAGATGTTCCTCTTATTCATTCTGCTCTTGGCGTGAAACGACAGGCTGAAGTTTCCAGATACGACCAAAGCGAGGATGCGTCTGATGAGTTCATCAGTCGGTCATGCTGGTAAAAAATTTACCATATCCAGCCGCACAGGGCAATACCCATTTTTGCCTGTGGCTGTGCAAGCTCCCAAGCCCACTGGACATTTACTGGACAAAATTCCTAAAAACGCATCCAAATGGATCAAAACAGATCAAAATATGACTGACCGAGTCTAACGAAAGACCAGCACGCTAACTCTCTGTTGTTTTTGCTAATTGTCTGATTTTTCGGATGATCGGAGGATGGTGCGGGCGACTGGACTTGAACCAGCACACCTTGCGGTATACGCCCCTCAAACGTACGTGTCTACCAATCGCTTGGTTGCGATGCGCCATTTTGATGGTCGAAAAGCTAAGTTTGAAAAGATCTCTAAGAAAAAGGAGTCAGAGGAAGGGATTGGAAGGGCTGAAAGAGCCGAGGGGGGAGGGGGCGGTTGTAATAGATAGAAGAGCTATTTGAGCGCGGGTTCCTTAACTGGGATTCGCGCTTTTTTTTTGTCTCTCCGGCAAGAGCTGTAGTAAGCCTGCAGGGGAGAAAACGAATGAATAAGAAGGCCACCCTCACCAAGCAGGATTTAGTCGAAGCCGTATTTGAAAAGATGGCTGTGTCCAAAGTCGAGGCCAACGCGTGGGTAGAACTCATCTTTGAGACGATAAAATCAGGCTTGTCAGTTGGAGAAGATGTGAAGCTTTCGGGGTTTGGCAAGTTTTCAGTTCGAAAAAAAAACGCACGCCCTGGCAGGAACCCGAAAACCGGCGAAACCATTGAAATCAGTGCAAGGCGAGTCGTTGGCTTCCACGCCTCTCCTGTCCTAAGAGCTGGCGTGGCTGCTGAAGTCCCCGAGGGTGGTCAGCAATGAAGGAACTGAAGGCCATGACCCACACCTTCACTCTGGATGCCGCCTGTAATTTTGTTGAGGGCAAGGTGGGCATCGGGATGGTTTTACAGGCCACCGACAAACCAGGTCGAAGGGGAGCCATCCTTGAGACCATCGAGGAGAGTTATCCTGCCGATGGGTTGTCAAAGGATATGGAGAAGTTCGCGGTCCTTCGAGCTTTGGAAATCGCAGCTCAGCGGGGCTACCGCAGAGTAAAGATTCGTTCGGATTATAATCAGATGAGAACTCAGCTGAAGAATGATCATAAAGCGGGGTTGAAAGATGGCGGTGATGATTTGCACCGCAAAATCCTTCGTTTAGCGCAGGATTTTGAATTTGTTCAGTTCGGCTTCTGTCCCGGGAGAAAAAATCAGATGGCGCACAAGCTGGCGCGAAAGGCTGCGGGGATCAAGCCCAAGATCAGCCCCGAGCTCAAGGAAAGCCATAAATGGGAAGCTTGGGAGCATGAGTTGTGGGATGACGAGTTTCACGGAGCAATATTCGGCTAGAGGCTCTGGTTAGTGGGGCTCCCTCCATCTCAAATATATCTTGGCCGTTTCCCATTCCTGCCTTAAACTTAAATCTATTAACAACAACCAAGGAGACTCTCATGGCGACTAAAAAGAAGGCTGCGAAGAAAAAAGCTACGAAGAAGAAACCAGCAAAAAAGAAGTAATGTTCAGGGCGCGGATCTTTCTTCAATAGAAGGGGCCGCTCCCGTTTTTTTTTGAACGCGCAATCACCTGCCAAACTTGTCCTCACTGACTGCACTAACAGTGCCCCCTCACCAAACTCCATCCAAGTGACAAAAACTGATTCCTTCTGATGCCCCAGGGATCCAATAGAACCGCCACAAGCCTCCGAAAAATTCAATTTTTTGAATTTTCTATTCGAAATTCTAAAAATTGAATTTTTCAGCTACCATCATTCCCTCACATTTTCCGTCATTTCAGCGCAGTTTTACCAGTGGCCGCCAGTGGTTACGCGCATTTCAAGGCCAGCCCAATTTTGTGGCACAGAACATGCCTTATGCCCAATCACGGTCCTGAAAATTTCGAAGTCAGGCGCCGAGGTGGTGATGAGCGAAATACTGAGCCAAAAGCGGAGCGAGGGCCAAGAACGTCTTAAAGACGGTCTTGAAGACTGTGCTCTTCCACGACGATTTCCCTGGACGGGTAAGCGTCAGGCTGAAGCGCAGATCTCGTAAATTCCGCAGTTTGCGAATTTCGAAAGAAATATCGAGTTTGGTTTGGGCGATGGTCATAAAACTTTGCCTCCTCAGTCGAACCTGGGAGGTGAAGTTTTTGAGCGGAGCCCAAACTCAATTCACATTGAAATCAAAAAAGGAGATTTATGAGTCGAGCTTCAAGCGTTTCAGAATCCAAAGGGCCAAAAGATAACGTCCCGTGGGAAATCGGAGTCGGTGTTCTGCTCTTCGCCCTCGCGAGCTTGGGCTATTTTGAGCGCAACGCTCTCGCGGCCTTCTACCGCCGAAACTACATGGAGCTTTGGATCGGGGGCTATGGGCTGTTTGCCACAGGATCGGGGTTTGCTCTTTACGCGGTAAAGAAGCACACGAAACCCTTGTTTATGCGCGCCAAAAAGCTGGCGCTCCTCGAAGATTGTCGTGCGGGTGTCTATGTCGGCGAGACACTCGATGGCGTAAAATTATATTTGCCGGATGGCTTTCGAGAGGCGCAGGTTGAGATTTTGGGAGCCACGGGGCGCGGGAAAACCGAAAGCGTGATTCTATCATGGCTTATTCAAGACGCCCGCCGCAGAAGAAGCGTCATCCTGATGGACGGAAAGGGGGATGGGGCGCTTGTAAATCAGATCAAGGGGCATTTGGAGGGAGAGGGGCCGTCTTGCCGTGGGCTAGTGAAAACTCTTGTGTTCAATCTTGGGGATCTTAGGAATTCGTGCTCGATTAATCCCCTTGAGCACGGAACATCTCAGCAGATCACTGATCGCATCTTCACGACTTTTGAGTTCAAGGAACCCTATTACGAGGCGGTACAGTACGAAATAGTGGGACTTGTGGTTTTACTGATTCAAGAAGTTGATCCTCCGGCGCCTGGGAGTGAAGAATCGGCGAGTGGGGTAGTGACGTTTTCCCGAATTTATGAACTCTTAACCAACGAAGCACTGCTCAAGGCCGCCGTTAAGAAGAGTCGTCAACGTTCTCTCCAAAATCGACTCAATATCTTCTTTAAGGAATCTAACGAAAAGCGCGACCAAGACCTCAAGGGTGTTCTCAGTCAAATGGCAGCTTTTGCGATTGGTGAGATCGCGCCCATCGTAAACGGACCTGTGAAGGGAAGAGACTACTTGTCCCTCGCTTCTTTGGTCCTGAATTCTCAAGAATCGCAGGATCAGACCGTCGCACTCCTATCGATCTCAACCACACTTTACCAAAAGCTTGGAAGTCAGCTCGGGAAACTCTTAATGCAAGAACTCGGCTGGGCAGTAGGGGAGAGAGCGGCGCGGGGAACTCAACACCAGTTCTTACCGGTTTACATCGATGAGTTTGCTTCGTTTGTATACCCAGGCTTTGCCGGTGTCTTGAATAAGGCGCGCTCCAGTCGTGTGGCTTTCCACCTCTCCCACCAAAGTATCGGAGACCTTGCGGCAGTGACGGACGCGTTTAGAGACTCTATTATTTCGGGAACCAACGTGAAGTGTATTTTGGGCCTAAATGACCCCAATAGTGCCGAAGTCATGGCCAAACATATGGGCACTCAGTCGGCACCGAAATCTACAGAACGCCATCAGACGGATCTATTTGGTGCCACAAGCGCAACGGGCGAACTCTCGATGCGCGAAGTAGAAGAGTACAAGGTCCATCCTAATCGCTTAAAAAACTATTCCAAAGGGCAAGGCGTGCTCCATGTTTCTACAAAGCTTGGGAACGTGACTGAAGAGGTTCAGTTTGAACGTTTGCCGGAGGCACGATGATGGATTCCATTGTTGTAAAGCCCAAGAGGGGATTAAGGAACAGGATCACAAAGGTTAACTTCAAAATCCTAGAAGACATTTATCAAAATGGGGTGCTGACCTTCGATCAGGTGTATCGATACTACTTCTCTGGGCGCGATCGTACCGCTGCGGTAAAACGTATGACAAAGCTTTTTCAATCAGGATATTTGGTAGGTCGCCAAATGGGGAATGTCTACCACCAAGGCCTGCTAAAAGGCATTCGTGTCATCTACCAAATCACGCCACTCGGGATACGGGCCCTACGTGAGGGGGGGGCGAGCATTTCGTTTCGTGAAGCACCAATTCCTCTTAATACGAGCACGTTGTTTCACGATGTCCTTCTTGTGGATGTCATTAAGGCCATACAGACGATTTTCCCCTTGGCCAAGATCACGAACTGCAAGCATCTTTTCGCTGAACACACCTCCGCAATTCTAGTGCCCGATGCGGTCGTTGAAATAGAAACCAAGAGCGGCAGGCAACGGATTGCGGTTGAATTGGAGTTAACTCCCAAGTCAGATCGAAGGTACCGACATCTCACGGTTGAATACGCGACCTCGCAAGATTACGAGTGCGTGATTTACGTTACGCAAACCAAGGAGATTGAAAACAAGATCCGATGCCAAGTCACTGGGCAAAGAGAAGTGTCAAAGCCCCCGTATCAAAGTACGGGCACTTTGTTCTTTATAATGCTTAAGGACCTCTTGGATCACCCTAGCTCAAGATCGATTAGTAACGGTGAGGACAGTATCGACTCACTGATATTAGTAAACTCCAACCCTAATTATAGAAAGGAATCCACCTCATGAAATTCAAATCCAAAATTCTCGCTGCCGGACTCTTGATCGAAACACTTTGTGGACTGCTCAGTGTAACGAGCGCGTTCTACGCGTTTCTGCTGCTGCGCCTTTCTCAATTCGCGGATCAAGGTTTTGCGATGTACCATGTTTCGAATCTTCCAAAAGTGGTATCATTGTCCCAGGCTATCATGTTTTTCTGGAATCAAAGCATGGAGCCGCTGCTTCCGATTCTCCCTGTCTGCTGCCTGGCAGATGCTATGATCCGACGCTACATTTTTCGCATCAGAGGGGCCTGAAAATGGGGAGCAAAAAAAGTTCACCCAACAGTTCACCTTGGGTGAACTAATTGGGTGAACTAAAATAGGGTCAAATACGAGGCAAGTCCGCGAAAACACGGCCGGCCCCGGCTCCAAGGACTCGCTTGTTCGTGTTCTTCGGTTGCTGACCACCCTAGCTCTACGATCTAAGGTGGTCAGCAACACACCCTCCAATCTTAATCCTGGAGCCGGGGCCGGCTGGGGAAGTGGAACAAAAAAATGAAATCTGATTCTTGCCTACACTATGAGGACTCTTCTGTTGAAGGCATCGATCCCATACAA
>JBBCAV010000426.1:0-2781 GCA_051382305.1 Bdellovibrionota bacterium FG-2
GGTGATGCGCTTCGTCCGGCGGCTGATCTGTTTGAGGCAACGCAGTCCCAGTTTGCTGTAGGAGTATTTTCGTCCGCTCTTCGGGCTTGTGCGCTCGAGGTCATTCGCATCAGCAATGACCTTCGGTTGTTGAGTTCGGGCCCCCTGACCGGTTTGGCCGAGATCACGCTCCCTGAGGTTCAACCCGGAAGCAGTATGATGCCTGGTAAGGTGAATCCTTCTATTCTCGAAATGGTTGCTCAAACCTGCTTTTCAGTTTTGGGATACGATCAGAGTGTCGCCTATGCGCTTCAGGCCGGGCAACTTGAGCTCAATGTGATGATGCCACTCATGGCCTTTTCGAGTCTTGAAGCGCTTTCCATATTGACGCGATCTCTTGACGTGATGAGAGTGCGTTGTATTGAGGGAATTGCAGCAAACAAAGAAAGACTTCAAAGTTATTTTGAACTCACTCCACAAATCGCGACTGCGCTTACTCCGGTTTTGGGCTACGCCAAAGTTGCAGAGTTGGTTCAACTTTCCCTTCAACGGAGGTGTTCAGTCGTAGATTTGGTACGAGAACTTAAGCTGATTTCTGAAAGGGCGCTGAAGCGGTTGCTTGGGCCGCGGACGTAGCGAGCGTGAAAAAAAACACCGAACCTTTTCCGACCTCGCTCCTTGCGCCCATTGTTCCTCCGTGTGCGGAAACTATTTTTTTTGAGATATAGAGCCCGAGCCCGGTCCCCTCGTATTGCCGCGTCTTGGCTTGCCAAAATCGCTCAAAAACTCGCTCAATTTGATGCTGTGGAATTCCGGGGCCTGAATCCGCCACGGTGACCGTAACGAGTTCCCCATTTGGCTCTGCGCCAATTTGGATGGTTGACGCCGGGGGGGAAAATTTTAGGGCATTTCCAATGAGATTGGTGAGGACTTGGATGATTCGCTTTTTGTCGCAGAAGACAGACTTTGCTTCCGGATGAATCGTGGCCTTCAGTTGGATTTTCTTCTCTGCGGCCTGATGCTCGAACTGTATAAGCAATTCATCGATCAATTCCTTGCAGTCGTGTTGAGCCGGAGCCAATGAGAGATACCCTGCCTCGATTCGGCTCAGATCCAAAAGGTCTGAAGTGATGTCGATGACTCGCATAATCGATAAATGAATCTGTTTGACGAGCTTTTGGTCTCGACCATTTGGCTCTTGGGCTGGAAGAGCGCGTTTAAGGAGTTCGAGGGCGCTCATCATTGTGGTGAGTGGGTTCTTGATTTCGTGCGAGACCACGGCAATGAGCTCTTCTTGTGCTCGGAGAGCCTCATCCCGCTGTCGTTCCGTCTCTTTGCGAACGTGAATGTCGGTGACCGTGGTGAGAACAACGAGCTGATGATCGAAAATGGGGGTCAGAGCGATTTCGACAGGAACTTGGCTCCCGTCTTTTCTCTCGGCATAGAGGTCACGGCCTTTTCCTAAGGGGCGGGCTTGTGGATTCGAAACATAACTGGCTCTTAGCGCGACGTGCTTGTCGCGGATGGTTCTAGGTACTAGAATTTCGATCGGTTTCCCAAGGAGTTCGTCGGCGCGATATCCAAAGAGTTCTTCAGCCTGTGGGTTGACCTTTGTGATGGTTCCATGGGTGGCTTCGATTGTGAGGAGTGCGTTAGGACTGGACTCAAAGATGTTGCGAAATTCCAATTCTGCACGGTTTCGTTTGGCGACTTCCTTGGCGAGGGGGGCGTAAACAAAGCGTCGAATTGCGGGATAGAGAGCTATAGAGACCAGGAGGCCGTCTATCAGATATAATCCATAGCCTAACCGCCCGTCAGCAAAGTACTTGCTCAGGAGTTCAATTCCGATGTCGATGAGGACGACGGTAGCAAAAAGCGGCGGGAATAGTCGGGTATAGGATTTCACAGCGTATCCGCTTCAATTTCTATACCTATTTCCTTTTTGCATTATGGCAAACATGTGTTACTAAAGAACCGCCTTGCTCTTACCCGCTTGTTTGAAAGGTAAGGGCTTTTGGGAAGAAAGGCAGGAGTAATACTCTTCCCACTAACCACAAGGAGAAAAAATGTCTCTAGAAACTAATACCCCTGGGGCGAAGATCCCGGGCTACGAAACTACTGTTATTACGCGTGCTGAGATGACCGATGAGGGTCTTAAGACGCTTCAAGAAAAAATCGCTACAATTGTGACCTCTTTTGGAGGCTCAGTCGTGTTGTCTGAAGATTGGGGCAAGCGCAAG
Source organism: Bdellovibrionota bacterium FG-2 (assembly GCA_051382305.1). Classification (GTDB taxonomy): domain Bacteria; phylum Bdellovibrionota; class UBA1018; order UBA1018; family UBA1018; genus CAIRTR01. The sequence continues at coordinate 2,220 of JBBCAV010000426.1, forward strand.
CTCGCCTATACAATTCAGAAAGAAACACGCGGTCACTATACCTTTACGGTGTATTCCGGCAAGGGCGGCGTCGTTCATGAAATCGAGCGAAACCTTCGCATTCATGACCATGTTTTGCGTTTCTTGACGGTCAACCTCGCAGAAGAGTTTGATGCTGAAATTTATCGCAAATCACGTGTCGATGCTCAAGCTGCAGCGAAGCGTCGTGAAGATGAGCGTGAGGCCCGTCGCGAAGAGCGTCAGGCTGAACGTCGGATGCACGAGCATGTTGAAGTTGATTATAGCGACATGATGGGTTCTGAACACGATTCTGAATAAGGTTGGAGATTTTTATGGGTTACAATAAAAGTGATAGGCACGACAGTGATAGAGGCGGAGACAGGGGCGGCGATAGGGACCGCGGCGGCGATCGCGATGGCAGTCGGGGCGGCGATAAGGATGGCAGTCGGGGCGGCGGTTTTCACCGTCGGAAACTTTGCCGTTTTTGCGCCGATACAGACTTCATTATGGATTATAAAGATTCTCGGATGATGCAATCTTTTGTGAGCGAGCATGGCAAGAT
>JBBCAV010000427.1:0-8839 GCA_051382305.1 Bdellovibrionota bacterium FG-2
GCTATGAGCGTATCGAGGATCCGAGACTTATCGGACTCATGAACGATATCTATAAAACGTGCTGGAACCCTTTACAGAACTTCTTCATGCCGTCGTTTAAGCTCAAAGAAAAAATTCGTGTTGGAGCGAAGATCGTAAAAAAATACGACGCTCCGCAGACAGCGTACAATCGGCTAAAGAAAAGTTCGCACTTAACCGAAGAGCAAAAAGAGAGACTCACGAGGCAGATGCTTGTCTTGAATCCTTTCAAGCTCAAGAAGGACCTCGAAGTCAAACTTAAGAATTTTTTTGAAGAGCTTAGGAAATCTAAAATCCGGGAGGCATCATGATTGAGAATTATGTAAAATCAATGCCCCGCAGCTTGGTAGCACTTCTTTCTGAGTCAATACGCAGTGCGGTTTGTGGGTTCTCTCAAGAAGGGGAAACGAACCTTTAACGAATTCTGCCGGTAGTGTACCTTCATTATCAATTAGGTAACTAACTTCCATGCAAACGGTATCCTTTAGTCGACTCCTTGCCTTGCGCCTTCACGTGTCCTTAACGGCAGTACTTTTGGCGTTTTCATCCGCCTTCATATTACAGGAGAGGATTAGTCCTTCAGCATTAGCCGTTGTATTCCTTTTGTGCAGCGCAATTTATCTTTTCAATCGCATCAGCGATCCCAGAGAGGATTGCATCAATTCACCGTCTGAGCACTCTTGGATGATCCAAAGAAGAATTAAAATCCTAGCGCTTGGAGTCCTTCTACCCACGTTCCTTATTGTGACTTTGGCTTGGGGTCACGGAACCCCTGCCCTGATTTGCTCGCTTGCTTTGCTCGGCGTTGGCCTTTGCTATTCAAAAGTGCCTTTTGGCAGACGACTAAAGGAAATGACCTACCTGAAGGGAATCGTCCCCTCAGCGGTCTGGGCGTTCACTACTGTTCTGTTGCCACCGCTTTTTTCTGAGGGCGCAGCATACAGTATTCCATGCATTTTTCTCTTTGTTTACCTTCTTATCGGTACACTTGAGATTGAAGTTCTTTGGGATCTGAGGGATCTACCTGGAGATATTCAAGCAGGTGTAAGAACCCTCCCCGCATGCCTTTCGAGATCACAGCTACTCCTTTTTTTCGCAACTGTGGGCTTCTTGGTCGCGCTCCTGGTCATCCTTTTGGTGACGACAAAAATCATCCCACTTATATTTTTGGGATTGCTCGCTCATCGCCTCGGCATGTTTCTCTTAGTTTCGTCCTACTTGAAGCTGCCTCAGCAAAAACTGGAAGCAGCTAGTCATTACCTGATCGGGTTTCAATTTGTATTCACATTTTTCCAGGCGCTGCTTACACTTATAGTCCAATGGAAAACCTAACGATATCTTCTCAACAAAAGTTCCTTCTGGCTTATATTGTTCTGTTTTTCATTTCGACGGGGACCCTTGCCACCGCTTCCGAAACCCCAGACTGTTCCTATTCGATAGAGAGCGGGACAGCCGAATTTTCTGCGCTCAAATTCAATGACTCAAACTGGAACAAGGGCCGCCAGGCCTACTTAAAGCAGGGCGAATCCACTTGGTTCAGATGCCAAATTCATGCCCCTGAAAAAGTATCCACCCAGCCCATACTTTCGCTCGGCTCGGCGACAACCTGGGACAAAACGTACTTAAATGGGGACTTAGTTGGGACAACCATTCCTTCCGAATCCGAAAACTCATCGCCTTGGACACGATCGACCCAGCGAGCCTACTTTTTCCCCTCCGTCACTCTAAAAAGGGTGAACGCAAACCTTCATGTAGTTGCTGTCAAATTTGTAGCCGAAGAAGCAGGAAACGTTGGTTTTGAAGAGGGCTTTCCAGCGATTATCGACGATACACCCAACGCGACCCCCAGCCCTAACGAAGTACTGCCAGCGCTATTTGCTTTGGGACTTACTCTACTTTTACTAACTTCACTTACCGAAAAAGAAGACCGTCAGTTGGCTGTCCTCACAGTATTGCCACTAGGTTTAGCCACAGCGGCACTTCAGTTTTTTAATTCCTTCTATCCTTATCGAACTGATTATTCGCACGCCACCATTTGGCTCAAAGTCCACATTGTTATCCTAGGCTTCACTGTAATGTTCGCCCTTCGGTTTGCCGAGTACCTGCTGACCCGACAAAATAGAAAGTTTTTTACCTACGCGCTTGCCGCTGTCTCCCTAAGTGCTCTTTTATTTCCCGGCCACGGGGTTAACATGCGCCAGGCAGGGCTGGTAATGTGGCTCTTGGTTCCAATTACTCTTTTGTCTGGACCTTACGCTTTTTTTCTAACTTGGCAAATGAGCCACAAACTCAATCGCGAAAATCGCAGAATTCTAATCCCACTTTTGGCGACAGGTCTCTCAATAGTCCTTTTTGGGATTTTCGATATGGTTCAAATGGTCCGACAAGCTGCAATAGAAATCCCCTTAAGCGGGGTGGGGTTTCTTTTCTATCTTATTGCCGCGGGCCTAACATTGACCCTTGAAAAGAAGCAAAGAAAAATCAGCTCCCTTGAAAAGTCCCTACTTGAGCGTGAGACGGCCATCGCCATCGCGAGTTTTTCGTCCCAGGTTGCTCATGACATACGATCCCCTCTTAGCGCCCTCAACATGGTTGTCAACTCTCTGAATCACGTAGCAGAAGACAAGAGAGTTCTAATCCGTCAGGCTATTCAAAGAATTAATGATATCGCAAACGGCCTATTGAGGCACAGTAAAGAACTGGGGCCACTTGCGAAATCCAAAGTTTCAGAATCGAAAGAGGCCTTTTCCCCTCACTTAATTTCCAGCCTATTGGAGATGCTGATCTCTGAAAAGAGAATGCAATATCGCGATCGAATTGGCATTGAGATCCAAGTCATTCTTGGCAATGGACATCATGGACTTTTTGCAAACATTCAACCTTCGGAACTAAAACGCACCCTTTCTAACCTAATCAATAACGCAGTAGAAGCCGTCGGCCAAGAAGGAGCCATCTCTATCATAATTGAGGGAAGTGCTGAGCAGGTTGTTATTAAAGTTCGTAACACTGGGAAAGGCATCCCCCCTCAGATCATTCCGAAATTAATGTCCCCGGGTGCTTCTTTTGAAAAACAAGATGGCTTTGGTCTTGGATTAGCACATGCCAAGTCGACTCTCGAAAGACTAGGGGGATGCATTTCGATAGAGTCGGAGCTTGGAAAAGGGGCCACGGTTTCGTTAACTTTACCCAGAGCGCCTGCGCCCGGATGGTTTCTTGAGAAGCTCACTCTCCAAGAAAATAGGGTTCTCATCGTAGTGGATGACGATATCTCAATTCACCAGATCTGGAATGGGCGCTTGCAATCAATTCGCGCGGATCAAAGTGGGATTCGGCAAGTCAGCTTTTCAACTCCCGATGAATTGGAAAAAGCCTTCCAAGAAAAATCGCTCGTAGATGTAGGCACGTATCTCATTGACTACGAGTTTATTGGACACGCCAAGAATGGATTAGATTTGATTGAATCACTAGGACTCTCTGGCAAGGCGGTTCTAGTCACCAGCCGCTATGAAGAGGCTGCGGTAGCGGAACGCGCCCAGCGAATTGGCGTTCGAATGCTTCCAAAAAATATGGCTGGGTTTGTCCCAATTCATTTAATCCAGGAAGCTCAACTCTATGACGCCATCCTGATTGATGACGACTCATTAGTTCATTCGACTTGGAAAATGTCCGCGAAAAATAATGGCAAACAGCTCCTTTGCTTTTTTGACGAAAAGAGCTTCTCCGAATTCTCTGAGAGTGTAGATCACGATACGCCAATCTACGTCGATGCCAACTTAGCCAACGGAGAACGAGGTGAGGCCGTTTCCCAACGAATTAGTAAGCGTGGCTTCCAAGCAGTGTACTTGGTGACCGGTTACGAGCCTGTGCAGTTTAGGGGCTTCAAATGGCTTAAAGGTGTACTGGGAAAAGCGCCGCCTTGGGACCCGCAGGATGCCTAACTCATCAATATCAAACAGCGAGAGATCTATGAATCAGATAAACTTCTTAAAAAGGACGCTTTCAATTTTCCTTCTCACGAGTCTTTTTATTGGTGGCAATGTCAAAGCTCAAACGCAGCCAGAGGCCATGACCTGCGTGGAAAACTTTCTGAAAGAATATGCGACGATCCAATCCTACTCGAGCATCATAAAGCAGCACGAATACAAAGATGGGGAATTACGAAACGAGCACACCCTTCAAGTCGAGCATACAAAACCCGAGTACATTCACGTGAAGTATCTCGACAAAGGTTCAACGGGAATAAAAAACAATGACATGGAAGCCACCTATTCAGGTGGTGAAACAATGGGGGTTAAATTTGGCTACTCCAGCGGATTGGGGTTCTTTGTAAATGGTCCCGCGAAACTTGTCATAGGCAATTCTATGTCTGTCACCAATCCACAGGTACTCGCAGACGAGTACTTCACCATGAATCGGATGCCCCTCACCTATCTCGCTCACATCATTCAAACAAGCCTACCCAGTTTGTGAGAGGCCCATGAAGGCGGATTGACGATGAGAAATGCCCCTTGCAACATCAGCTACCGCAAGCACACCAGCGAGACAGTGCTGAAGACGATTTCGAAAGAATATCCCATTTCTTCTGCCGAAGCTGAATTTGGCACGCTGGCTTTTTTTATTCTCCAATCGAACAGGGATCAATTCAAAAGCCTGTCCGACTTGATGAATCATAGCAACGGCAGTTCGATCAAGATTCCACGCTGGTTTTTTGACTTTGATCTCGACTTCGATCCGCAGACTAAACTGCTCACTAAACTTGTCTTTTACCTCTATCAAAAGAAAATCGCCGAATATGAGTATCAAATGACGGGAATTCAAAAATAGCGGGATACTCCCCCGCTTCAGAGTCCTCTCTCATACGACAGCAAAACAGGCCCCGACGCATCCATGTTCCACTTGCGGCCATCGATCACGCTGCAGCCGCATTCTCCACAGAATCTTAAAATAGCTTCGTCAGCGTAGAGTGACAGCCCGAGGGAAGCGGTAATCTCAACGTGCTGCTCCTCTAAACAAGCTGACACAGCTGACTGTTCCTGATCCAGAACAATGTCGGACACTCCCTGCCATTGTGGCTTTACTGCGGGACTCACCGGGTAATAAGCCAACGAAGATGGATCTTGATCATAGGAGAGGGTCCTCTCAAGAGCCACCGGGTGTTTCCAAGGATTGTCCCCTCTTGGGCCTGGTGCTGGGAACTTTGGGACCACAATAGCCGAGGAGAATATCGCACTGCTAGTAACGAATTGGACCAAGCGACTTCGGATTCAGAGCTTTCGACTGCGGAGTTTCTTACAAAACAGAACCGCTACAATGAAACAATTAGGCCTTTGATGGATCTGCAGGCCTCAATGTCAAATCTTCTGATTTCGGTAGGTTCACTTTATAAAGAGTATGCCGCTCTTGAAGGCGGTACCGGTCAGATCCTTTACACCCTCGATTGGGCAAGGCTCGTAACCGATTATGCATCGCTAACTCTCGTTGATCATAAGCGCCGAAATTGAAGAGGAGCCAATCAAGGAATCCATCAAATTTGCGCTCATCTCCACCAAGACACTGACGAAGCATTCTTAGCGGTGCAGCGCCCTCGGGGAAGCCTTGGGCGAAATCAATTCTCGGATACGGCATCGCGGGTGGCGGCATGCGCTTATTCAAAATGGTAAGCGGCCACCACTGCCATCTGGGGCTCAGATCAAAAAGGGCCGGGCGAAAACTAGCACAGCCCCTCCGGTGATCCGCCAAACGCTTAAAGTGATGATCAACTACCGAAATAGTCGCGGGCGCGGCTTGAGCCCGCTGCAGGTGATGTGTTTCCATAATTTCCTCCAGGTTGAGATTGAGTTTGTAGAGGGATGCGTCCCTCCGCGACCAAGGCCAAGAGATGGCCTATGGAAATGGCGGCGGTTCCGGCGATCAAAAAGAGGTTGCCGGCGTAAAGCCAACGTTGGGATGCATTGAGATCGGTGAACGACATAGTGATTCCTTTCGGGTGAGGTACTGCGTTGTTTGTGAATTAGGTTGACGACAGGACGTGCGAGCACGGTGCGCCCCAGGAAAAACTCAGGGCGCGCTATTGAGAATAAGGTAGGCGGTTGGGAATAAGTGGAGGGATTAGCCTTGAATCAGTTTAATCATTGCGAGGCGGTCATCCCGCAACAATCCGCATTTCTCGTAGCGCAAAGTATCAAGAAGCGTTTTTCCCCAAATGGACCCGAGGTCGCTTCGCGCTCCTGCGACCAGAAGAATTTTTACACTTTCGAAGGAATGCGGCCCCCCAGATAATGCGGCTCGATTCAAAGGAGTCCAACCGTTCGAAGCGACATAATTTACATTAGCACCCCTCAATATTAAGATTTCGACCAACTCGGGCCAATTCGTTGCAAGCATCAAGGGCGTCTTTCCGAGTCCATCAAGATCATCCACTGGCGCACCTGCGTCGATAAGAATCTCCGCAACTTCCCAACTTCTTTCACGCAAGGTCCAATGCAAGGCTTGGTGCCCAAATGTGGACCGGGCTTCCAGATCGATTCCAAAGCCGGTAAGCATAAACGCCATCTCAGAGCTGACATTATAGTCTGTAGGGTTTCGACCTAGCGAAAGTCTACCCGGTGCATAGAAAGTCAAATCACGAACAATGGGGGCACGTTAGTTGGCGTTCCCCTACAGAACCCCACAAAACCGAACTTGCCACACCCTTCTTCATGCTCCCTCCGTAATCAAACTGGGATTGACTTCGTATCTGAGGCTAGGACGCCCCATCGAAGTATCTTGACGGGCTTTGCGAATGAAATGTCGATCTTCAAGAATTTTAAGTGGTTCCTTTAGTAGCTCTGATTTGTTAAAGCGATCTTTCAAATCGTGATGGCAATTTCGGTGAGAAAACTCGATCAGTCCTTTGCGCTGAATCCAGCGCAAAATATACTTTGCATTTTCTAAGTCAGGATCAGTTTCCATCAAACTGAAAACCGCTAACGCATGCCGCTTGAGAGCATCTCCAACATCGAGAGCACATAGCATCGTGGAACCATCAATCGGGACCAACGCAGGAGAGGCATGAATATTCTTAACAACATGAAACAGCCCGGCTACCTTCTCAATCTTCCGTCGACGAGTGGCTTGGCATAACAGAATTGACACCCCGGACTAACTTTATTGCACCCAGTAGCGACGTTCCAGGTTATATCCGCCCACTCGATTCCTGTCTTAGCTGACACTGGGCGCTCCGATCTGGCGCTTTGCGGCCTCAATGGCCTGTTGGTCGGCAGAGATTCCTACAAACTGCATACGGCTGCGGAAGGCTACAGCAGCGATGTCTCCGTTCGTGAGGAATGGGTCAAGGACCGTTTCACCTTCAGCACAAAATCGGGTACAGATAAGTTCGGCAATGACTTGTTCTTGAGCAGTGCCTGCCAAACTCTTATTCGGCTTCACAAGATCCGAAATCTTCTTATGACCTTCATACTCCCCTTTAGAAAACCAAAGTATAGGCCGCCATCCCGAACTTAACTTCGGATGATGTTGCCCGCCATGTGAGAGATCACAAATAGTGGCGATGAATACCAACCTATCTTTCAAGGCCCGCCTTATCCTTCTTGTTTCAAATTGTTTGGTCATAAAGAGTGCGGATCCCCCTGGTCGCAGAACGCGAGAGAAAAATGTAGCCAAACTTGAATATTTATCAGGCTCTGCGGGAACTTCTGCGATTATCAGGTCAACGCTTTCATTTGCGAGTTCATCCTCATTGATGATGTCCGCACAGATGGCATAACCTTCGACGCTTGTGAAGAATGTCTCCGTCAAGTAGGACAAAAATCAAAAGTGGTTATCAAACTCTCGATTGGGCAAAGTGAGACGCCATCAGCTTTTCGCTCCTTGATTTGAATTCAGCTTAGTCACGATGTTCGGCAGCACCGAACGATAGCTATCAAGTACACTCAACTCAATGACACAAAAGCCATCACCTATTTCAATAAGGACAATCCCTATTTCTAAAGACTCATCCTGAAGCTCCCGTACGTACTCCTCACGAATCGTTTTGCCTTGAGTCAGCTCGATCAATCGAGTTCGACTGATAAAATACCGACCTTCCATTTTTCCACCAAATGGCATTATTAAAATCGCCCTAAGTCTTTGAGCCAGCTCCTTTGGTTGTATTGCCATTGTCATCACCTCCTTCATATTGGAACTGGCGATTTAGAGTGCGCCCCTTCCTTTGGACAGATTTAGCTAAAAGATAAGTAGGGCTTAAAGGCTCCAAACAGACCCCCCGGCTTTATGGTATAAGGCTTCCTGGGTCAGGAGTTATAAGCCCATGTCAGAAGTTCGAAAGAGAAAGCGTCAGTTTGAAGTTGGATTCAAGAGACAGGTCGTCCATGAGGTGGAAAGCGGGAGTATTAGCCTTTCTGCGGCTGCTCGGAAGCATGAGATATCCCCGGGACTCATCAATCAATGGCGGGACAAGTTCCGTGGCGGCACGCTGAATGATGCCCCAAGCAAAAAAGAGCGTAACCTTGAGAAGGAGCTAGAGCGTTACAAAGTGCTTTTGGCGGAGGCCCATGCGGACCGTGAGTTTTTAAAAAAAAGCCAGGCGTCAGCACAACGCAGGAAGAAGTTAGATACTGCCGTGATCACCGGCCTAAACGTCGATCAGTTTCGCAAGGATGCAAAATAATGGGTCTCGCCAGATCAACGTTTTATTATCGGCTCAAAAACGAGCCAAAGGCAAAACTTCGTGAAGCGAAAGACCTTGAGACGAAGGACCTCATTGATTCGGTCCATGTTAAGTTTCCAACCTATGGTTATCGAAAACTACATCACGCACTTC
>JBBCAV010000428.1:0-20382 GCA_051382305.1 Bdellovibrionota bacterium FG-2
ATTTCTGAGGCTCTCTTACTGACCCTTTTTGTAGCGCCTTTTTCCGGAGCCAATTGGGATCACGTTATCCGGTAGAGAGTTTGCCTCAGGTGAATTTTAGTCGTCAGCTAAAAATGAAAAAAAACTCACGCGGGGGTGAAAAACTGATTTATGTCAGGTTGCGCACGGTCCGAAAAAGGACACTGCCGTTCAAGGCGGCACTTTTTCGGAGGGCGTGGATTACCGAAGCGAGATGGTGATCGGCGCGTTCGTGGTGGGGCCGCCGCTTCCGAACTTCGATCTCGAACGCGAGCAGATGAGGCAGTACTATCAGGAACACTACGGGGCCGGATTCGATTATGCTTACAACATTCCCGCGATGGCCAAGGCGATTCAAGCCGCGGGCCGGGTGATTCGTTCTGAAACTTACCGAGGACTCATCGTCCTGATGGACAGTCGCTTCGTACAGCCAAGCTATGCGCGTTCAATGCCCAAGGACTGGTTTGATACGCACGCAAGCGAAGTCGTGTCGGCAGGCATTTTGAAAGAAGTCGCAGACTTTTGGAATGCGATCTGAGGCCTATGCCGCCTTTTGCTTAAGGGCGGCATTCATGGTCACTCTCGCCTTTACAAGTTTTGAAATCGGGCAATTCGTTTTCGCGGTTTCTGCAAGCATTACGAATTTTTCTTGCGAGATCGTGGAAACGTCCGCGCTAACGTCAAGGTGGATTTCGCTGATCTTCCAACCCGAACCGTCTTTTTCTAAAGTGAGGACCGCACTCGTGCTCACACTTTTTGAAGAGGCGCCCATTTTTTCCAAGTCAGCAGAAAGGGCCATCGAAAAACATGCCGCATGAGCTGCGGCAACCAGCTCTTCAGGATTCGTCCCTGGGTCATTCTCAAAACGCGTCCCAAACGAATAGGGAACTTCGGAAAGCACCTTGCTCTCCGTCGTCAGGGTTCCACTTCCGTTTTTCAACCCACCATTCCAAACTGCATATGCTCTTCGCAACATTTAGGTTTCCTCCGATTTTAAACTGAGTTCCAGTTCCATGTTGCAAGTACGATGCAAACTCACAACGACTGCACTGCAAAAAAAACAGTTGCACCTTACGCGTTATGTCTTTAGAATCAAAACGTAACATCAACAACTAACCAAAGGAGCCAACATGGCAACCAAGAAAAAAGCTGCTAAGAAGAAGTAAACCCTTCCCCACACTATGTGGGTCATTAACAAGTGTGGGAGGCGGCACCCGTGTCCTCTCCCGACAGCTTCCCCTCACCTTAGTTGAAAGTTTCAGAGAGCCCTAGCGACACGACCGGAACGCGGGCCTTCGCAGGTACCTGATACAACTCAAGCACTGCGCTGTTAAGTTCCCCAAAAACATCAGAACTGAAGCCGCTCTCAAGCTGCCGCACAATCTCCTCAATCTGATCCATAATGGGCTGTTGGGGCGCAGGAAACGGAAACTTTTCCAGATTTCCACGCAGCGTCTTTATCGAATTGAATTTGTTCTGATAATAGAACTGTCCGAGCTGAGAGTTCAAAATCCCACAAATTGCCCGCAGCGAATAGCCGGGCAACCGCGGCAAAAGGACGTTAGCACTATTGAGGGTTAAGCGCTGTCCGCGGTCGATTGCAAAAACCAATTCTTTACAAATAAACCGGTAAACAAGCTTCTCCGCGACTCGATATTTATCCTCTGGAGCCACTTGCTGCAATTCGTCTTTCTTAAAAAGCAGATGAGTGCCGGGGGTGCTAAGGCGAAAACGAAACACATCCGTGCCCTTAAGGATACACTCAAACCTATTTTTGGGAGCGTCCGACAGAAACCTCTCGTTATCCCCCGTCACAATTCCAAGCGCCCAATCAGCATTTCCTTTTAAGAAGAACGCTGCCTGCGCCTCCATATGCTTTAAGAGCCTGTCGCCAACTTCGTCTAAGCCAAAGGGAATGCAACTCTCTTCGTCAGCAATCAATTCGGAAACCGGCTTCCGAAGGAGCGATTTGTTTTCAATCAAAACCAAACTTTCTGCTTGGGGCGCGGTATTGCTTACCGTGATAGTGATGGCCTTCGTAAAGACGCCAGAGAATTTCTCAGAAACCGCTTTTACCGCCTTCAAATCATAATTCTTGAGAACGAATCTCCTAATGTCGCTATGAAGCTTTACATTCAAAAATGACTCTGGAAGCACAAACGACAGAACACCCTCGGGAGCCAGCATTTCCAACGACTTCGCTATGAAATAGGAGAATGATTCACCGGATTTAATTTCAGCATACTGCTGTTTCAAGCAGGTTTCATAATCGGGCGCAAAATTCCCGCCCCAAGGGGGGTTTGTGCAAATAAAACGAAAACCCCCGCTAAACTGGGGGTCCTGCAAAGAGTCGCAACAAACTATTTGTTTAACTGAATTTGATTTGCCCGCGCTGACCAGCGTGAGATTAGCTCTTGCGACCAACACTGCATTCATATCCAAATCGGCGCCAAATATCATCTCATGCGGTGATTCACCACCGATTGCCTGAAGCCGCACAAAGGCTTCGATCAAGAAGCTACCGCTGCCGCAGCAGGGGTCGAAAAAGGTTCCAACTGACGTGACGGTTTCTGTCGCCATCTTCCGAATTAGACTCGGGGGCGTATAATAGGCGCCACCTTTTTGTTTATCTCCGACCAGGCTTAAGGTTTGATAAACAAAGCCCAGGGTATTATCTGAAAAATCCAACTCAGCGGAACCGACCCAGGCATACGTCTTACCAAAAGTCTCGCATTGAATATCGACGCCCCAATCCCGTATCTCGTCATGGAGATGAGCCGCCTGAACCTTGAGTTTGCTGCCCCGAAACGAAATCAAGTTTAGGGCTTCCAAATGGCGAAAATAGAGCGCCAGCAAAAGATCTTTGGGTTCAAAAGAGTCAAAAGAAAGACGGGAAATCAGCCCAAGCAGTGGCAGCTCATTGCCCTTGTTCTCCAAAAGCTCCGAATGGGAGTGCGTTTGGGTATTTTGGTTCTTATTGGCCCGCTTTCGCAAGCGGCGAACTTCGCCCAGCGATATTTTTCCCTTAAGCGTGGTGACATCTGCCTCAAGAAAACAAAGTCCGCGGCTTGATTTACATGCGGGAACCAATCCGGATTTCACCCAGTTTCTTAGGGTCGCGGGTGACACCTCCAACAAACTGGCCGCATCGTTTATGTGCATATGCGGCCAACCTACCAGCCTCCCAATGTTCCCCACAAGCAAAACTTTCAATGGATTGACAAGAGGGAAACCGCTCGGCATCGTTGGGAATATTATGAACGCCAACAAATTCAGAGACGGTATCTTTAACTTAAAGACGAGAAGGCTCGGGAAGGTCGCCGAACTGATGATTCAGCGCCTCATCAGTTGTGGAAAAGGCAGGAGTCTATTCCATGACCTTTATGACGAGGATAAGAACCACCTGATCGAGGTCAAATTTTCAACGGTCAGAAAGAAAAATGACCGAACCCTTTCGGAAGAAACCGTTCTCAAGGGCATTGAAGACGAGCTAGCGGAAAATAGACAGGTAAGCTTCAAGAGCTGGAAGAATTTCACTTTCGACTGCAATATTCAGCAGATAAAAAAGGATCAGTTTGACAGCTTGTATTACGGCCTATTTTTTCATGATGTGGTCTTAATCTTCAAAATTGGGAGTCACGATATCACCAAAGAAAACCTCAACTATTCAGACAAGCAACATAAGGGGAACAAGGGCGAAGGGCAGTTCCACATTAACCAAGACACCTTACCCAAGCACCTCAAGGACTACCTCTACAAACAAATCACTTATGAACAGTTGCTCGAACTCCTTCGATAGGCGGGCCCCGGCACTACGGGCTCCCAACGTCCAGTTCATGCACTGCCGCCCCCCCGAAAATCTCGCGGACCGCTGCCTTGATACTTTCTTCTTTAGTAAAGATAATCACTTGCCATTCACTCTTTTTCTGAAATTCCGCGATCATTTTGAGCGCCTGCACCTCACGCTCCTTATCCATACTTAGAAAAGGCTCATCGAGCAGTAGCACAGGAAGTGGGCTCTTTAACTGCTCCGAGAGCGCGATCTTCACGGCCAGCAACAAAAGATCACGAGTCCCCTGTGACAAATTCTGAGCCTCCCGACTCACCCCGCCCGCATCCCCCATAAAAACTAAAGAATCATTAAACCCAGAAGTGGCTACAAACCGCTCTTGCCCCAAAGCGAGTCTGATCAACTCTTGTACGCGCATGTTCACGCCATCCAGCCGATGAGAAGAATCCCTTTTCAGCTCTGAAAAAAGATCGGCTGCCATGCGCGCCCCCTTCTTGTCGCTTTCAAGCTCCAAAAGCTCTGCCTGAGCCCCGGCAAGATCCGCTTCCAGTCGGAGAATCGCCTCGGGAATGCCCTTCATCTCTCCCTTCAGAAGGCTTGACGACCCCTCCTGTTTCTTATCTCGCTCTGCAAACTCCGCGCGGAGTTTTTCATGGGCCGTCAATTTTGCGACGATCCTTTTTTCCAGCTCCTGAAGACTGGTATCAGTCATGAAGTCCTCGGGGACCTCTCCCTCATCCAATGTCTCGAGCGACCTAATCTGGGTTTCGACAAGCACTGACGCCTCAATGACCGAGAGCGCCCCGAGCTCCGCCGGGAGAAGCCCCTTCTTCTCGAGAAGCTGGCTGGTCTTTTGCGCTAATTCTGCCTTCTTAATCAGATAGGCATCCTTGCCTTGGACTCCGATGCTCCTATAAAAAGAAGCTTCATCGTCCAAAACAATCTTCAGAGCCCTGTCAGCCTCTTCAAGCGTCATCGACTTCTTGTGAAGCTCCTCTTTACTGCTCGCCACCGTTTGGACTGACTCAAGAATCTGAGTTTCGAGAAGACGGTGCGCATTGACGATCTCGCTCAAGACCCCCAGGGCAGCAGAGGAGTTGCGGCCCTCAATAGGATGAGAGCTATACATGACGTTCCACCGGTTTGCTAGGCCACCCAGTTTGGTTTCCAGCGCCTGAACGTCCTTTACCATCTCACTTCTTCTTGCCCAAAACCCAAGACCGCAGGCCACAACCACGCCAACCCCGATACAGATCAGATCAAGCGGACTTTGGGTTAAGAACGCAAGAATGACCCCGATCATCAACGCCCCAAAAGCCATGCCGATTCGTGAACGAACCCAAGTGACCTGCTGACTAAAGCTCGGCTCGGCAATGGCCTGATTGATGGACCGACTTGCCTCCGCCGCCTCATCGGACATTTGTTTTAACTGGGAAAGCCCTGAATTCAGACGGTCATGCTTCTCCTTGGCCGTTGAGAGCACCTTTTTGATTTCTTCAAGGCTGGCCCGCGTATCACCAAGTTCGCGCAATAACTTTTCGCGCTGCCCCTCAAATTCTTTGGGTTTGGCATCGCCCGCATTCCTCACCCCTGAAAACAACTCAATCTCTTTATCGAGAGCCATAATCGAATTCAGCGAGTTCCGATGCCTGATCAGTTCTTCTTTTTTGGCGTTGTGCTTCTTAGCAACCAGGCACCGCTTGAGCGCTTCAAGCTCAGAATTAGACTTGCCAATCTTAGCGGTAAGTTCTTTGAGCTGCTCCCCGAAATTGGAAATCTCCTTTTCCCGCCCCAAAATCTGATCGCGCTCTGCGACTTTGCCCAGCAGATCCTTACCAAGTTGGCTCAGCTGGAGTTTCGTCTCCTTGATCGCCCTCAAATGCTTATTATTGCCTGTTTCGGCACAAAGTTTCTCAAGTTTTCCTATTAAGGCATCCAGATCAATCCCCGCCAGACGACTAATGACGTCAGATTCCCAGTCGGCGTTATCGCCCAGCGTGACATCCCCGCTGCGAATCGAGTTCACATTCAAGAAATCCCCTACCCCAAGGACCTCACCGGGTACAGAGGGACCACTCAGCGTAACGGAAATCTTATCCCCGTATCTAGAAATGATGCGCTTGCCCCAGACCGTCCCTTTTCCAGGGGAACAAAGGGAATTAAAGAAGGCATCGAAGAGTGTCGTCTTTCCCGCCTCATTTTTTCCAAAAAAGAGCGTACACCGAGCAAGCGGAAACCCCTTCTCGTTGAATTTGCCAAAATGCCCCAAATGAATTTTTTCGATCATAAAACCTTTTTCAACTCTTGTAGCCCAATCATGCGGGCCTTCTCCCATATCGGGTAAGCCACATGGTCCCTCGCTGGTTTCTTGGCCTCGCAAAGCTCCAAAAACCTTTTTGCCACGGGAAGCGCACTCACCCCCGCCAACACAATCACGTTTTCCGAGCTAAAGGAGAACCTTCGTATAGTTTTCCCAACGAACCGCTCCGTCAGCGCCGTCTCCAGCAAATGTAACGGATTCTCATCCTCGACGAGGCCACTGAAGCGAATCTCTACGTGGTCGTCTGGACCCCATTCGGGAGGAAACTCGTCACTATAAAGGGGGGAATAAAGGGTAGAATCAAAGTTTAAGGGCGCGTCCCAGGTCCGGTATTGCCCTGCTTTTTTGAAGAAAACCCGGCTAGTGGTCAACGTATCCGTGCATTCGATAAGCACCCCACCTCGTGGCCCGGTCTCCTTCTTCGTGCGCACTCTGGCAGAACCTGCATAACAAAGAATTAAGCCGCCCATCCGAATGGGTTGAGTGAGGGTATGCACATGCCCAAGAGCTGCGTAATCGACCTCATGCCGTAAGAAAACATCCCGATCCATCGCCCCAGCAGCCGTTTCTTCGTCCGGTGGAGGAAAACCCAAGCCTGAGAGCATGCCATGAGCCATCGCGATCCGAAATTTGGCCTTCTTGGGAGGAACCTTCCCCTGTGCAATCCAATCCCGATAGCCGCTGTATTCATCCTGATGTGGGATCGCCAGAATCTCCACCGCTGGATCGCCGGGAAGCAGCACCACCGACACCGGAGTCTCAGTAAACACCAGAGCAGGGTCGAAACGGGAGCGTTTGAACTCATTCATTGCACCGCCCGGTGCACCGCGGAGGACCTCATGATTTCCGGGAATAAAGCAGGTTTTTCCGCCAAATCTTGAAATGATTTTTCGAAAAGCTTCACTCAATTCTTTAACACTCTCCGCATCGTCAAAGACATCGCCACACAGAAGGAGATAGTCCGCCTTGAGCGCATTCGCCTGCTCAATGATCTCTTGAAGCACTCCGAGACTGTATTCTTTTTCCTCACCCGTGCTCAGATGAAGATCAGCAACATGCAGAAGTCGGGTCATTCAGTGTCTCCTCAAGAAGCGACACTACTCGATGGACAATGCGAAGGCAAAAAAAGGTTGCACCTCACGCGTTAAGCATTTAGACTAGAAAATGTAACGTCAACAACTGACACTAACCTAAACAAAGGAGCCCACATGGCAACTAAGAAAAAAGCAGCAAAAAAACCCGCTAAGAAAACCGCTAAAAAAGCTGCAAAAAAGAAGTAATCAATTCCCCACACTGTGTGGGTTGTTAACAAGTGTGGGAGGGGGCATTCGTGTCCTCTCCCGACAGCTTCCCATCCTCTCCTCGTTCTTCCTCCCCGCCGCTCTTCTCTTCCCCTCTTAAAACACCCCTATTGATTCACAACACAACGGGTAAATATATTACCTTCCCAAAACTGATCACTCAGCGTGAAAAAGATGCCGTTGTCGTTAGAATATTTGGCTTTGCTAAAAACATCGACGTAACTGTCTTTTTCTTGGGTCCAAAAGCGCTGCTTTATATGAGGCAACATGGCTTCGATCTCGGCCGTGGAGTATGGATTATAGCCCGTGCCTCCATCGGCCATTTCCCAGCTGCGCCTAAATCTCCACAACTGTTTCACGTCTTCCCTCGTGGGTAAACGCCCCCCCTGCTTCTCGCACGCTTGAGCCGCATGGGCCTGATCCGTTGCACTCAGTACATCACCCCAAATCATGCCCTCAGGAGTTTTCCACGATTCTCCAAACCCCGCACGGGCGACACGCTCGTAAACATTGGCCCCCCAGCTTGAAATCCGACATTTGAAACCAGGCCCCGCAGCCCTGAGTTGCAGTTCCGAATAGGAGGTACACAGACCCAACTCAGACGTAAATGGCGGAGAGACAGGGTCCGAAGTGTGGTATTGAAAGGTGTACGTGGGCCGCTCCGATAGTTCTCCGCTATAGATCTCCAAGTTCATCTGCTCAGGCTTCTTTGGGTCAATCTCAAGAACTATAAACTTTGGAAATAGGGCTTGCGTTAAATTCACTTCATTCAAGGCCCTGCAATTTGCGCCGCTGCAGACCTTGTCATCGGGATACAAACTCACCTTATCTAGAGAACTCATCAACAATGGATCCACGCTTGCGACACTCAGTCGTCTATTAAACCAGTCGGCCCCATCGATGGGTTTCTTGGGATCTATGAACAAAAGAAACCGATAAGACCCACCACAACCCATACTTTCTTGAACTGCGGGATAAATGGTTTCGCCGTACACGTAGTTTTTATAGGAGTTAGAAACGTACATCAGGGTCGCTACCGAACCAAACGCTTCGGCTTCAGTGAGCAAATGCACTTGATCGACATTTACGCCCTCAAGAAAATCGGAACGATGAGAAACGAAAAGCTTCAATTTCTGCGAGATCACCGGAGTCTCCCCCGAGCCCCCCATCAGCTCGCCGTCATGAGAAACCTGCCACTCGCGCGCGGCTAGCATCGAACTTAAAACTTTGACGCCCCCTTTTGAGACGTGAGAAAAATGAGGTTTGCCCATCCCAAAGGAGGTCACAGAACCGAGATACACGAAAAGGCCCATCATCAACATCCAGTTAGGTTTTTTCATAGTGACTCCAGTTCTGATTTCTGGCAGGCTTCGCGTGACTCAAATCGCTCATAATAGTCATTCTTGATCAAGATTGATTTATCATTTGATTTTAGCAAAAGGTGATTGATGTGATAGCGCCTCCATTGCGAGGCTTGATCTATAAAGAGCCATCCTAGAAAATTGAATCTGCAATGCGATATTCTTCTTAAACCTTCAAATTTAAGGTTTTTATCTTTTTGCAATACGACTTTTCTTAAGCCCTCATCCGCTTCGGAACATACCTGAGCACCGTATTCACTCGGTAATGCGCCCAACAATACTGAGTTTTTATGGTTCTTGTTTTGGTAATAAATCTCATCTCCGATTAGCATGATCTGCTCGCCATGCGTGCTCCCGTCGTTGTTGTCCAGCCGAAATTCGGTTAGCCCGGCTCCTATCGTTAAGCTTGGCTGCGCGATGATGTCTCCGCCGTGACAATAAACGCTAGCCACAATATCTTCCTTCGGCGTATCCGCATAAACGGACGACACAGTCGAAATCGCAACCAAGCCAAGCATCTGAATAATTCCACTCTTTTGCATAAACCCTCAGTTCCGCCTATTTCATCCGGTTATAGTTGGCGTTCCCATGACAGGCATGAGCGCAGGTCCCACCCGTCGGTGTCACCGATAATTCGAATTTCCTATGTTTTCTAGGCGAATCATCGGAGGCAATGTTGTGTGGATTTGACCCACCATGCACATCATGACATTCGGCGCAGTCTTTTCCCTTTTTTACAACATGGAGATGGTGCAAGTTCGTCCCTACAATTTTGCCATTCGGAATCGCATCCCCCTTTGCATCGCTGCGGAAGCGGGTTTCATTCTTCGTGACAAACTCCGTTGAGACCGCCGCCCCATGGCACTGAAGACAAATCTTAACGAGATTGTCGTCCCAATAAGTTTTTTTACCCGCATTTGATTCATTTTGTGACTCGTCTTTGAGTAACGGCAAAAACCGACTTGCATGGGGCGTGTGACAAGCAACGCATTTACCCTCTTTGACCGGTTTGTGAGACAGCGGCAAATCGCCAATGACCTTGGCCATATTCGGAGCTTGCCCCATCTCCTTATCGTGACAGGAGAGGCAATTGCCCCCTTGAGCAGTCAAGAGTGTCGGAGTCGAACTTGAGTGAGGCACATGACAGTTCAAACAGCTGCGCCCCAGTTCCAAAGCGCCGTGCTTGGTCGTCCCAGCAGGAATTAGATTTGAATGGCAAGACACACACAATTTACCCGGCTCAGCTCTAAGGAAACTTCTTCGAGTGCTTGCATGCGGGTTGTGACAAAAGATACAGGATTCCTTCTTCTGAATAGCGCCGTGAACGACGGGACTACTATCCTTCGGACTGTGGCAATTGAAACAGGTGTCATTGGAGCGATCGGTAGTGACGTCTTCTCTCCTTTGACGGGTTCGATGTTCTTGCTTAACAGCGTGACAAATTTCACATTTATTATCCCCTGATGGATAATGAACATATTCGCTCTCTGCGAGATTAGAATGACAGGGCATACAGTCAGCCGCAAAGGCATTTACTGAAGCAAAAACAATGAGGCTGATAACTGTAAACATAAAGTGACTCATCAAATCGTTCCTCAATCGAATCAGTCATAACACAGCGCGTCACGTTAGTACACTCATTATTCTCCTGCCACTGCCGCATCGACACATTCCTAAAAAGAATTATTCACATTCCAACGATCAATTTGCGCATTGCGGCACAATAAGCTAAATACCCCCACAACAAAGGGGATAAAGTATATGTTTACATTCAAAAAGAGTCTTTCGATTGCGGTACTTTCACTGTTTCTCGCGACTTCCATAACCGCACCAAAAGAATCCCATGCGCTCATAGGAATCGGCGTCACAAGCGCTTTTGGGGTTATTGGAGCACCCATCTTAATTGGGGGGATAGCACTTACCGCAGTCGGCGCAACAAAAGTAGTTACTGGCCTCACAAGCAATACCGGAGAGGGACTACTGACCGCCATGGCATTCTCAGTCATTACTGGAGTTGGCCTTCTGATCTTGGACCAAGACGGGGCACAAACCGCTCGATTCGCAGTCATGACTCAGGAGCAGGCGCTCTCACTTCAAGTCTCTAATGCTTCACTCAAAATCTACAATCAAAATCTCGACGAGCTCAATGCGATTGCAGCAACTATTGCCACCAAACTAGCCGCGATGAAACAACCGACGATTCAGGATTCTGCGCGTCTTTGGGACGCGTATAAATCCGAATTGAGCCCCGAAACTTTTGAAGTCGCAGGAATAATTAGCGGCGCCGCACTACAGTAGGCTTAAGCGAGACTTCATTTCGAAAAACGTTTCACAATCTGCCTCATTCCCTCAACATCATCGGGAGTGAGGTAGAAGTAATCTGAATCCTGCATCACACTTGAGGGCTGATTCTCGGATCTGAATTTGGGGTCACATTCTCTTTCATACATTTTCTCATAAGTTGTTCCGTCCCACCTAATCGGCCCCCTTTTTAGGGGTTATATTCCCAGGTATTCAGCCCCCACCCCGGCAGCGTGTTTTGAGGGCTCTATTCCCACATAAACAGCCCCCTCCGGAAGGGGTTCATTCCCAGGTATCCAGGCCCTCGGTCGGCCGCTTATTCTGATCCCAAACTTAACCAAGAGAGGGGTCATGCATGAAGCAGGCAAACGGGAGGCATCGAATGGATCGCAATATTTTGGATCGGCTGGCAGCGGGGCGTGGAGTCAAATCGATATGCAAGGAACTTAAGGTCGGCAAGGACCGCGTTCGTGAAATCAGGAAGAAAGGCATCGGGGCACACTACCTCGCAACCGATGGCAGTTCGGCAGGCACGGAGCCAGTTCCAGTCATGCCGCTTGCGGTATTCCCGGATATAATTGACCGGCGTCACCACAAGAGCAGTGATGTCGACCAAGCCCTTCTTTCACATCTGGAGTGGCTCAAGGAACGGATGATTTCAGGATGGAGTCCAATCACCGTCTTCGAAGAACTCCCATGTCCCGGCATCACTCGATCAAGTTTTTATCGCTTTTTAGTTAGGCATGAACTGCACAAGCTTCTTAAGCAGAAGAATCTCGATGATTTAAGTGGCCCCATAGTGCACCTGCCGGGCGAGGCATTGATTTTAGATTGGGGTAAACTCCGTGACGTCATAGACCCAAAAACAGGTGAGAAGCGCACTTTGTGGGCCTTTGTCGGCGTGATGGGCTTCTCTCGTTATCTCATGATTCGACTTGTTTGGACCAATAGCGTGCCCGTCACTTGCGATGCCATCGAGATCATGTTGCGAGAGCTGGGGGGCACCCCAAGTCGAGTGACAAGCGACAATCCAAAATGTTTTTCACTGAAGGCAGATATGTACGACCCCCTTCTTAACCCGGCATTTGAGAGGTTTGCGGTACATTACAACAATTTTAGAATTGAATGCCTGCCTCCGGGGGAGCCGAAGAAAAAAGGAAAAGTGGAGCGGATGATGCCATTTGCTCGAAGGTTATTTGAAGCCTATCCAAAGACTTTTGTCTCCATCGAACACGCTCAAGCCTACATGGATCGTAAATGCGCCATAGCTAATGAGCGCCGTCACGGGACGACGTGTCTCAAGCCTATTGAATTTTTCCTAAGTCAGGAAGTCCAGACGCTGAAGCAGCTCCCTGTTTTAGCCTATGAACGTGAGGAAATTGCTTATCCCATAATTCGCCAGGATAGGTTTGTCAGATTTGCGAACAAATATTACGCCGTCGCGGACGAATTCAAGGGGAAGGACGCGGTGGTTCTAGGCACCTCTTCGCGCGTTTCAATTTTTGCGCAAGGACGCCTTCTCGAAACCTATGATCGAATCACCTCTCAATATCAAATACACGCTATTCACGATCACCTTAAAAAACCGTGGCAAAAGATCGAGGAAAGCAATGCTCACTTTATTCGTAGAGCTGAGGCAATTGGGCCCGCTTGCGGTCGCATGATTCGTGAAGTCCTGATGAAGGGGGATGGTTTTGTCGATACGCGCATTGTTTGGGGCGTGTTGGCGCTGGATAAAAAATACTCAGCCGCGGCCGTTGATGCCGCTTGCGATGCCGCCCTGGAGATTGGCAAGCTTTCCTCTCGTTTTGTAGAGCGACTTATTCGCCTCACGGCATACCCCAAAAACTCTTCGCCCACGCCAGTTACTCCGGTCGCCACGGCGGATACATCAAAAACTGAATCACAAAAAACAACAGAAACATTTAAGTTCGCCCGCCCTATGAGCGTTTATCAAGAACGTATTGAAGAGCAGGCAAAACCCGGCCTACGTTCGCTACCCCCTACAGGGCAGCAAGCGCAGGCCATTACGTAAGAAGAGAGGAAAAATTGATGGAACTCGAAACGATTCGAATGCAGCGTTCTCAGCTCCGGCTTCCCACCGCAGCCAGAGAACTTGAAGAGGTCTTGTCTAAACAAAAAAAAGCGGTCTCGCTGGCATGGGTCTCTGCGCTCTTGGAAAGAGAGATCGATGCCCGACGCGAGTCCAGTCTAAAATCGAAGCTTAAGGCGGCAAAGTTCCCAGTACTCAAAACCTGGGAGACGTTCGATTTTGACTTTAACCCGCATCTTGATCTCGATGGCCTCTCAGAACTGAAGACATTGGCATTCGTCAGGCAGAATCAGATTATTCAGTTTCTAGGGCCCCCAGGAACGGGCAAATCCCATTTGGCGACTGCGCTGGGCATCCTCGCCACGAACCAAGGACATCGAGTCTATTGGACCTCTGCGAAGAAGCTCCAAAAGCAAATCATTGAAGCTAGACTCAGAAACAACTTGGATGATTTGTTCCGCAAGATCCTGGCCGCCAAACTGTGGATCTATGATGATTTTGGGGTGGTCACTTACAGCCGAGAGGTCGCCGAGGAGGTCTTCGATCTTCTGGATCGACGCAAGCACTCCTCCGCTCTCATCTTGACCTCAAACCGCGCAGTCATTGAATGGCCTTCCGTCTTCCCAGATCTTGTCCTCGCCAATGCGACAATCGATCGCATGTTCGAACAATCAAGATCGTTCATATTCAATGGTCATAGTTATCGGCTGAAAGGCAAAATTCACACACCGGAGGTTGACGAGGAAAAATTAAACGGCTAAAGCACGCGCACGACCGGGGCCTGAATATCTGAGACGAAGAGGGGGCCGGTTATGTGGGACGCGACAGTTTATCCTCTTGCTTCAAACTTCAGAATATCTCTCAGCACCTGACAGCCACGCCTGCCCCAACAAAGTTGAATTCGAGCCGCTCAGATTTCCCATTGCAGTAATGTCTTCGCTCCTTCAAAAGATGTGTGTAATAGACAGATCCTGACCAACTAAAAAAATACATACTTGATATTACAAACCTTGAAAAACGCGACATTGCACAGCTCGATGCTAAGAAGGATTCAGGCAACAAACTGACCATGGATTATGTGTATGACACTTTTGTCTCCCTGGGGCTCACCGCAGAGAGACACTGCTACAAAACTAGCAAACATGACCCGGAATGCAATATCATCAGGAAAAAACTGGGCGCCGCCGAAAATCCAAAAGCTGTAGTGATAGTGGCCCATCTTGATTCTGTTGGCCATAACAGGGCCGGCGCAGATGACAACGCAAGCGGTACGGGCGGACTTCTTGAGCTCGCGCGGATCATGTCCACAGTGCGCACCCAACACACTCTTGTATTTGTAGCCGCAAACGGTGAAGAGGCTGGGCTCAAGGGTTCTATCGCCTATGTAAAAGCCCTTCAAACCGCTGGAGAGATTTCAAAATTCATATACGGCATCAATATGGATATGATTGCCTATAACAACAAGGGCAACACTGTGGATATCGAGACCAACGAGGAATTTCTTCCCTATGTTGAGTGGGTGAGTAAGCAAGCGCGGATCTACACCAAACTTGTTCCCAATATCACCACTCCCGCCTGGGGCAGCGATCATGCCTCTTTCCTCGACGCCGGGGTTCCCACCTATCTTTCAATTGAAAAATGGAATGCCCACAATCCCTGCTATCACAAGGCCTGCGATACACCTGATTTGATCGACTGGGACTACGCCACCGAAGTCGTGAAGCTTAATGCCGCGGTTTTGGCAGGGAAAGCCGAAATTTAAAGCCCTTTGGTTGAACCGTGGCAATATTTCCTGACCGTCGTCAGCAAGCGATCGAATTCGATAGGCTTCTGAATAACGCCGTCAGCCTTGATCGTGCCAGCCTTGTCTCTAAACGCGGTAACTACAACAACAGGTGTCGACGCGTAGGCGCGCACTTTACCCACCGCTTCGACAAACTGCCAACCATCCATGACCGGCATCATGAGATCGAGAAGAATCAAACAAGGCGGCTCAGCACATGTGGCCAGCTTGTCCATGGCTTCTTGTCCGTTTGCAGCTAGCAAAACGT
Organism: Bdellovibrionota bacterium FG-2; assembly: GCA_051382305.1. Taxonomy (GTDB): domain Bacteria; phylum Bdellovibrionota; class UBA1018; order UBA1018; family UBA1018; genus CAIRTR01. Next base: position 15,196 of record JBBCAV010000428.1, read on the forward strand.
CGTAGTTTTCGATCTCCAGCATCATTTGAAGCACCTGACGAATCGATTCCTCATCCTCCACGATTAAGACAGTGCGGCATTCTCCATGATTCATCAATTCGCCCATTTCCTAACTTATAATGCAAAAAGCATGTTAGAAACCGGCACGTGCATTGCTAGCTCCCAAGGCGAGGCGACGATGCGGCGACCACGATTCTTTCATATTAGACGAGCAATATGCACTCTGTTGGCAGTTCTAGCGCTTACCGGGTACGGCGCGGGCGCTCAAGACGCAGGGGACGACCTTAAGAATCTCTCTGAAATGCCACTTGAAGAGTTGATAAAACTCCAGGTCATCACGGTCGCAACCGGATCTCATAAATCCATTCCTGAAGCTCCCGCCATCGCCAGTGTCATCACCGCGCAAGACATCGAAGCCATGGGAGCGACGACCGTCGAAGAAGCCTTAGAAATGGTGCCTGGGCTCCATGTTTCAAATTCGGGGGAACTCTACTCCCCCAAATATTTGATCCGGGGAATTTCAACTCGATACAATCCCGAGACCTTGGTTTTGATCAATGGCATTCCTATTACCAGTATTTTCCGTGGAGACCGAGCGAACCGCTTGGGCACTCTTCCGGTAAAAATGGTTTCGAGAATCGAAGTGATCCGCGGCCCGGGTTCGGCGCTCTATGGGGCAGATGCTCTTTCGGGGGTCATCAATGTCGTAACCAAAACCGCTTCCGATAGCCCCGAAAACCAGAAAACCGAAATGGGGGGAAACATCGGGAGTTTCAATACTCATGAGGCTTGGCTCATGCACAGCGAGAAGTATGGAGAGCTCAAGGGCATCATCATGGCGGATTATCGTAATACCAATGGCCAAAATCGCGAGATCACCCAGGACGCTCAGACCCAGTTGGACAATCTCACGGGCACCCGTGCATCGCTAGCGCCTGGGCCCGTGAATCTCTCGGCAAAAGAGTTAGCGCTATTCTTGGATCTGGAAAAAACGAAATGGCGACTTCGGGGCTCTTATCACGGACTTTCCAATGCGGGCACGGGACAGGGCGTTTCCTCAGCGTTGGATCCCAATGGCAGAGCGAGCTTTGCTCGAAGCACCGTGGATCTCACCTATCACGAACCAAAACTCAATGAGAATTGGGACTTCACTTCCCAGCTGGCCTACTATCACGGCTCTCAGGAAGTGGATAAGAATCTAATCCTTTTTCCGCCGGGCTCAAATCTGGGGAGCGGCGTTTTCCCCGAAGGAGCCATCGGCAATCCTGAATTTTGGGAGCGGCATATCCTGTTCGATAATTCAGCCATTTATAAAGGGTTTGAAGATCATCGAATTCGCCTTGGGACGGGTTACCAGTTTCTTCACCTCTATCGGGTGAAGGGCTCCACAAACTTTTTTCCCTCAACCTTCTCGCCCCGGCCTGGGCTCACGGATGTTGCGGATACGTCAGAGATTTACATTCCGGAAAATTCAAGAAACAGTTTCTACGGTTACGCGCAGAATGAATGGAAGTTATCCCGCGATTGGGAGCTCACGGCGGGCTTGCGCTACGACCACTATTCGGATTTCGGAAGCACGCTTAATCCCAGAGCGGCCTTGGTCTGGAAAACAACGCCTGCCTTGACCACGAAGTTTCTTTATGGCCGCGCTTTCCGTGCTCCTGGTTTTATCGAACTCTACATCATCAATAACCCGGTGTCTCTGGGTAATCCAAACCTCAAACCTGAGACCAACAATGTTTACGAACTTGCCTGGGCATATCAGCTCACGCCCAACTGGCATGCGAGCCTCAATCTCTTTCACTACAAGGCGCGGGATATGATTACATTCTTGAAAGATCCGAGTGGAACCGCAACTGCGCAAAACGACGGAAGCCAAATCGGCAATGGCTTTGAATTCGAAACCAAAATCAAAGCGACGCCAAATCTCCATCTCACCGGAAACTATTCTTTCCTGAAAGCAACCAACGAAGCTGCGGATGAACCTGCGGGCAACTATCCCAAGCACCAAGCGTACCTCCGCGACGATTGGACGTTTATGCCGAATTGGACGTGGGGAAATCAATTCAATTGGGTGGGGCCCCAGAACCGGGAACCCGGCGACTCCCGCGAGCCCTTGAAAAGCTACGCAACCGTCGATGTGATTCTCCGTCGCAAAGCGCTTTTTGATAAACTCAACCTCGCCACTGCTGTACGCAATCTCTTTGATTCCGACGTCCGTGAACCCAGCGCCGCGATCCCGAACGATTTGCCGCAAGCCGGGCGCAGTATTTATGTGGAGTTTTCTTATCATCTCTTCTAAGGGGACCAGGCACCGTCTGTCGCTTGGGTTACTTTGCGCGTTTCTCGTCGCTCCTTCGCTGGGGTTAGGCGCGCCGTTCACGATCGAGGAAGTCAAATCAGCATTTTTACTGAATTTTGGCAGATTCGTTGAGTGGCCCACGCAAGTGATTCAAAAGTCCCCCGATCGATTCACGATTTGCCTCATCGGCAAAGATACGCTCAGACACAACCTCGAGGCGATCGTACGAGATCAGAAAGTAAAAGGGCGAACGTTGGAGGTCGTAACGCTTGCTCCGGATACTGCGGCAACGGCTTGCCAAATCGCTTACCTGAATCTCGGCGGCAAAGGTGGCAATAACGGCAATGCTAACGATAAGCAAACCCTTGAAGTCCTCTCACACCTTAAAGCCAGCCCTACCTTGACCGTGGGAGATAATCCTAATTTTTTAGCGGCGGGGGGCATTATCCAACTTCAAATCGACGGAGGCCACATCCATCTCAAGATAAACTTAAAAGCAGCGAAAGATTCTGGCCTCATCATCAGCTCCAAGCTGCTGGCCATCGCCGAGGTGGTCCAATGAAGCGAAGGCGATTTACGACATGGATTTCACGGCGATTCGCTAAAGCCACGATCCGTTCGAAGATCATCATCCTCATCATGGGAACCGTTCTTACAGCTCTTGCTTTGGCAGGAATCGCTTTGCAGACCGACGACATAATACGGGAAAAGCGTCGACTTGCCGAAAGCGTCATGGCAGTAGCCCAGGTCATTGGTTCCACCAGCACTGCCGCCGTCACCTTTCACGACAAGAAAACCTTAGATGAAATCCTGGCCTCACTGGCGAGGCGCCCCACTATTGTAATGGCGTGCGTGTATGATTCGACTCCGCAGAAGGTCGGTTCCTTCGCCAGAGCTGATGAGCGTGCGCAATGTCCCTCCTCCCCCAGCGGTCGGTCCTCCGATTTTATCGGCGAACGGCTTTGGGTTTACGAACCCATCGTGCTAGAAAACAAGCAGATTGGAACTTTGCTGATCATCTCAGACCTTCAGGAAATGAGGCAAGACATCATCTTTCACGCGTTGATCACCCTGTTGATCAGCCTACTGGCGGCGCTGATCTCGCTGTGGATCTCCCGGCGGATCGAGCACTTGGTCTCAGGTCCTTTGTATGCATTGACCAGGACAGCGCGAATTATATCTGAAAAACGGGACTACGCCATTCGTGCCGAAAAACACAGCGATGACGAAATGGCGGTATTGATCGACGCCTTCAATCATATGCTGGCCCGCGTGGAGGAACAAAATAAGGAGCACGAACATCTGCTGCACGAGGCGCAGAATGCGATCAGGGTCCGCGACGAATTCCTGTCAATCGCTTCGCACGAACTTAGGACGCCGCTCACTTCCCTCAAAGGAGGGACACAGCTCATTCAAAGGCTTGTGGAAAAAAATCTCATCGCCACCTACCCGAAAGACCGCCTTCAAAAACTACTCGCCATCAACGACCATCAGTTCACACGTTTTTCCAAACTTGTGGAGGACCTGCTGGACGTCACCCGGATCAGTTCCGGCCATCTCACGTTGAATCCGGAGTCGGTCGAACTTGATCCGCTTATTCGCTCGGTACTAAGCCAGCTTCAAGCAGAGATCAATAATTCGAAGTCGTTAATTACGCTCGATTTGAAAGGAGACAAACCGGGCCTTTGGGATCGCTTCAGAATCGAACAGGTATTTGTCAATCTTGTGTCCAATGCTCTCAAATACGGGGCCGGAAAGCCGATCACGATCTCTACCCGTACCCATGAATTATCCGCAGTGATTAGGGTACAAGACCAGGGTATCGGCATCTCGGCGGAGGATCAAGTCCGGCTCTTTCAGCGTTTCGAAAGAGCCGCCTCTAGCAGGCATTTTGGAGGTCTCGGCCTTGGACTGTACATCACTCGACAGATCATCGAAGCCCATGGCGGAACCATTCGCATTTTAAGCCAGCCGGATCAAGGGACTACGCTAACCGTTGAATTGCCACTAAGGTGTGTGGTCCCTTAGCAACGTAATGGTGCGAGTGACAGGGATTGAACCTGTGACCCCGCCCGTGTGAAGGGCGTGCTCTCCCGCTGAGCTACACTCGCATCAACCTGAACAATTACTCGGATATAGGCCAAGGCCCATACTTTTGCAAGCCAGAAGACTTAAGGGTGAAAAAGCTTATGGAAAATCGTTTTTCCACCTGCATCATAAGCCCTCTTGTCATCTTCCCTTATATGCTCCAGCTCTTCATAGAGATCATGGGCCGTCATCGGAAAGCCCGTCGCGCGGATCCGAGCCTCATCCTGGGCCTGCAACTTTACTTCAATCGGGCCCACAGTGTCGTTAAGGACTCCAATGGTTTCCAACGTTTTACGGGGCATATAAGGAGGAAACTTTTCTTCAAGCATCAGTCCTACAAAGGGCGTATGACGAAGCACCCACAGAACACGACTGGCCGCTGCCGTAAACGCTGTAGGATCAAAAGCGTAATTTCTGGTTTCAATCCACTCATACACCTTCGTAAGCACTGCATCTTTGTATCGCGTTGTTCGCATACGACTAAAATCTCGCCATTCCGCGATCAATTCAAAGCGGGGATCAACTTCTGTATCCCCTGGCATATAGGACTGTGTCGCCGTCACGCCCAATCGATCCACAAAGCTTCGATTCTTAGGCTTCACGCGGCTCATGAACATAGGGATCAAGACTTTACCTCCAGAAGCCGCTTCAAATCCGGTCGCGACCACTTCTGAACAAAAAATACTGGAGTGATCCTTCACCTGTCTATTACACACATCTTTTGAGTCCAAGAATGTTATGCGCGGTATTCTGAAAAATACACTGGACACAGGTTGATTGTTTTGTTAACCTCTGCG
>JBBCAV010000429.1:0-34035 GCA_051382305.1 Bdellovibrionota bacterium FG-2
TAAAATAGCAAACGTAAAGCCCAAAAAGTTCATGAAACAACTTCTCGCTGAGGTTCGGGCACTCATGTACCCAATCCGCCCAGGCAGAAGTTATCCAAGAGTTTCGATGCAACCTATAAAATCCTGGAATCTCAAGAAGTCGGCAAAACTAAGAGCGTTTGCAGCTCAGAGAAAAAATCCGACGGCGGCGAGGTGAACGGGCTTATCCGGCTGCCATTGTATCTAACCGCTTGCTACGTCAAAAACCTGCCGCTGAAATTATCCCCTCAACACTGAGAGCAGTCCTTGATACACTTAATTCACGATGATCAAAACTCTCCATCCAGCTGTTCGCTTAAGCGGTAAACCAAAAATTCCGGGGGACAAATCAATTTCCCACCGCGCACTCATCTTTGGCGCACTTGCACAGGGGCGGACCGAAGTAATCGACCCTCTCGAAAGCGGAGACGTTCATTCTACGGCGAAGTGCTTAGCCGATCTGGGCGTAAAATTCACCCGCGAAGGCAGCAAGATATTTGTAGACGGTATGGGCGCACAGGGGTTTTTCACCCCCACAAGAACCCTGGATTGTGGAAACTCTGGAACCTCAATTCGTTCACTCATGGGCGTCTTAGCAGGATGCGGTGTGACCGCAACACTCACCGGAGACTCCTCTCTTGTGGGACGGCCGATGAAACGAGTGGCAGAGCCACTGCGACTCATGGGCGCCAAGTTAAGCCTCACGAAAGACGACTACGCTCCGCTTACCGTTGAAGGCACAAAACTTCGCGCGATAGACTATCATCTCAGAATTGCTAGCGCTCAAACTAAAACCGCGATCATGCTGGCCGCTCTTTTTGCCGAAGGGACGACGGTAATCCGCGGAGAAATTCACAGCCGCGACCATACCGAGCGCATGCTTAAGCACTTCGGAGTAACAGTAGATTTATCGCCTACGTCGATTAGCATTAAGGGCGGGCAGAGACTAAAGGCCGCTCGAGTCACAGTCCCTGGAGATCCTTCGACTGCGGCCTTTTGGATGGCGGCCGCAAGTCTAGTCCCTGGGGCAAAGATTGAAATGGAAAATATTTCACTCAACCCCACCCGCATCGGCTTCATCACTGCACTGCAAAAAATGGGTGCAAACATCACCATTCAAATCACGTCTGAAATTCCAGAACCTATTGGCACGGTAACGGTCGTTCCCGGCGCGCTCAGAGGGGTAAAAATTTCTAGAGAAGAAGTCCCCACCCTCATTGATGAACTCCCGCTGCTCGCCGTACTCGCCAGTCAAGCCACCGGCGTCACGGAAGTTGAAGGAGCAGAAGAGCTTCGAGTCAAGGAGACGGATCGAATCGAAGCGATGGCCGTAAATCTACGTGCGATGGGAGTCGAAGTCGAAGTACGCAAAGACGGCTTCCGGATTGAAGGCCCCCAGCTCCTAACGGGGGCATCCATTAACACCTTTCATGATCATCGCATCGCCATGGGTTTCAGCATTGCCTCTTTAGTTGCAAAGGGAGTGACAACCATACAGGGTGCCGATTGCGTCGGAATCTCATACCCCGATTTTTTTAACACCCTCGAAGAGCTCACCCAATAATGAAAGCAGCGGTCATCGGCACTCCTGTCTCTCACTCCCTCTCCCCTGTAATATTTAGCTTCTTAGCGAAGCAAGTCGGGATGCCTGATTTTCATTACACCTCGCAGGAAGTTCCGCCTTCCCAGCTGACATTAACACTCAGTGAAGTGAAGGCTGACCCGCAATATGTCGGCCTCAATGTCACGCTCCCGCACAAACAAGCCATTCTGCAACACCTCGATCAGCTGGCTCCCGAAGTAAAATGCATTGGTGCCGCGAATGTCGTTCACTGTATTGAAGGGCGAACGATTGGATACAACACCGACGTTTTGGGCGTCATTCGCACCCTCGAGGATCATCAATGTGATGTACGAGGCAATTCCGCCCTGATATGGGGCGCCGGCGGAGCCTCCAGAGCCGTGGCTTATGCCTTAGGGAAACTAGGCGCCACGACCGTCAACATTTTGAACCGTGACTTCGATCGCGCAAGGATTTTATGTGCGCAAATCGGAGAAACATTCCCGCACGCCCTCTTTGTCCCCATCCTAGCCCACGACGAGACGCCAAAGATTACGACCCCCCTCTCGCTTTTGGTTAATGCAACTTCGGTAGGCATGAAGACAGACTGGATTTTTCCGATAGATAAATTTCCTCTCTTGCCTGGCGCACTAGCCTTTGACCTCGTTTATAATCCCGAAAAAATCCCCTTTTACGCAATGGCCAAAATTAAGGGGCTTCGCGCCGTCGATGGGTTAGATATGCTGATTTACCAGGCACTTGCTACTTGGGAGATCTGGTTCGGACCTCTAGAACAAGCACAAATACCACAAGAAAGACTACGTGATTTTCTATTGAACGGGCGGCAATCACGTCCTTTTTTTCTGACGGGCTTCATGGGAGTTGGAAAGACAAGGATCGGATCTATTCTCGCGAAAAAGCTAGGCTGGCAGTTCGTCGATACCGATCGACTTATCCAAGAGGAGATAGGTCTCTCAATTCCGGAAATCTTTGAAACCAAGGGAGAAGCCGCGTTCCGAGATCTAGAAAAGAGAGCCATCATGAAAGTCGCTTACTGCCAAAAGACGATTATCTCCTTAGGCGGAGGAGCCCTCATGGATCTCGATAACCTGAGTTTGATCGAAAGGGCAGGTGACCTCATCTACTTAAGCGCAAGTGTCAGCACTTTACTCGAACGCCTTAGTCCGAGAGCAAGTCAGCGCCCGCTTCTCGCTAAGGCCGACTCTCCGAACGAGAGTGTCCGCGAAGAAAAAATCCGCGCCCTTCTTGAACTTCGCGAGCCCGTCTACAACCGCGCTCGATTCAAAATTGAAACAGATCACAGGGATCCAGAAGGCATCGCGGAGGCCATTTTGAAGCGCGTTGCAAAGGGCCCAAGAGGAAAATCATGAAGCCCCTAATTGTCAGAGTGCCATTTGCCAAAAAAGCCGCGCATTCATGTGACATTCGAATTGGTTCGGGAGCAACCCAGTTGCTTGGGCAATGGCTATCGCAATGCCGCTCCAAACGGGCTTTTATTATCTCAGACGCAAGATTGACAAACGCGCGCTCAAAAGTTCGCAAAGCGCTTGCTTCGGCAGGATGGGAAACGCACGAAATTCCTGTGACAGCAGGAGAAGCGTTCAAAGACATTGAGGCGATCTATCCGCTCTACGGCAAATTGCTCAACGCAAAAGCCGATCGCAACGCGACTCTTTTTGCAGTTGGTGGCGGCTCTGTCGGTGATGCCGCGGGTTTTGTGGCCTCCACTTATTTGCGCGGCATCGATTGGGTAGGCATTCCAACCACGCTCTTGGCACAAGTCGATAGCGCCGTGGGAGGAAAAACCGGGATCAATCACCGTACGGGAAAAAATCTTATCGGAACTTTCCACCAGCCCAAGCTTGTCATATGCGACACTGATTTTCTATCCACGCTATCGACCCGCGAGATTGTCTCCGGCTTGGGTGAAATCATCAAATACGGCATTACCTTTGACCCGAAATTCTTTGCCTTTCTCGAGAGAAACAATGAAGAACTCCTCGCGCGCGATTCAAGGTTCCTTACCAAATCCATTCGCACTTCTCTCATCTGGAAAGCCAAAAAGGTCGCATTCGATGAATTTGATCGCAAAGGGGTGCGCGAAGCCCTAAATTTTGGTCATACGTTTGGCCATGCCTTAGAATCTTTTACGAAGTATGAAACCTTCCAACACGGAGAGGCCGTAATTTGGGGGATGCGCTTTGCGCTGGCGCTCTCAGTGGTACGGGGAAAATTGGACGCTAAGACCTGCGACAAGATTGACTCGTTTTTAGCAACTTTTGCAGTTCCTCCTCTCCCCGCCAAATTGGGTGCAAAAGAATTGAGTGCGCTCATGGCAATAGATAAGAAAGTGCGGGACGGAAAAATTCATTTCGTACTTTTGAAGGCTCTCGGGCGAACAGAGTCCGATAATGGAGTCACAAATCAAGACATCACGAAAGCTCTTTCGCTTTTGAGGGCTTCGTCATGAAACATGCTATGAACCTCCTCATCCTCCATGGTCCAAACCTCAATCTTCTCGGGGAACGAGAACCCGAGATCTATGGTTCTTTAACTCTCCCGCAGCTTAACCGAAAACTTCGCGAGTTTTCCTCTCAGTCTTCGTTATGGATTCAACTACGAATTCATCAATCCAACAGTGAGGGCGCCCTCATTGATCTTCTTCACAAAAATCGAAAATGGGCTCACGGGATCGTCTTCAATCCCGGCGCCTACACTCATACCTCCTATGCTCTGAGAGATGCGATTGCGGGAATTCAAGTTCCCACCATCGAAGTGCATCTCAGTGATATTCATAAACGTGAAGCTTTCAGGCGCATTTCGCTGATCGCACCCGTCTGCCTAGCGCAGATTTCTGGGTTGGGGTGGAAATCCTATACGCAGGCAATCCAGAAACTCAGCACTAACTTCCAAGAATTCCAGAAAAAGGGAGCAAAATAGAAATGGCTGGAAACACGATCGGCAAGCTGTTCCAGGTAACAACCTTCGGTGAATCACATGGCGAACTCATCGGCGTGGTGATAGACGGGTGCCCTGCGGGGCTCGATTTGGACTTAGCATTCATTCAGGCGGAACTTGGCCGCCGCAGACCTGGCCAATCTAAAATTACCACACAGCGCAGAGAGCGCGACGAAGTAAGGTTCGTGTCCGGAATCTACGAGGGGAAAACCACTGGCACTCCACTGACAGCTTTAATCAAGAATGAGGACCAGCGCTCACAAGATTATGCCGATATCGCAAAAACCTTTCGTCCTTCTCATGCGGACTTTACCTATGAAAAGAAATACGGACTTCGAGACCCTCGTGGCGGAGGACGTTCCTCGGCTCGTGAAACTGCCGCAAGGGTCGTCGCGGGCGCAGTGGCCAAACTTTTTCTCAAGAAACATGGGATTAAGATCGCCGCTTATGTTTCGCAGGTCGGGTCGATTAGTTTAGACAAGGCCCCCAGTGAGGTGAATCTCAAGGCAATAGAAAAAAGCATCGTGCGGTGCCCGGATCCAAAGACTGCAAATGAAATGATCTCTTTAATTGAGTCAGTCCGTGCCAGTGGTGACACCATCGGCGGCGTCGTGACCGCCGTAATTAGGGGCTGCCCTATCGGACTCGGCGAGCCTGCTTTTGACAAACTTCACGCCGATCTTGGCAAAGGCATGCTGAGCATTAACGCCGTCAAGGGGTTTGAGTACGGCTCTGGATTTGCGGGAGTAGAGATGCGCGGGTCTGAACACAACGATGTCTTCGTGATGACCTCGAAGGGCCGGGCCATAAAAACTTCCACGAATTTCTCAGGCGGCATTCAGGGCGGAATCAGCAATGGAATGGACATCGAGTTTCGTGTCGCTTTTAAGCCGGTCGCCACGATCATGAAGTCGCAAAAAACCGTGGATAGAAAGGGAAAAGCTGTCACGATCAAAGGCAAAGGCAGACATGACCCCTGCGTGGTTCCAAGAGCGGTGCCTATCGTTGAAGCAATGGCTGCAATCGTCCTTATCGATCATCTTTTAAGGAACCGAGCAACAAAATGATTAAGATTGGAATTCAAGGCGTTAAAGCTTCTTTTCATGACGTTGCGGCCCAGAAGTTTTTCGCAACGATCCAAGAAATCGAATGTCCTTCATTTCGAGATCTCTGCCTCAAGCTTCGGAATCGCGAAGCCGACTATTGCATCATGGCGATTGAAAATTCGATCGCCGGAAGCATTCTGCCAAATTACTCACTGCTTGAGACATTTGGCTTCAAAATCATCGGCGAGGTCTATCTTCGAATCGAGATGAATCTCATGGCCCTGCCCGGGCAAAAGATCGACGAAATCCGACTTGTCCAATCTCACCCCATGGCTCTACTACAATGCGATGAGTTTCTCTCCGAACACCCTCACATGACAGTCCTCGAAGCCACCGACACCGCTGATAGCGCCAAGGACATACGAGATAGGAAACTTCTGGGCACCGCAGCCATTGCGAGCCGGCTTGCCGCTGAAACGTACGGCCTTGAAGTTTTGGCCGCAGGAATTGAAACGAACAAACAAAACTACACTCGTTTCTTAGTCATTTGTCGCAAAGAGGACTACCGGCCTGCTTCGCTCGCCAACAAATCTTCGATCCGCTTTGAAGCCCCCGATCGTCCCGGAAGCCTCGGGCTTGTCTTAGAATGTTTTAGCCAACACTCCACTAATATGACGAAGATCCAGTCGGTCCCTATCCTCGGACGGCCTTACGAGTACTCCTTTCATGTCGATCTAGAATGGGATAACTTAACACAGTATAATGTTGCGATGGCTGCAGTTAAGGAACGAGTCACCAACCTAATTCAATTCGGCGAATATCCAAAGGGCGTGAGGCCATCGTTATGATTATTGCACGCGCAAAACGCTTAGAGCAGGTGAGCGAGTATTACTTTTCAAAGAAACTTGAAGAGATTCGCCAAATGCGGAGTCAGGGAAAGGACGTCATTAACTTGGGGATAGGCAGTCCTGACCTCGCGCCCTCGTCCTCGACTCTTACTGCGGCGGCAGAGGCACTACATTCAAGCAAGAATCATGGATATGGCTCCTACCGATCTACCCCAGAACTAAGAGCTGCGATGGCCGAGTTTTATCACAAAACCTATGGTGTGGGCCTTAATCCAAACGACGAAATTCTCCCACTTCTTGGCTCCAAAGAGGGTATTTTCTATATCTCGATGGCTTTTCTAGATCCGGGCGATGGCGTACTGGTTCCTAACCCAGGATATCCCGCCTACTCTGCTATTGCTTCGCTTGTGGGGGCAAAAATCCACACTTATGATCTAACGGCGGAAAACGGCTGGCTCCCCGATTTTCAGAAACTAGAAGAAATGAACCTCACGGGATGTAAACTCATGTGGGTGAACTACCCCCATATGCCCACTGGAACACAGGCCGATAAGAGGGTTTTTGAGAAACTCATCGCATTTGGGAAAAGCAAAGGAATCCTGATTTGCAACGACAACCCCTACAGCCTGGTCCTTAACCCCGAACCCCCTTTGAGTTTACTGAGCGCAGATCCAAAACTGGAACATTGCTTAGAACTCAATTCTCTGAGCAAGTCATTCAATATGGCGGGCTGGCGGGTCGGCATGGCTCTCGCTTCACGTGAGATCATTGACGCGATTCTCCAAGTCAAAAGTAATGTGGATTCGGGAATGTTTCAACCCATTCAGACTGGAGCTATTGAAGCGCTTAAGAATCCAGAAGAATGGCATAGACAAAGAAACGAGATTTACGCCGAACGCAAGAAAGTCGCCTGCAAGATTGTCGAAAGCCTGGGATTGACTTGTGACTCAAATCAAGTCGGAATGTTTCTTTGGGCAAAAGCATCGCATGAAATTCCGGATGTTGCCCTGTTTTTGGATCGCGTTTTACGAAAGCATCATGTCTTTCTCACTCCTGGGTTTATCTTTGGCTCCAACGGCGTTCGCTACGTTCGGTGCTCTCTTTGCGCACCCGTGGACCTCCTTGAGGAAGCCCTAAGGCGGGTGAACGAATGAAACTTACCGTAATTGGTCTAGGATTGATTGGCGGCTCCGTAGCCATAGATCTACGCCGGAGCGGTTTCGTAGGAGAAGTTGTGGGAGTGGATTCTAACGAGGCCCACCGTGCACAGGCACTTGAAATGAAAATCGTAGATGAGTGCCTGCCCCTTGATCGCGCATTGAAAGGCGCGCAACTCGTTGTGCTTGCTGTACCCGTTCACGCAATCGCCGCGATTCTTCCGGGTCTCCTCGATCTCGTTCCCGCAGACTGTACGGTGACCGACATGGGCTCCACAAAAGAGGGCATCTGTAAATCGGTCGCCACTCATCCAAAGCGAGGGCAATTCGTTCCTTCTCACCCGATGGCCGGAACTGAAAATTCGGGCCCGGGTGCCGCGCTTCGTGGACTCTTTCTAGGCAAAGTGGCTGTAATATGTGATGTGGCCGCAAGCGATAGGCTTCACCTTCAGCGCGTCGAGAAGATGTACGAGATCCTAGGCATGAGACTCTTACGCATGGATTCCTCTGAACACGATCTCCATGCCGCTTACGTTTCTCATCTCTCGCACATTACCTCCTTTGTTCTGGCAAACACGGTTCTTGCGAAAGAACAGAACGTCAATACAATCTTCGACCTTGCAGGCGGTGGATTCGAGTCAACGGTTCGTCTCGCCAAAAGCTCGCCCGAAATGTGGGAGCCCATCTTCGAGCAAAATCGCGAGAACATCATCCATGCTCTTGAGTCCTATATTGAGCATTTTCAAAATTTCCATCGCACTTTGGTGGAGCACGCTCCCGCTGAAACCCGACAACTCATGGCGGACGCAAACCGGATTAGGCGCGTCCTAAATCAAATCAATACTCCAACACAAATAAAGCCAGAGGACCCAAGCAATGAAAGCGCTTCGAAGACGAATTGACGAGTGCGATCGTACCTTACTCAAGATCCTTGCCACGCGCTTTCGGGCGGCCAGAAAGGTGGGACTTTATAAACTATCACACGACCTCCCAGTTCTTCAAAAGTCTCGATGGGCTGAGATAATGGAGGCCCGTCTTAAACTCGCCAAGCGCCTGAGTTTAGATGAAGATTTCACTACGGCCATTTTCGGTTTAATCCACAAAGAATCCCTCAAGATCCAAAAAGAAGAACAACGCGCGAAAAAAGGAAAGAAGACGAGATCATGAAAAGTACCAAATGGACTCCAGGAAGTTGGCGAAAAAGACCCCAGAATCAGATTCCAGTATATGCGGATCCCGCAAAACTAGCGGCGGTGGAGGCGACGCTCGCGGGTTATCCGCCTCTTGTTTTTGCGGGCGAAGCTCGGCAACTCAAAGCTCGACTCGCACAGGTGGCGGCTGGAAAAGCGTTTCTACTCCAGGGAGGGGATTGTGCGGAGAGTTTTGGGGATTTTCGCGCGAATTCCATTCGCGATAATTTTCGGATTCTACTTCAAATGGCCGTCGTACTGACGTTTGGCACTAAACTCCCCGTCGTTAAAGTGGGGCGCGTGGCAGGGCAGTTTGCAAAGCCACGGTCCAACGATCTCGAAACTCGCAATGGAGTTACACTCCCTTCTTTCCGAGGTGATGTCATCAATGGATTTGATTTCACCGAAGCCTCTCGCATACCGCAACCCGAGCGCATGGAGCGCGCCTACGTTCAGGCCGCCTCAACCCTCAACCTGCTACGCGCCTTCGCCCAAGGGGGATACGCAGATCTTCATCACGTCCACTCCTGGAACTTAAACTTCGTAAAAAACAGCGCTGAAAATGCTCACTACGAGCAGATTGCCAAACGCTTGGACGAGACGCTTGCCTTCATGGCGTCTATTGGGATTACGAGCGAAAACACCCCACAAATTCGTGAATCTGAGTTTTACACCTCTCATGAGGCGTTACTTTTACACTATGAGCAGGCGCTCACGCGCCAAGATAGTACGACGGCCCGCCCTGGGGAAGGTTATGAAGGAGATTACTACGATTGCGCTGCCCATATGCTTTGGATAGGGGAGCGAACCCGACGGTTCGATGGGGCGCACGTCGAGTTTCTTCGTGGCGTAAAGAATCCCATCGGCCTAAAGTGCGGACCCGAAATGACAGATGAGGATCTCATTCGCCTCATCGACATACTTAACCCCGAAAACCAGCCGGGCCGCCTGACACTGATTTCTCGAATGGGCTTTGACAAAGTTGAATCCAAAGTACCCCCACTTATTCGCCGGGTTCAGAAAGAGGGCCGTTCGGTTGTTTGGTGTTGCGACCCGATGCACGGGAACACTGTTACCACGCAAAATGGGTATAAAACCCGCCATTTTAGCCGCATCCTGGGCGAAGTGCAAAAATTCTCAGCCATTCATCGGGCCGAGGGAAGTTACGCTGGAGGTGTGCACTTTGAACTTACAGGCCGTGACGTGGTGGAATGCTTAGGCGGCGATCAAGCCCTAACCGAAACTCATCTTGCACAGGGCCTCTATGAGACTTTGTGCGACCCGCGACTCAACGCTACTCAGGCGCTTGAACTTGCCTTCCAACTGTGTAAATAGACCCTATGAAGAAACCCGAACTCCTTGCCCCTGCGGGCGATTTTGAGAAGTTGAAATTCGCTTTTGCTTACGGCGCGGATGCAGTCTATGCCGGGCTACCGATGTTTTCACTCAGAACGCGTGAAAATCGTTTTGATTTGGATTTCGTAAAAAAGGGTATCGACTACGCCCACGCCTTAGGTCGCAAGATTTACATTACTGCAAATATTTACGCCCACAATCTTAAGATTGAGCCTTTTCTTGAGGCCATGGAACACGTTGTGCCCCTCGGGGCAGATGCTTACATTATGAGCGATCCCGGGCTCATCGATCTCGTCCGCGAGAAACACCCAAAAGCTGTCATTCACCTTTCGACCCAAGCCAATAACACGAATTGGGCGCAAGTGCGTTTTTGGAAGAAGCTAGGAATTTCGCGCATTATTTTGGCCCGTGAACTCATGCTTTCGGAAATTCGAGAGATTGTCGAGAAGAATCCCGACATCGAGATGGAAGCCTTCGTCCATGGAGCCATGTGCATGTCCTACTCTGGACGCTGTCTGCTTTCTGATTATATGACGGGAAGGCCGTCGAACTCAGGGTCTTGCACCCAAAGTTGCCGCTGGCCCTATAAGGTTTATGTCGAAGAGCCACGGCGTCCCGAGAAGTTCATGCCCGTCGAAGAAGATGAACATGGAAGCTACATTTTTAACTCCAAGGACCTTTGCACCATTGAACTGCTTCCTGCGATTCTCCAAACCGGAATCTCTTCGATAAAGATTGAAGGTCGAAACAAGAATTTTCTCTATCTTGCCACCGTCACGCGCGCCTACCGACAGGCCATCGATGCTTGCCTTAGTGGAGACTTCGAAGAAAAGCTTCCGGCGCTTTTGGATGAACTCAGATCAATCGACTATCGAGGCTACACCCGCGGCTTCTTTGAGGGGCCACTCGACAACAAGATGAACTACGATCTGAGCAGCTCCGCAACGAGAGAATTTGGAGGAAAGGTTGTCCAGCTTCACACCGATGGCTGGGTCGAAATTGACATCAAGAACAAGCTTTCAGTCGGTGACACTATCGAATGGATCACCCCAGACCGCGGAGTTCTCAAAGAAACCCTCACCCAAATTCGAACTTATGAGGATCTTGAGATTCAGACGCTCTCAGCAGGCTCCAACCGCAATCCAAAAATACACTCCACGCACCGTCTTGACGAATATTGTCTGCTGCGGACAGTAATTCGAAGTAAGGGTCTCACCTGTTGAACCTCTCCGCCACAACATAGGATCCCGAAAGTTCTCGGCAAGCAGATGCAAAATCCTCATGCCATATTGCCAGCTCTATCATTTGATCAGAGTAGAGTTGCATCCTTCCAACAAGTAGTTCAGGGCGAACCCGAAGCTCGTACACGTTTTTTGGCCCCCACCGATAGGCGAGCTTCTGAATTCTTTTCAATAAGGCGGATCATTCGATTCAATGAAGTATCCTGACACTCCGAAGATATTGCAGCAAAAGCATTTTTCTCGGGGATCAGTGAAGTTACCAACAAAAATGCCAACGCATAAAAAGTAGTCATATGGTCATATGAATGATGAGATTAGCAACCCACATGCCCCTGATTTCTCGCATTTCGCAGGAACAAATGCACCGAAAACACTACAATTTTCGCAACCGAATGTGAACTAGGTCTTTCGGGACTGTACTAAAAGAGGTGCACAGCATGCTTGGTGTATCGTTTGCAGGACTACGAGCACGCGCCTTAAAAATGAACTCTGGAGAACTTTATGCAGACTGATCGCATCACGTCCTCTTACTTTGTTTCTCTCCTTACTCTAGTCCTTACGATCGGGGCGATCGGACTTGCCGGGTGCACCACCATGAGCATCCCCATTAAGCCGCTCCCCCCCGGGACCGATCTCGAAAACGAATTTCCAAAAATCGAGAGTCAACTGAGCGCAGCTAAAGAAAACGACGTCGATTATCTTTCGGCAACGCATTACGCAAAAGCTGAGGCTGCATTGAATCAGGCACGGGAGCAAAGCATTCAAGGCGCGTCCTACAATGAGATCGCAGAGAAACTTGCCGAAGCTCAATCATTTTTGGCTCACGCTGAGAATCGCGCCGCGATAGCGCGTGGCCTTTTAAAAGACACGCGTGAGGCGCGAGCCAATGCGATTGCTGTCGATGCAGAGCAATACTTTCCAAAGATTTTAGAAAAGGCCGACACCAAACTTCTTGCCATGGCTCTACTCATCGAAGAGGGTGAAACGCCCTTTTCCCAAAGCGACAACGCCGAGCTCGTCGATATCTATAAGAGACTTGAAATCTCTTCGGCTCGAATTTGCTTTTTGCGCGCTCCACAAAAGATCCTCGGAGACGCCCTAAATCTTGGGGCCGCACAGTGGGCACCGAAAACGCTGCAAAAAGCCAAAGCAACGCTTGCCGCGCTGGATCGGCAAATCCATCTCAACTGCAGAGACACAGAGCGAGTTCAGATACTTTCGGCGCGGGCGAACCGGGAAACCGATCTGCTTTTCAGAGTTACCCAACAGAGTAAACTGATTCAGAGTGGCAATCCCGAAGAAATCGCTCTGCGAAATGAAACGATCAAGACCCTTCAATCATACTTTCCCCCCGGCGAAGCAACCGTCACCCTGGAGGGGGATCGCTTTGGAATTCAACTCAAAGGGCTCTTTCAAGAAAACGCAACTGTCATTATTCCGGAGCGGGTTTCCCTGCTAGAGAAGGCTAAACAGGTTCAGGCCGAGTTCGAAGAACCTATTTCAATAGCTTGTGAGGAACGAGCCAACACTCCGGTCCTATTACAGCTTGAAAGGGCAAAAGTGGTGCAGGAATTTCTGACACAATCCTGACGCCGTAGGTCGCACCTTGGTTCGTAAATTGCTCATACTGCTACATATTAAATGAAATTTCACGCCAACTAGGTGAGAATAACTACAATGAGGGAGAGAATATGCGCAGATTGTTTCTTTTAGCGGGCCTGAGCTTACTTCTAACATCCTATGCCTGGAGCACTTCTTTCGATTCCACGACCATCGCTGATGCGATTCCGAATTGCATGTCGGGGACCAAAGTACTTGAAAACAACAACGAACAAGTCTTGATCTGGAAGTCAAATACCGCCAATCAGTTTCTTGCACGCGCACACGTCGCGGGTCCAATCACCCGCCTATTTGCCGATAAAAACGGGCACAACCATTTTGAAATCCAACTTGGAACCGGCACAGATGAGACGCTCGAGGTCATCTACAATAAGTCATTTGGAACACTGCCGAAACTTCATCTCGGAATGGAAGTTGAAGCATGCGGCGACTACATCACCTCCACGGCGCAAGCGGGAAGCTACCCACCTTCACCCGATGGAGCAATTATCCATTGGATACATCGCAATCCCTCCGGACACGGACATGATTCAGGATATCTAGCGATCGATGGGACGCTCTATGGTCAGGGTAATGGGATTTCTAGAAATTCTGATCCAAGTTCTCCGTGACCGTTTCATAAACTTTTCGATAGATCATGTGCGTTCCGAGTGGAATCGGTCCGGTTTCGGAGTAGTGGTCGCCAGGAAACGCGCCCAGGTCCTCGCCCCAACGCGCAGATTCCACACTCACCATGCCGTCGTTATCGGGAGAGCCCGCATTGGCGACCAGGCCATGAGTCACCCACAGCCAAGGCACCAACAGATGCGTCACGATAGGCGAAGGAACGTAAAACCCCATGCTGAAATAGCGAATGTCTGATCGATCAACGACATGCTGATTAAAATTCTCGGCGAGATATTTCGTCGTTAGCTCCTTTGCTGTAATCAGATCGCCGCCAATAAGATTTAAAAGCGAATTCACCACCGGTTCCCCCGACCCTAGGTGATCCACGATAAAATCCGCAATTGGACTACCGTGGTGTGGGGTCGCAAGGGTCGTAATTGAGAGGCAACGCGAGGCGATTTGAGGATAGCGATGAACGACTAAGCGAATATCCAACCCGCCCATGCTGTGCCCGAGGAGGTGAAATTTTCCTTCGGGAACGAGGCGCAGAATTTCTTTTCGCAAAACTGCAGCCCGTTCCTCGATTGACCCGGCAAAGGGGGTGTGTGCGATAAAGATGTCGTAGCCCAGTTCTTTGAAAGCGCTCTTCATGGGCACAACGGTTTCATAGGGCTCGGCGGTCATTCCCAATCCGTGAGCAAAAATGATGGGGTCCCGATGAGCGGCCAGGACGCTTGAGATTGGAGAAACCAGAATTAGGAAAACCAAAATATTTTTCATCATAGGGTCCCCTCCAGAACACGACGTTAAAGTGGGAAACCCTATAGCAGCTTGTTCAAAAATTCAACGTGCGGCGCACAATGAGGCATCTAACCCAAGAGTTTCAAGTCATTCTGGCCAGATGCTATACGAATAAACCTTTGACATTCAACCTAGAGCCTCTAAGCTGTCAAAAATCATCTAAGAACTCTGGGGAAAACTATGACTACAAAATCAAAGCTGATGCGGATCAGTGCTGTTTCGATAGGTGCGATGTTAGCGTATACGATCGCGATAGGATTCGTAGGCGGTTGCGGAACAACGCCCGCTCCAGCGGCGAGCGCAAGTCCAGAGGTTTCGGCAAGTCTGGAGGCGAGCGCTTCGCTTGAGGCCAGGGTTTCACCAGAACCAAGCGCGAGTCCAAGCCCTGAGGCAAGTCCGACCGCGTCTCCAGTCCCTGTAGTCTACACTTCCGATTCTTTTGATGGGCGAGGCGCAATTGCCTCTACCGACGCTGCGGCGGGCGGAAGCATTCAACTTTGGCACGTTTCTACAGGGAGTTTTCTCCTGGCCAGCGGTGAGCTCACGAACGCTGGAGGAGGAGGAGGAGGAGGAGGAGGAGTAACCACTGCAGGTGGATATATTACTGCAACTTCACAAAATTGCGCGGTGCAGGCAACGCTGACCTTCGTATCCGCCTCTCCCTCTAAATACGCCGGCGTCAGGTTTCGATATGGAATTGGAGATTCTGATGGCTTTGAATTTGGCGCAAATAATTCTAATTATCAATTCAAACAACTCTTGGCTGGGTCTGGTACCTTAGCAAGTCCAGCAATCACCCCCCATACCGGCGATATTATTCGCGCAGAGGTTTCGGGAAACAACATTATTCTTAAGATCAATGGCACGGATGTGATGTCTACGAATTTTGTGGGCCTTTCTGATAGTTTTTCTGGGAGTGCCCTCAATAGTATTGCCTATACAGGTTTTGGCGTGATGATTTACGGGGGTGGCGCTCGGCTTGACAATTTCGTGGTCGAGAACTGTAATTAAGCAAAGTTTTTGAATGAAAACACGAAATCCAACCTTGCTCCCCGCCCTGGTCCTTCTCGCTGCCTCATGGACTCATGCCGAGGCGGGCAATGGAACCATTGATTTCGAGGCCATGACCCAATCCGCGCGCGAATCCCTGGGCGCCCTAGTTGAAGCCAATACCACCAACCCCCCCGGTAACGAAAAACGAGCCGTTGACATCGTAGCGAGCCGTCTAAAAGCAGTCGGAATTTCCTACGAGATCACCGAATTCGCCCCAGGCCGTCAGAGCATTGTGGCGAGACTAAAAGGCACCGGCACTAAAAAACCCGTGATGCTCGTTGCACATCTGGATGTCGTCGGGGCGGAGGGACAAACATGGACCGTCGATCCCCATAAACTCACCGAGAAAGACGGCTACCTTTACGGACGCGGTGTGAACGACATGTTGGGAATGGCCGCCGTGAACCTCGAGATTTTTCTGGCGCTCAAACGTCAAGGCATCAAACTTCGGCGTGATGTGATTCTAACGCTGGTGGGCGATGAGGAATCCAATGGCGATGGAATTCGCTATATTCTCAAGAACTCCCCTGAATCGATCAATGCCGGCTTTGTGCTCAATGAAGGCGGGGCGCCCATCCTCGATGAGAAGGGGAACATTCGCTTCGTCACCATTCAAGGCGCTGAGAAAACCTACCAAGATTTTGAACTCTCGGTTACCGGCAAAACCGGACACTCCTCGGTGCCTTTTCCAGATAACGCAATCTATCGCCTCTCAGGCGCCTTGGCTCGTCTCGGAAAATTTAAGTTTCCGGCACGACTCCTACCGATTACACGTGCCTATTTTGCGGCTCGAGCCAAGATCGAAAAGCCTGCGATTGCGAACGCCATGAAGGCGCTTGCGAATTCTCCCGAAAACCCAAAAGCAGCGCTCCCGGAAGCCGCTTTAAAAGTCATCGAAGCAGAGCCCCTGATTGCGCCTAATTTGCGCACGACCTGTGTTGCCACAATGCTTTCGGCGGGCACACGAGTGAACGCGCTGCCGGCAGGGGCCAAAGCCACCATAAACTGCCGCGTCCTCCCGGATGAGACGCTCGACCAAGTGAGAAAAACGCTCCTCGCTGTAATTGCTGATCCGCAAGTCCAATTGAAAACGCTAGACGAATTCGAACGCTCCGACGCCTCGCCCGTTGCTGGCGCGGATATCGAAACGCTAAAAAAGATAATTCTTCAAACTTGGCCGGGAGTTCCGATTATTCCCTATATGATGTTTGGTGCGACAGATTCACGGTTTCTGAGACGAGCAGGAATTCCCTCCTATGGTTTACTCCCAATCGCTGAGACCGAAGACGATGGCCGGCGCTCCCACGGAATCGATGAGCGCATTCGGGTAAAAAGTTTTCGTGAAGGAATTGAGTTCTTCTATCGACTGATGATTGCGTTAGCAGCCACATGAAACTCAAGATCTCCTTTGCACTTCTTATCGCACTCTTGACCGCCACCTCTATCGCACCTTCTCATGCCTCTGAGACAGATTCATTCACCACTCGGTACGTTTCTGTTGCCGACGGCTTCCCGCCCGTTAACCACGAGGTCAATGAACGGATCACTCGCGCAGTTTCCCAGGCAAACCGAGTTTCTTCATGCAACTTTTTGGTGTTGGAGACGCTTCTGGGGGCCGAGCTATTGCGCCCCTTTTATGGCCGCATCGAGCAGTTCGCAAATACTTCGGACCTCGTTCCAAAATCACACACTTTTTTCACCGAATCCATTTACCAAAACGTCCCTCGCATCAATTACCTCCTGCTTCAGATCGGGGAAAGTATTCTTGGTTTTGGCACTATGATTCACGACGACAAACTGCTCATAGGGACCGACAAATTCGGACATTTTTTTGACGAGGGCCATTGGTTTTATCGGGACCTGAACACCACCGCCTCGAATCTCGAACAGGTTTTGGTCAAAAGCGAATTATCAGAAGAAGGGGCCAACGGCCTGACTTTTGGAGGAATCAAATCCTATGCCGACTTGATTGCCAATTATCAAGGCATGCACTTTTGGTCGGAAATTCTGCAAGAGAAACTCCCGCAAGGCAAACGCTATCTTAAATGCGAAAAGCAGCAATGGCACCAAATCCGCATTTTTGATTTCAGGGACTATTTAGACGCCGGTTGGGATGAAGCAATAAACTGCAACGAATATATCAGCCGTGAGTATGAGCACGCTGTTCTTTCAACGATCGCCGCGCTCGAATCAAAACAGGGGCGAAAGCTTCATTGCCCAATCCGACCCGATGAATGCGTGTTCCTGGCCCACAAATATGGCCCGCTCGCGCCCCGACTTCTCGGACCCAAGTGTCTCGTGAATCGCCTCTAAAATTCTCTCCGGCTGAAGAGCAAGAAGTCTCGTTAGTTTTTTCCCGGTGACTGCCGAAAAATCAGGTCCTTCAATCATTTCCGCATCAAAGCTTACGACAAACGATTTTGGATTTGCGTCTTCAGGTTTTAAACAAATAAGTCCTGAAACAGCCGCGGCACTCTGCTTGATCCAATCAGGGGAATCAATAAAAGTCATCTCAAGCCGATACCCGGTCTCACTCCAAGGCGTGGCGCAAGCAGCAGCACTTTCGCTAATATCGCCCTTTAAATAGGTTTGTAGAGGTACGTGCAACACCCTGACAGTGCCTCGAATTTCAAACTGCGGACAACCGCGAGGACCTTCGGGATAGAAAAAAACCGATGGGTCTTCAATCTCTGCCGGACGGAGTCGTGCAATCATCTCTTTGAGATTACCTACCGCAGCACCAAGCCGTACCTGCGCTTCACTTAAACTAGAGGCGGAAAAAATGTTTTCCGTATAACTTAAATGGACACGATCGCCCGAGTCATCCCAAGAAAAAGGCGCCCCGACAAAACCCAACAAAATGAAGAAACACAACCACAGCTTCACTCTAATTACCTATCATTCGCCGGACTGACCGCAAAGAGGAAAGCAGGTGATTGACAGCGGCCTATAAACAAGGATAGTTAACGCGTAGAATTATGCGCCTCATCTATGATTACAAAGCCTATCGTGCGTTCTTGAAAGACTACTACCTTTCCCAAAAGGAAAAAAACCCCTCGTTCTCTTATGCGGTCTTTGCAAAGCAAGTGGGGCTTTCGTCTTCGGCGCATATTCAGCTAATCCTCTCCGGTAAACGAAATCTCACCGTGCACAACATTCATCGCGTCGCAGAAACACTTTCATTACCCCAGGGAGAGCTGGATTTTTTTGAGACACTCGTTCACCTCAATCAAGCAGAAGGCGTCTCGGAAAAAAAGTTTTACGCGGAACGTCTCCTCAATCTATCCGTCGATAAGCCGCAGTCCTCACGAAGACTGAAAGTTTCTTTTCTTCTTTCCAGCGGAATTCTTCCCGCACTGCTTCTCTCTATTGAAGGGAAAACCCTTAGTTCCGCCACCAGCGCGGGGGACCGCTTTGGATATTCCGTAGACGAGACCGAGAAGGTGCTCAAGCAACTTCTTAAAGAAGGCGTCATCAGGCTCGAAGAAGACCACATTCGCCTTTCACACCGGCATCTCATTTTGCACGATAAGAAGGCCCAGAGCCAGGCCCAAAAGAACTTCCTAAGTCAACAACTGCGCCTCTCAACCCGCGCCTTTGAGCGGATGTATGAAAAAGAAGGCAAATTCTTCGCCCATACATTCACCATCAATCCCGCGGGCATGGCTCGCTATATTGACGAAGTGAAAACGTTACTCGAAAAGATGACCCAACTCTCGGATGCAGAGGCCGGGGACTCAGTCATGCAACTCAATCTTCAGCTTTTTCCCTACGAAAAGAGCCTGCAAAAGAGCCACATCGATTAACACGCGGAGCGTTAAAAGTTAAAAGCGTGCCCATGAACCTCAAGAAACAGAAATACTCGCGCTTATCGTTCCTTATCCCTTTAGCCCTTCTGAGCCTATCGCTTTCGCCATCACTTTTTGCCGAAACGTCCTGGCTTCCGGCTCCGCCTGCGACGCCTCCAAATGCGCTAAAAACTCAGCTGCGCTACATGGACCTGCTTTTAAAAATCCGCAACGTGAAATACGTTGCGACCGCCTCTTGCGATGAACGCACCGGCACATTAGTCACATTCAAAAACATTGGCCCCGGGCCCACAGTCGATTGCATCGCCGTCCGGATGAAGCACTCTTCGGACATTTCGGCCGTTGAAAATATCTACGAAAACCCGCTCCAGCTTGAGGGCATCTTGATCCTCTTCACTGATCAAGACCCCATTCCTAACAAGGGCGGCATCACTGTTCATAATTGAGGTTCTTCGGGAAAACGAGTGGGTAAAAAGGCGCGGTTTTTTTAACCTTGCAAAACTGTTCGGCTTACCGTTTTAACTCTCGCCAGCGCGTTTTTTGGTAAAATTTGTATTGAAAACAATCTCGAGACATGCAACAAAATGGTACTTTACACGGTAAAAGTGCGACTTTTTAATACGCTGTTTTTTTTCTAATCCACTTGTCGCGCACTTTCATGACATCAATACAACCTTCTTTCATGAAAGGAACCGTGCCCATGTCACCTACGCCCATCCCTTCGCTTACCCTGCAAATCCATCAGCGCGCTGTAGAACTTAGCGCCCGCTACAAAAGAGCTGAATCAGAATTACTGGAAATCCTCGATCAGGTTGATCGTCACCGCGTCTATCTCAAGCGCGGACACTCAAGTCTTTTCCTCTACGTCGTCCATGAGCTTGGATTGTCCGAAAGTGTGGCCTACAACCTTATTACGGTTGCGCGCAAAGCTCGTGAAGTGCCAGAGTTGAGAGGATTAATTGCGGATGGGACAATCACACTTTCGAATGCCCGCAAAATCGCACCCGTGTTAACCCCTCAAAACAAGGCCGAATGGCTGCAAAGAGCGGCGTCGCTGTCCCAACGCCAACTTGAAAAAGAAATCGTAAAAGTCAGACCCGAAGCCGCCACACCAGAAAATGTGAGTTACGTGACCGAGAATCGTGTCCGCCTAGAAGTGGGCCTCTCTGAACAGGACATGCTCGCGCTCAGGCGCGTACAGGACCTCTTGAGCCAAGCACGGGGACGTTCTGTATCCCTCGAAGAAGTCATTGCGCACATGACTAGAGAGCATCTCAAACGTCACGATCCAGTGAAACGAGCGAAACGCCAGATCGTTCGAAAGGGGAAACAAGCGCAAAAAGCGCCGCCAGCCGAAGCGCAACCTGTAGCGATACAGGCGATGGAGTCGCCAGAACGTAAGCGCGTCCCAATTCCGACGAATATCCTTCATCAAGTTCGTCTACGCGATCAGGGTCGATGCACGTACACTCACGAAAACGGGCAAAGATGCAATCAAAGCAGGTGGATTGAGATTCATCATAAGATCCCCATATCCGAAAAAGGAACAAACACGTTGGAAAACCTTGAAACTTTATGCACCCAGCACCACAAGAGGGCTCACGCTACGGCATAACGGTAAACGACCCCGGCACCCACCACTTAGGGCTCCTTATTACGTTGCGTGCACGTGTACGCCTTTCGACCTTAAGAAAGTCCCCACTCAAGAATCCGAAGAGCCATAATTGAAACAAGGCATCGACGTGAGGTTTCCACCTGTACTAAATGCCTGGTTTTGGAAGTAATTGACGTCAATAAGTCCGTCATATTGTGTGGCTGATTTTCGCTCAAAGCGCAGAAACACGTAACCGCTCCGCCCAAAGTCCTGAGTCACCATCATCACATTCCCGTATTCGATGAGCTGTAAACTCGGCTTCAAGAGCGTGACCACGTGCTCATCATTCTCGCCCATGAAGTTCTTCGTGCGCAACTCCACACTTTGAACAGCGCCATCGATCGACTTAAAAGAAACGGTAAGGGTGTTGGACTTATTAATGAGGCACGAAAAATGAGTGGTCGCCGAGGCCGCAAAGCCTTGCACACTCGAAAACACCACCATCCCTAAAACAAACAAACGAATCTGATTTTTCATAATTGAATCTCCTTGCCCCGCTTATAGGCGATACTTCAGTGCGTTCGCAATGAAGCAAAAGATGACTCGAGGGTTTTCAATTACAAAAAGTTATAGGGCTCTCAGTCATCGGTTTTCCGGTATAAGAAGTCTTGAAACTTTTTTGTGGATTCATCGCCTTAGGGCCAATACAATTAGTCTATAACTAAATTGATACATTGGGGAGATGAGCGATGAAATTCTACGTTCTGGTTACTTGCTGTGTGATGAGTATTGTGTGTGCAAATCTTGTGGGGTGCTCAAGCACCGTGGCCACTCCGACGCCGGACCCCTCAGCAAGCGCATCGCCTTCACCCAGTGCAAGTGCCTCACCCGCTGCCGCAGCAACTCCGGGCCTTAAGGTTACCGCCACGGTCTCAAACCTTTCCGCAAACGCGCTCATGCTAGGGAGCGCCTCTACGCTTCGTAACCCTATGCGCGACACAATGAACGCCTCAAGCCGTACGGGCGAAACGCTCGTGACTCCAGCGTCGTACAAATTGGCCCTCGTTAATTTTTGGTTACTCAAGAGCGATGGAACCGAGATCAACGTGATCAACTCGGATGCCGCGAACCCCACCTATACCGAAGAGCGTCCGTTGATCCTGGATTTTTCGACAGAGGGCGCCTCCCAGGAACTGTTCTCGGGTACGACATTTACAGCAGGAACTTATACCGGCTACAAAATGCAGTTTCTCTATATCGAAATGAATTTGCCTTGCGCGTTTCATGTTCCGAATCCCGCCTGGGAAACAGAATTTACAGATGCGACTATTCTCGATCATTCCACCACGCGCAATTTTAGGACCTACTTCAACGCCGTTGGCAAATATTGGAAGCGCGATTTCGTGGTCGAGCTTGTGGCGGACTCCGGCGAGTGGTACTGGCCCAGACGCTCGGTTCAAGACGGCGCCGGCACGAAGAACTTCTTTATCCCTGTTGCCACCAACGACCATCCTCCGGGAGGCCCAGGATTTACGAGTGTCATTGATCTTTTTTCAAACGAAGAATTCTGGGGACCTGACTCCGGTTTCAGCACAAACACGGACCCCATTATTGTCGGAACCCATTCGTCAGTTGGAGGCGTGAATGCGGTACTTCCATCCTCCTTCACCATCCCCGACGCACTGACTGAGTTTTTTAACATCGACATCAAGATCGATGTTTCAAATACGATGATGTTTGGCGAAACGAGCACATTTGCAGGTGATGTCACGCCCTTTCCAAGCGTGTTGGATCTAGGTCCGGCGTATGCTGCCGGAGGTGCGGGGTTTTACGGAGACCAAGGCCTTCATCCTTTGATGCCTGCCTTTACCGTGACAGTCACCAATGGCGCCACGGATGCGAAGGCTACGGCTGATAAGGCGTTTCAAATTCCGGAGGCATGTGTGACAGGCAATTGGCTAGAGCCCGTGTTGTGTCAGACGAATTACTGCCCAACGCACGCGACTGACAAGTTCTGTGTGGATTATGCGGCAGTGAAGTCCAATACTCCTTAGAATTAGAAATGGCCGACCTGGCCCATGTATTTTCCGCCGGTTTTGTTTGCCGTGCCAGTGACGTGTCCTGCTGACATGATCGTACCAGTTAGTTCGGAGCCCGGCTTGAAGCGGATTACCTTTTTTGCCGAAGCTTTAGAAACCGAGAACGATCCCAGACCATCAATCGTTACGCCGTCGGCGGTTTGTGCAGCCATCTGAGCCATTTGCACGGCAAAGTTCTGCAAAAATAGGTTTAATTCTTTTTCATTCAGGTCTGCTTCTTTCAGCAAGAAGTCAAATTGCTTATCGGTCAAGCCTAGATTTTCAGATTTCGGATTGAGATAGGCTTTGCCTTGTTCTTCGATCAACGTGTTCAGAACGACATCTGCTGCCTTAAGAAGCGCAGCGGAACTAGCTACGAACTCAAAACCCTTCTCCCTCTTCTTCGCAAAATCCTCAATAGCCTGGAAAAGGGGCGCAGAGACGGCAGCACTGATGACGGCTCCTCCTGGAACAAACGGGGCCGCGATACGGACAGCGTCTGCTTTAACGGCGTCAGAATTCTTACTCAAAGTTTCTGTGTAAAAACTTAAAGATTCCAGAAAAAGGTCCTCGCCCTTTAGTTCGATACTTGCAAATTCGCGGAGCAAATCGGACTCAGCAAAAACTACTGAAGTCCAATAATTCTGCGCAAAGCGATGGGCCGCAGCTTTGACCATCGCCTGATCGGGATTGAAAATAATTTGGCCATCATCCTGCGAGAAGATTCCAACACCCGCAAGCGCCAGCGATTTACCACTATTCAAAGATTTCGTGGTCGATGTAATGAAAGCATCCAGCGCCTTTTTCGCCTGCTCCTTTGTGAGTCCGGTCTTGGCAGAGAGATTTTCCATCAGCATGACGGGGTACTTCCTGCCGCCAAAATCACTGCCGTTCAGCGGCACTCGCAGCCGATGCAGTGGACGATACCGCGATGAGCCCCAAAACAGTGACAGACATGATTTTCGAAAATTTTCTCATAAGCAGTAACTCCTCGGGTAATCTTTCAAAATATCCAAGGTCGGCGCCGCCTGTTTAAGGCTTTGCCACCTGACCTAAGATCTTACTCATTACTTCAATATTTTCGAATACGAATCATTCCCACAAAGAATACTTCGGTGTATCCTCATTACTATGGAACTCAATCATCTCCGTACCTTTTATGCCGTCGCCCGGGAGGGCGGTTTCACCCGCGCCGCTCAGGTTTTGCGCGTTCAACAACCCGCCGTGAGCAAGTCGATCAATTTGCTTGAAGAATCTCTGGGGATCTTACTTCTAGAAAGAAGTCGCACGGGCATTCGCTTAACTCAGGCTGGAACGCTGATCTATCAATGCTGCGAAAAAATATTTTCTGGGGTGGAAGAAATCCAAGTCATCGCGAGCGCCGAAAAGAAAGAGTGCAAGGGCCCCTTACTTTTTGCGGCAACCGAGATGGTGGCCGTATACCTTATTCCGCAAATGCTCAAAAGTTTCTTAAAAGAATATCAAGAAGTTCAGCCCCGATTTTTTGCGGGAAACTCCGCCCAGATTTGCGACGAACTCCTTGACGGAAAAGCCGACTTCGGAATGTTCTATACAAAAATTGAAGACGAGCGTTTTGTCATTAGCGATCTTGCAAAAGTCCCTGTCGCGCTTGTTGTTGCCGCAAAGTTTCGTAAGAATCCTGAGGTGATGAAATCCTATGTTTCTGCGCGAACCCAAGATTACCCCAAGAGCATTGTCGAGCGAGAAATTCGAATACTTGGTGGCTTTGGTTTAAAGTATCCGCCAAAGATTGAAACGAACAACTACGACGCCCAAAAACAGGCCGTCCTCTCAGGCCTGGGTTGCAGCATTTTGCCCCTCTACATGATTCAGGATGAGGTAAAAAAGGGGACGATGCATGTGATCGCGACCCCACCGGATCTCGCCTATACGTTAAGGCTCGTTATTCGACGAAACGCGGTTCTTTCCAGAAACTCGCGCGTCTTCTTGGATTATTTCAGAAGTGAGATTTCGAAGCTAGTTTCATCCTAAAAACTAATTCGAAGCCGCACCATCAAACCCACCATGAGCTCCACTCGCTTTGTGGGTTCGGGCAAAATTTCTTCTTCCGACTTTGAAAAAATACAACTTGCGGCCGCCAATACATTTACGCCTCCTACAAAGTAGAGCGCCGTACTCAAATCAGGCTGTGAGGAGGTCGCCGCATTCAGGATATTAAGAGCAGCAGTAAGGGAATGAGATATGACTCGAATTTTTCGCACGCCCCGCGCGCGCTCAGAATTTTGCTCCAAAAACTGCCTAGAAAGCCGCTCCCGATCCACTTTTGAAAGACTAGGAACACCCTTGAGAATTCGCTCAAAGCGCAAATAATCATTATTGATCAGCACCAAGTAGGACCCATACCCCACCGCGCCGCTGATCACATAGGCCCACCCGTTTTCCGAATTCTCACGCTCAATAGTTTCCGCCTTTTGGGTCAACAAATCGTAAGAACCCGCAAAGGCCCGGGCGCAACCCCCATAGAACCCATAAGCCAGATGGCCAAGAGTGCCGAGAGCACAAGGAGTTGCCTACAGGCGTATCGCAAATTCTGTCGCAATCCTATTTTCAGGCTCTCCACCACTCAAATCCCCCCGCATAAACTCATAGACAATACCCACTTGAAACACCTGCAGACTATACTGAAGGCCTCCGGTTCCAGAATTACTATTGGCGCCGGCTATTAACTCCATAATTCCAAATTTGTATGAGGCGCCTAAGCGAAACCGTGACAAAAAGTCCTCCGCCGTAAACAGATTAACGGCGTCGATGCCCACCCGCAGAATACCAAAGGCCAAGGGCGGCCGAACGCCGACCCCAATTCCAAGATCCTTCTTCTCCGGATAAAGCGTATCACGAGGGGTCGCCACACCGACATTCGTTATCGACAACCCCACCCAGGGCATACTCTCCGAGTGCCAGCCAAAATAAGGATCAACGAAGATCGCACGCTGGTTCTTAGAAGGAAGCAGCGTTCGGGGATCTTCCGTCACGGCCTCAAAGAGTGAAAACGCCGCGTGGACATAATTGCGCTCAATCAGCCGAAGCTTGGTACCGGCGCTAAATTCATGCAGCTCAGGAGAGATAAATTCCAAAGGGATCCCCCCCCGAAAAAACGAAGCTCCGCTCAATGGACGCATGAACAGAAACCACCGGAAAATTAGGATTGTGCACTTCTGAGACGTACTGCACACGATAGGGCGAGAAGGCGCCCGAGAAGTAGCGCGTCGAAAATACGAGCCTCACATGCGCTTCTACGCTCGTGACATTTTGCCTCTGAAAAAGCTCTTGCAGAAACCCCTTACTGAGCGGTTTAAAAATGAACCGATCCGCATTGGAGAGCGCCGTGTAATCATTCCCTACGAAAATTCGCGCGAGCAGAGAGTTTTCCTGAAGAGCAGGAAGAAAAGCAGGATTACAAACTGTTCCATCGGGAAGCGTATCGCGCGAAAGGAAAAGCTCAGCAAGTCCTCTCGACCCAGCCGTCAGCTCCATGCTTTGAAACCTCGAAGGAACTCGGCTAAAAGCATAGTCAGATGGAACCGCGTACCCCGAGGTGGAGCAGAAGGCAACTCCCAGAACGAATCCGAGAATCAGGGCTGGGCCGGTAGCGGTTCCTCGGGCGAATCCGAATCGCAACGAAGACCCTTGCGAAATCCCTCTTGGCTCGCCTCGGCTAGCGAAGCCGCGCCTGGCAAACCACTTGGTCGAGCTCTTGAAACTTTTGAGTCAGGGCGGTGGTCAGCGCTTGAACCTCGACCAATGAAGTCTGTCGTTTTGGAAAAGTTTGGCCAAAATCTTCTATTCCTAGAGTTAAAGTTTCTGTGATCCACGCTAAGTTATCTCGTAAATGTCCCAAATCGAGGCGACACGCCCAGCTCCTAGTCCCAAACTCCGAATCACCGACCAACTCACTTCCAAGGTAAGCCTTGAGAAGCGCAATTCGGATGAATAAACGGTAGATACTAACATCTCTTGTCGCCTCAACGGGGTCAAGACATTCGAGAGCTTTTCGCAACAGCGGCCACTTTTCTTTCGGCACATCTGGAAAACGATTGAAAAACCCCACAATTCTTCGAAACTCGTTCATGAGCGCATCAATGTCACCGGCGAGTTTTTCAACAAAAAAACATTTATCGACAATCTGACTGGGCTCACTTTTTGGTGCGGCCTCGCTCGCGGGCTCTGGCGCCTTAAGAAACGTATCGTTCACGGAGCGGCTAAAAACCACATCGGCAAACGAGTCATAGAGACTGTAAACATCCACTCCCGCTTCGCCCAAGAGCGCTGACGCCAGCATGGTGCGGGCCTCCGCATTGGGTTTGCCGCCCAAAGCCGTGTCTTGCGAAACGGTTCATCTAAAGCGCAATCCGTCAGCATCACTTTAGCCTCCTCGTGATCGCCGACTCGTTCTCCCACAATTTCTATTTTAGAAACCTTGCAAGCTTCAGCTTCGCGATCAAAGGGCATCTTAAGATTCTGTTTCATCACCCAAGATCCATCCGGGCGAGTCTCGATAAGCCCTTTAGACACTTATTTAAGGACGCGACGAAGTTCGGCAAGGATCTTACCCAGCGTGACTACTGGACTACCGTCGACTTTCACGTCAGCATTTAATGCATTTGAGATTTCGTTGAGAACGGTTTCAATCGGTCTGAGCAAATCTCGAACCCCTCCCAGCGTCGTGATTTCATCGGTTTTCACAAGGCGCTCCGTCAGAGCGGTGTTCGCCTGGTCATTAGTAATCGAACTATTCGAGGCCACCGGCATAGACCGACCACAGTAGGTCAGAGCGAGTGCCAAGCTCAAACAGACCCCAACTTTCCAGAAAACCGACGCATTTTTTCTCATTTCGAACCTCGTGTGAATTTAGGAGACGATCACCACTGGCTTTGGACGCCGAACATCACTTGTAGCCCGTAGGCGTTTTGCTCAACATTCTCCTCAGCATTGCGCACATTATAGGCCTTGTAGACCACGAAGTTGGCCGATCCAAAAGCCGAGAAGTGCTTCGAAATCTCATAAACGAGTTCCAAATAAGTCTTGGAATTCAAGCGGTGCTCGCCATTGATTTCTTGATACGCTTCCTGACAATCGGAGTACATCCCAGGGCCCGTGTACCCAATGTAAGATGACCCGTGGCCAGCGCCAGGCCCGTAGTCATCGGGGCCTGAGACGTAATAAGAACTGCAGGAAGTTCCCAAGTATTTTCTATCATCAATAACACTGTAGGAATCAAACTTTTCACCCAGGGCGATTTTAAAACGATTCGCAATCACTGCCCCAATTTTAGCGCTCAAACCGACGGTCGACATCGAACGAAGATCTCCGGCGACCGGAACAATCCCCATCGCGAAAAAATCAGCGGCCGTTGAGGCAAAGAACTGAAAATTCGCAGAAACCTGGCGCTCCCAATCTCCCCGCACTCCAAGCGCAGAAATACGCACCAACATATTATTTCCGAGTGCAAGATTGCGCTGAACATCCAGTCCTCCCACCGAAATCCACCCAGAGTATTTAACCTGAGAATCCCCGCTGCCGGTCAAAAACTCCACACTGTCCCCTATTTCTAGCGCCTTAAAATCAACATCCACGTAACTCACACCGCCCGCACCCGCCGCCATATCAGCGCGAAATCGTGCAAGCACGAAACGATCAGAAATCTTCACGCCATCGAACTGAAGGCGCAGCATTACTTCGGCGTAATGATCTCCACCTAAGCTCGCAAAACCGACGCCCGCGCCAAGGCCCAAAGACTGATCGGCCGAATCGCCCACTTCAATCATTTCGGATTCAGCGTGTCCTGCCTTCACCCAACCCAAAGCCAAACCCAAGCCCAAAACCAAAGACGCTCTAAACAACACGCTCTTCATATAAACCCCCTGTAATAAAAACCCCGGGAAACTGGCGGCTAGATAACAAAGCAGGAGCATTTTCGAAAGGCTTTTGTTAGGTTTCGTTGTAATGAACGAGGCAATAAAAAATGAATGGGAGAGCACACGCGTTTTTGCCGACGGCGCAAGCTCTGGCAACCCTGGCCCGGGCGGCTGGGGCGTGGTGATTTTCGGCGTCGACGGCAAAGTTTTGGAAAAAGGCGGAGGTCACCCGGCTACGACCAATAACCGCATGGAGCTGATGGCCACCATAGAGGCTCTTCGGGCGATACCAAGAGATCAGGAAGTAGAAATCTGTACTGATTCCGCCTACGTCATCAATGGGATCACCGGCTGGTGCTTTGGATGGCGCCGCAACGGTTGGAAAACTAAAGAAGGCGCAGACGTCCTTAATCGGGAGCTTTGGGAGAGTTTGTTTGCCTTAGTTCAAGGTAGAAAAATCACTTGGACCAAGGTCCGGGGGCACGCTGGGATTCCAGGAAACGAGCGAGCCGATGAAATTGCCGTATCGTTCTCGAAAGGGCCCAGAACTACCCTTTATTCAGGCAGTAGGTTGGGATACGACATTATCCCCGAACTGCCCGACAACCCGGACTTGGGCAGCAGTTCCTCAAAGAGCTCAAAACAGCACGCCAAGCAGCCTGCTTTTTCATATCTAAGCCTTATTGGGGGCTCAGTCGTGCGTCACAAAACATGGGTCCAATGCGAGCGTCGGGTCAAAGGACAATCAGGAGCGAAGTTCAAGAAAGCCTTAAGCCTTCAAAACGAGAGAGAAATTTTGCGCGGATGGGGATTTTCGTCGGCCGCGGGCGTCAAGGACGACCAGAGCTAAGAAGCAGCTCTTCGGTTGATATACCAAATTTTAAGACCAATATGTTGATTTTATGGGTGTAAAATAATCTAAAACGATCTAAAATACGGTAATGCGGCGAAATGCAGAGCACTTCCTAAGAAAATGGCTGAAAGATGTAAAACGCAAGCCCCTCGTGATCAGAGGAGCACGCCAAGTGGGGAAGTCCACTCTAGTCCGAAATTTCACTCAAGCACGAGGATTGCGACTCATCGAGATCAACCTAGAAAAAACGCCACAGCTCGCGGCTAGTTTTCGAACTCGCAATATCCAAAAGATCTTGTCTGACCTCGCGTTACTCGCGGAAACAGAGCTCAACGCAAAGACTGATCTGATTTTCTTGGATGAAATTCAGGCGATTCCAGAAGCGTACAGTGCCTTGAGATATTTTTACGAAGACTCACCTCAATACAGGGTTATTGCGGCGGGAAGTCTTTTGGAAGTCGTACTGGCCGAGCAAGAATTTTCAATGCCCGTGGGTCGAGTGCAGTTTCTTTCGCTAGGGCCAATGACATTCTTTGAATTCTTGGCGGCCAACGAGGAGGTTCAAGCCCTAGAGTCTTTGGGCAGTTTTCGGATCAACGACAAAGAGACAATGAGCGAATTCTCCGAAGTTTTACACGAACGAATGATCGAACTTTATAACAACTACCTTTGGGTCGGAGGAATGCCAGAGGCCGTTGCAGAATACGTCCGGGCCGCTAAATCGGGGCTCGGAAAGTCTTTTTCTAAAATCAGTGAAATCAAATCAAACCTCCTGGAAACCTATCGAAGTGACTTTGGAAAATATCGGAGGCGCTACCCGCAAGATCGAATGGAACGAATATTCGATTATGCGAGTCGGAACGTCGGAATCAAAGTAAAGTACTCAAACCTCTCTCGCGAAGACATCGCACGCGATCTCAAGCCGGGCATCGAGCTCCTCGAACGAGCGCGAGTACTCAAGCGCGTTTTTCACACCGCCGCGACGACTCTTCCGCTGGCCGCAACTCAAGACGAAACCCTCTTTAAGTTTCTGTTTTTGGACGTCGGTCTCATGATGGCCAGTTTGGGCCTGAGTCCTAACGACCTAAAACATCGCGAACGACTCAATCCTGCTCTGCTCGGGCAGATCACCGAACAGTTCGTTGGCCAACAACTTTTGGCTTCTCTACCCGAAACCCAGAGTGGACTATTCTATTGGATTCGGGAGGGGAAATCTGGGAACGCAGAAGTCGATTATGTAATTCAAAACGGAAGCGAGATTGTGCCGCTTGAATGCAAAGCCGGGGCCAGGGGCTCCAACAAATCCCTCACCCAGTTTATGTTAAAGCGGCGCGATGCACGGGCCATCCGCCTTGATCTCAATCGCCCCTCCCGACAACAAGTCAAGACGACCACGGCCGATCACCAAGCAGCGGAATTTGAACTCATTAGCTTACCGCTGTATCTTGCAGAGCGGATTTTTGAATTGGTTACGACTTAAAGCGTGGCTACAAAAATAGCTCAATCGGCAAAGAAGCCTCATCCGAACTGTATATTTCAACACCTTTGTGGGGATGAAGATAAACGATCTTGGCCCCTGGATAGTGTTTTTGAAATGATCGAGCACTGCGCATGGAACTTAGAGAGGGCTTTTGCTCAAGCGTGCAAATAAAGCCAATAACTTTTTCCTTTTGACGGAAAGCAAAAGACACGGAAGCCCCCCCTTGTTGTCGATACTGAAACAGGTCAAAGGCCAAACCTGGGGTATAATAGAATGGAATTCGAAGATGCGCGAAAGCCAACCGTTCCAGATCTGCCATTGAATCATATCTGTTTCTAGCCAAATAGGAGGCCTCGCCTTGGTCCTCAAGAAGATAGACAGAGCGTGCCTCATTGCCCTCGGTCAAAACCTGTCTCACAAAAAATATTGCCTCCAATCCCGTTAGCAATTTTCGAAGCGTCGGGCCGGAGATCCGCGTCTTACGCGCCAATTCTGTCAGATTAAGGGGAACATTTTGATTTTCCGCCAAAACTTGAGCTAACAGACGCAATCGAATTAAGGGCAAATTCGTTTCACACACCAGACGTAGATCTCGATCAAAAATCAAATTCAATTGGGATTCGATGAGATCCTTGCGGTCCCGCTCATTACGCATGAAGCAAATGCCAGGCAACCCACCAAGGTCCAAGTACTTCTGGGCCTCTTTGTTCGCAGAGAGACCCTTAACTGTGGAGGAATCAAATCGGCAACTTCGAAAATCAACACTCATGAGCCTTAGCGCCAATTCATTAAGCGGTTTTTCGGCGAGTTCCGAAACC
Organism: Bdellovibrionota bacterium FG-2; assembly: GCA_051382305.1. Lineage (GTDB taxonomy): Bacteria > Bdellovibrionota > UBA1018 > UBA1018 > UBA1018 > CAIRTR01. The sequence goes on from JBBCAV010000429.1 coordinate 32,006, forward strand.
GAGAAGGGAAGAAGCTCATAGGTCAAAATTCTCCCCGTCAGAGATTCTCGAATGACCTTTCGCGACGAAAACCGAACCGACCCCGACAAGAGAAACAAGCCTGGCTTTTTGTGAATGCAGACAAATTCCTTCAGCTCCGGAAAGAGCCCTGGCGAAAGCTGACACTCATCAATTGCTATGGGCGTCTGATGGGGGGACCGCGTAAGCTCTTCAAGAAACTCTGAGGGATTTTCGTTGGCCCGGCTCAGTTCTAGCGACCGATCTAAAGTCGTGTATCTCTTTGCGAGAAGCTCCAGAAGGGTTGTCTTGCCCGCTTGACGATGCCCAAAAACACCCACGATGCCTTTATGAGTCAGACCCCTTTGAATTAAGGCTTTGAGATAGCGATTCCGAGTATGAGCCATGGTTTGAGTCTATACCTGTTCCTGGCAAATCGGAAAGCTATATTTCACATTTGCCAGGAACAGTATTTTTCAAACTTCCAAACCACTGGCAAGCGCATGCGCCAATAACTCAACACTCAAATCACGCAGCTAACCATCTACCGGATAACCACAAAAACCACTCAAGCCCGCCCAGGACAATGCCGATCCTTACCCTAGAGGATAATACAACTATGTCTACAGGCTCGTCCTTCAACATGAAAAACATCATCAAGAGCAAACTCGCAGTTTTTCTTCTCGCTGCACTCTGCGCGCAACCCACGCTCACCTACGCCGAGCCAGATGCCCCGCCGGCGGCCGCGGAGCAAGATCTCAAAAAGGTCACCGCCTACGAAGTCTGGAACGATCTGCTTGAGGTTTCACTTACGGAGAAATCAATCCCGCTAAAAGTCGTGGGCTCGGATTCGACCTTTAGTTTCGGGGGCGAAAAAGAGGGATCATCTTCCATGATTGCGCGCGTAATGGGGCCCGACAAGGCCGCGTTCACGAGTTTTGTTTTAAGTCTCACCCCGGAAAATCGGGTCAAGTTTTTGAGCGAATTCTTGACAGGGATTTCGAGCGGAAAAATTCTGGTGAAAAAGGTTTTTGACTCCACCGGAAAACAGATTCCACTTGATCTTAGAGGCGTCACTGAAACTAATGTTTCGAAGCTTACACCCGAAGACCTTCAGGCACGATTTAATCTTTTTTTAGAACGCGCGGGTGATCGAAGTTTTTCTTTCATCAAGCCCGAAACCAGGCGTGCCATCGCAGGCGGCCGTTTTCCAGGCCTCGATAAAAAGACCTCTATGACCGGGGAGAATCGACGCAGATTTTACATGGGATTTCTCCCCCTTTATGGCGACGCCGAACGCTATCTTGTCAACGCTCACGCGACGAGCAACGGATGGGAGATGAACTTCAAGCCACAGCCAAACTATGGCGAATTTGAAGGCATGATCACCTGGTTTCGAAAAGCGCTCAGCACCAACGGAGCGCTTTTTGAAGCTCCGGGCCACCAGTGGCTCGTGTTCCCCAAGCGCGATGCATCTCCAGAAGAAACTGCGGTGCTGGAAAGTAGAATTAGCGAAACCTACAAAGCCATTCAAGCCTACGTTGTTCTGCGCGGGATCGAAGGAAAAACCAATATTGAGATTGGCTCTCACAAACAGGTTCACAATGATTCAGATGTTACGGTGAATAACAACGACAGAGGCGTCTTTCGCTCTCAAGTCGACCGGTTTAGAACAATGGACGGCCGATCTGCTTACAACCTAGAACTTCGCGCGGGCACAAAGTCCGATTCCACGCGTCGTTTCGTGGAGCATGCGCTGATTTCGCGGTATGCAGCAAATGACTTCGAGGGGCTTGCAGCCCATTCAAGCTGGGAGCTAATCCCTCCTGGTTATGGGACTCTCCTAAAGACCGAACCCCTCGTAAAACGCTTCGGCGTAACAGCCCTTGAGGCCAGTCGTTGTATCGAAAATCTTCAAACCATGGGAGGCAATGCTACTAAGTTTCGAACGATTTCCGAAGGCTACTTTGTCCCTTTTTGGCAATGGGAAAACGCGCCCTATCTTGCGCCTGAAAAAGTAGCGCAGCTTAAGG
>JBBCAV010000430.1:0-9130 GCA_051382305.1 Bdellovibrionota bacterium FG-2
TATCAAATCCAAGATCCACTGCTGAAATTCTGGTTTTCTAACTATTCACCTCATCATACGAGATGGAGAACCTAGCCCTAACTCACAATCGCCACTGCCGCTTCCACCGCATTTGAAAAAGGTGAAATATGTTTCCAATACTTCGGAAGCCCCCCCCCGCAAGACTGAAGAGACTAAAGTTTTCCATCACAGCCGGATCAAGTTGCGCGTATTCGCAAAAATCCCGATATCCCATGGGCTGGACTTTAAGCACCCAGTCCGCTCGCCCAAACAGGGGCGCCTGATTTTCGGAAAAGTACCGGTGCATCGCCTGCTGCCCTGAACCACTCAGGATGAGCAGGGCGTTCTTTGGGATTTTATGATCGATAAATTTTTGAATAATACTCGGCAGACTTGGATCAACCTTAAAAAGGTAAGGCACCTCATCAATGCAGATTACTGTTTGATGCTTTATCGTTTTGAGTGCCAAAGCAAGAAGCTAAAAAAATTCGGGCCAAGTCTTAGGAACGAGCTCGAGCTGTCCAAAGAGCGGCTTAAGATCGAGGTAGAGTTGCTCAATTTGGACAGACACAGGGCCTTCAATCGCTTGAGAGTAGTGACCGCCAGCCTTATTCAGCCAGTGCGTGAGAAGCCTCCTTTTCCCTACCCTTCGGCGCCCAGTGATCACCAGAAGCTGGTCGCTAGAGTCCTGACGCTGTGAAATCATTTTTAGTTCGTTCTTGCGGTTAATGAAGGCTGCGCTTAGATTTTCCATAATCATCCTTGTTAGGGATCATCCCTGTAAAGGTGCATTTTCACCTGTCGCGCGACAGGAGTGCGTGCATCATTAAAGTGTTTCCATATCGTCACGCAAGTAGGCTTGCCCAATGTGCGGCAATACTGCACCAGAAAACTGCTCACCACAACAGGTCCATTGCCCCTGCAGAGTCACGTTCGATAAAGGCCTCAATAATGTCCGCAAGATAAGCGGTGCCCGAAAGTCTGCTTAGTGCCTAAGGGTGGCACAAGTTAGTCAGAAACCATTTGGTTTTCGAACACTAGAGAAAACGGCGATAATCAATTTTGAATTCTTTTTCAATCCGTTTGGCGAGTGCTTTGCCAATTGATCGTTTCCCGCTCTCAATTTTTGATACTTCAGCTTGGGTGATCGCAAGACGCTCAGCGACTTCCTTTTGAGTTAAACCGGTTTTTGCGCGAATCCCACGAAAGGTGATCGCAGGCAGCTTGTCGGGATTATTCAGATCAGGAAACACTTCGCCGAGGTCGATGAACTCGCTGTCTTTCGACCCAGGAGTTTCGGTGAGGAGCGTTTCGATCGCCCGAGCCTTTTCTTCTGAAACGAGAAAAAGCCTTCGCTTTGATCCACTCCGAATTGCAATTTCAATAGGGCGCATTTTGACGGCTACCGACATAGGTCACCTCGATAATTTTGATTTCATCATCAACTACAATCCAAACTGCCACATAACTATAATTCAAATGACAGTGATGTGAACCATCTGAGAGTTTTGAGTAGTTTGGCCAATCGCCCCCAATGGGCCCTAGCTCCCTGATATCCGCCACCAACGCTTCAAGTGCTTGCTGAACTGATTTCGGCAACCTTAACAGACCCTTGGCGGCTTTTTTCTTGACCTGAACTCTCCAGCTCATTGGTTCTCCAATTGGCTTAATAGTATGTCAATTTATGTCATATTGCAAGATATTTTAGGCATACACTTAGGCGCCCATCGCAACTAACTAGAGCGGCGGAATGACGCGCAAGAGACGCACGGCGAAATCGAATTCAGAATACCTGTCTTATTCCGATAAGTTCTTCATGGAGAGCCTGTCCAAGCGGCCATCGCCTTTTAGATCAATTTTCTGTACCGTCATGATATGCGCATCGATCAGTGCGTATGCTACGAGCGATGCCTGTCTCACAAAGGCTCTCAATAAACTCGAGAACTCGCCGGTCGATATTTCGACTGTTATATTTCGACTTCGGCCGGTCCCCGGTGACCGCGGTTTGCAAGAAATTTATGTGGTTGATCACTCAGCTCAGCCGGCCCAAGAACTAGTTGTCGGAAGGGTTTACACCATTCCTAAAGGTACGCGTCTCTATCACTGGGGTCCTGATGCGCTTAGGCAATGGGCAGCTGCGGATTTTCCTGCCGATGATCCTGGAATGCTTTCTCGCGAGGCCGTGAGCGGATACTATGTCTCAGCCGATATCACGGATTCTGCGCAATAGATCAGGATTTCATATTTCAATTATAGTGAAGTCTTGCCCTATCGTGCCGGATTAACCAACAGTGAACTCAATATGAAAATTGGCGTCGATGGCCACGATGATGGCTACTTTTCATCAACAAAAAAATGGCTTGCGGTTTACCATCAAAGCGATGTTCTGATACCGCGTCTGGCAACGCTTGATGATTTTTATCAGTCAGAAAAGTTTCTATCCGGGGGGTTTAAGCTCAAGGACTTTCTTCGGGTTGACAGCGCATATCCCCTCGTTGCAACTGCGGACTTAAAACTGCGCTATCCGCTAATATACAAGATCTTGAATGGATCCCCTTTGTCATTAGACGAAGAGCGCGTATTTTTCAAGGAATTGGCGTGGACGATGGGTAGCTTCTTTAGCCAATGGAAAAGAAAGGGGCAGCTTGCCGATATTATCAAGACACGTTTTGCCAGGAAAGTGATCCCAGCAATGCTGGCAGAAATGCCTCAATCTCTACGAAAAGGCATTTTCATACTTAGGAATCACTGATGAAGAGGTATCGAATGCATTCAAATCGAATGCACCCTAAACTGGTCGTGCAGTTTTTCGTAAACCTGTTGTTCGTTTTGACGCCATTCGATGCCATTGACACTAGTTTTTTTGTCAGCTCACAACCGACGTCCACGCCGCCTAAATGTCCGCTGGCAATTCTTGCGTCACGCCACGTTTCTGAACGATAGAACGGGACGTCGCGCACTACGCACTTTTCTTCTGCTCATTTGCTTCGGAGCGCATTCTCAAAGAATCGGCACAAAGCTCGAAGCCATTGGGCCAAGCAAGATACCCCCCTTGATAAAACATTTCTCAAAGATGTTTCCACGCAAAATCTCTGCGAACAGAGGGCCCTGCTTTTTTCCAGAGAAAAAATCTGACAAATCCGAAGTTCCCTTATAACCGTCTTTAAACTCGAGCGTAACGCTCCAGGTTTCGGCATTAATTTTTTTTATTTTTTTATCTTATTCAATAAGTTCATAAATTCACCCCTTAACTACTCAAGCGGAGCAATTCGTCGCGGCATCTTATTCGCCTTTGCATCAATCCAGGCGTTCTCTAACTCCTTCAAATGAATCTTTCACCATTCCTCAAGTAGTCGCTTAGTCCTAGGTGACCATTTCCCTTGAAGGGTCTTACATGTCTTTATCTCAATGATCGCTTCACTATCTCAATACTCCACATGAATATGCGGGGGATTGTGGTCCCCATTAAAAACTCTGACCAAAATACCAAAAAATGTCGATAGAATTGGCATAAACGACGTCTGCCACGTTCCTTGAAAATAGGCAAGTCAGTGAGAAAACAGAGTAAATCCCTGCACAAGGGCCGCACCTGTAGCGCTACAGAAGCGCGCCCGATAGAGCGCGCTAAAAAAAACGGGCCACGATTTCTCGCAGCCCGTTCCTAAAACTCACTTCATTTAGCGCAAAAACTAGAGCAAAAACCGCAAACTAAATCTCGCGCTCTTGCTGTCTACGCATATACGTTGGGATGTCATAATCATCATCGGTCAGATTCGTGATTCCCAGTCTTTGCGCAATCGCGCGTGCACGAGCAAGCTCTCCACCTTCGGCCCCGAGGCCCATGGGTGCAGAGGCCATACCCGCAAGCTGCGGAGTGATCGAAAGCTCTTTTTCCAAAGCTTCAGATACCGTCGGCTGTGATAACTCTGGCTCCTCGAATCTTTCCATCGCGGCCATCATCGCTGAAGTGGGCTGCGGGGGCGTCGGTGGCATTGGAGCATATTGCTGCATGACAGGAGCCGCTTGCTGCGGCTGAACGGGAGGCGCCGCATAGGTTACAGGCGCGGGCGCAACAGGTGCCGCCATTTGCGGTGCTGCTGCTGCGACCGGCGCATACTGCGCAACAGGTGCCATATATTGAGCCGTCGAACTCACCTCAAACGGCGCTGATTTTTGAGCCAAAGTACCCAAGCCCGTCGCAATCACGGTGACCTTGATCTTGTCCTTCATGCTTTCATCAATGACGGTACCAAAGATGATTTCGGCATCTTCATGTGCCGCTTCCATAATGAGAGTCGTTGCTTCATTGACTTCATGAATCTTAAGACATGAACCGCCAGTGATGTTGATGATGATGCCGGTTGCGCCGTCGATGGATACGTCTTCAAGCAATGGACTCGAAATCGCGTTCGTGGCAGCTTCAACCGAGCGATGCTCGCCTTCGCCATATCCAATACCCATAAGAGCCAAGCCCTTATTATGCATGATCGTACGAACGTCAGCAAAGTCACTGTTAATCAAGCCGGTGTGGTTGATTAGGTCCGAGATCCCTTGCACGGCATTGAGCAACACTTCGTCTGCTTTTTTGAACGCATCAACCATCGATAACGTCGAGCCGGCCAATGCTAGCAAACGCTGATTCGGAATCGTAATGAGCGAGTCCACATTCTCATTCAACCAGCAAATTCCTTGATTCGCCTGGCGAAGTCGCTTTTTGCCTTCAAAAATAAAGGGCTTCGTCACCACACCTACGGTGAGAGCGCCGATCTCCTTGGCAATTTTTGCAAACACAGGAGCCGCACCGGTTCCGGTACCGCCACCCATCCCTGCCGTGATGAAAACCATGTCTGCGCCCGCAAGTAGTTCTGAAATTTTTGCGTAATCTTCAAGCGCAGCTTTTCGGCCGATTTCTGGATTTGCACCGGCCCCCAAACCTTTTGTAAGTTCCTGCCCGATCGGTAGTTTGATCGGCGCAAGCGAGGCGTCTAGCGCCTGACGGTCTGTATTGGCGGTGATGAATTCCACTCCCTCAAGACCCATCCGAATCATGGTATTGACCGCGTTACATCCGCTGCCGCCAACCCCTACAACTTTAATCTTTGCTCCCTGGTTCACTAATTGATCAATTTCAAACATAAATAAGAAGATCCTCTTCTTGAAATTACGACCTGGAAATCCGCATCCCTGCATCCATCCAAATCGTCGTTTTCCCCAGCGCTTCCTCTACTAGAAGCGCACTTCATACTTCTTGTACTACCCTCGAACTAAAACAAATCCCTTAGCCACGACTTCATCGAGCCCTTCACCTTATCGTAAATGTGTTTTTCACGAATATTGAAGCGGCTCTTCTGACCTTTATGCATATTCCGTGAACCCCACTTTACAAGACCTACAGCCGTTGCAAATTTGGGAGAATTCACCACATCTTTTAAACCGCCGATATTTTGAGGCACGCCTCTCTTCACCGGCATTTCAAAAATAAACTCTGCAAGCTCGGGCATCCCCTCTAAAAGGGAAGCCCCCCCGGTAATCACAAATCCACCCGAAAGCAGTTCCTGATAACCGGACTTCATGACCTCGCGCTGAATGAGTGAGAAAATCTCCTCAATACGTGGCTCGATAATTTCTGCGAGTAATTTTCTAGAAACGACGCGCGCTTTTCTGCCGCCTACGCCCGCAACTTCGATCGTCTCGTTATCTTTCACCATCGAAGCAAGAGCGCAGCCATGCGCAATCTTAATCCGTTCGGCTTCCGTTTGCGGAGTTCGCAAGCCTACCGCAATATCGTTGGTGACGTGATTTCCGCCGATGGCGATCACACTGGTATGAACAATCGCGCCGTCTTTGAAAATTGCGATATCGCTTGTCCCACCACCAATATCCACGAGCACGACGCCCAATTCTTTTTCATCCGAAGAGAGCACCGCTTCGCTTGATGCCAGTGGCTCCAAACAGATTTCTGAAACGTTAAGTCCCGCTTTATTCGCGCATTTAATGAGATTCTGCGCAGACGAAACCGCGCCCGTGACGATGTGAACCTTTGCTTCAAGCCGGACACCGTTCATTCCGATGGGGTCCCGAATTCCGTCTTGACCATTGATCATGAATTCTTGTGGAATAATATGTATGACTTCGCGATCCAGCGGGATGGCGACCGCCTTGGCCGCATCAATGACCCGCTGAACATCTTGCTCGTTCACTTCGCGATCCTTAATTGCAACAATGCCTGTTGAATTAAAGGACTTGATGTGACCGCCCGCTATTCCGGTGTAGACCGTCGAAATTTCGACGCCCGCCATGAGCTCAGCTTCTTCGACTGCCTTAGTAATACTCTCAACTGTTGAGTCGATGTTTACGACGACCCCTTTACGCAGACCGTTTGACGGGGCTGTGCCGATGCCGATGATGTCTATTGTTGAATCGGCCCCCGACTCAGCGATCTCCCCGACAATACAGCAGATCTTGGTCGTTCCGATATCGAGCCCGACTATAAAATCCTTTTTAGACATACCGCAACTCCCCCTAAGGAATTCTAAGAACCAAAAGCAGTTTTGACAACTATTTTCTTTCCGGCATCCGCCCAAATATGTCGCACAGCAACATTATGACGCACCAAGTAACAAGTAACCCCCTGCAATCGAGCTAGCTGAAGATCCAAATCACTACCCACCTCGGCGCCGAGATCAACGCTTGCCCGAGCCTTCTTTTTGGCCCCAGAATTCCCAGAAATCAATGTATCGAGAGGATAAGAAACCCAAACACGAAAGCCCCCGTCTTTTTCCCACTCTAATGAAGACAACTCTAGAGGGATCGTAGAGTTCGAGGGGCTCTTCGATGCTCCAAAAAAACTATCCCATTTATTAAGGAATTCGATTGCAAGCGACATTCTTCCTTCAAAGCCGGAGAGAAGAGGCAAATCAGACTTCAAACGAAGATCCACTTTCTCAAATGGAACTCCTCGCTCATCAAGATAGACAATGCCGCCGTTCGTTTGCTGAATCAGCGCCCGGGGCTTTCGGAACGTGACCGAAACCACTAACGTCTGCGGAAACTGCTTCTCCAGGTGCACATTGTGAATCCAAGAATTTGCAAGAATTCGGCTTTGAACCTCTTTTAGGTTCAGGAAAAAGAGATTCGCTTTTCCGACAGGAACCGCGGCAAGCTCTGCAATTTTATACGCGTCCAGAGGAACAAGCCCCGAACCATTCGGTTCAACCACCTCTACGACTTGCACGACAAAAAGCGGTGATCGCAGGGCCAGCCAAAGCGTTGCTCCGCATAGCCCTAGCGCCAGCGTTGAAGAAATAATAACACCAAGTTTCTTGAGTCGCGACATCCTTACGCGTCCCCCTCAACTTAAGTGTAGCACACTTTATTGGCTTCGCAGATAACTCCGAGTGCCGTGACAAGTATTCGTACAAGTCCCACCTTGCGCGGTGGTCTTATATTCTACCGTGATGTCAAACTCCTTCATTTTCCAAGAACCCGTGATATTGGCGCCCTGAGAGGATCCATGAGGGTCATGGCAAACACGGCATGAACGGCCATTGCGTTTGTCACGTTGGCCCGTGGCATCGACTACATGGAACCAATGAAGATTCTTCGTGCCATCGCGGAAATTCGTTTCGCTGCCCACAATGTCCTTCTTGAACATAGCAGGATCATGACACTTAAAACAAAGCGCATAAGGTCCGGTCGTTGGCGCTAGAGAATCAAATGTATTGTAGTTTTGAGTCGAATAGTTCGCGAGCAACAGCCGCTCATTTTCCGTTGCATGTGGATTGTGGCAACCGGTGCAGCTCGACTTATCGATCGCACCGTGGCGATTCTCAGATCGAAGTTTGAGCGCCATATTTGGAATCGTCCGGGAAGCCACGCCTTCGGTTGCCGCGACTTGAACTTCACGATCATGGCAGGTCAGACAAAGTTGTTGTTGGTCATAATTCAAAAGCTTCGGTTTGTCCGAGGAGTGAGGATTATGACATGAGAGACAAGATTCTCCAGTATTCACAGGTCCGTGCTGAACCTTTCCAATGGCGATGCCGGTGTGGCATTTCTGACAAAGCTCACCCGTGGTATTCTCTCTCACAAAGTAGCGGCGATCGGCTCCATGCGGATTATGACAAGAAACGCAACTGTTCTCATCATTTATGAGCACCGGATGAACGTTTGCTTTGTCATCCTTTGGGAAGTGGCAGCGATAACAATCTTGATTGCTTCGCTTTGTGGTCACCGCTTGGAGGTCGCCCGTCGCGAGGTGCTTAGAATCAACTTCGTGACAGATCTTGCAGAGTCCTGAACCCGAGGGATAATGATCAAACTCGAAATTCCCATTGCCCATAGTCTTTGCGTGACAACCGACACACTCGTTGTTGGACAAGAGTGCAGGTTTTAGCCGCGCGCTTCTCGACTTCTCTCGCATAATAGAGGTCGTAGCCGCGTGACAGTTCACCGAACAAGAGACATTTAATGCAGGTCCCTTAGCTTGATGGCTGTGACAGGTACCACAATCTTTGTTTGTGCCGACGATCGCTTTTCCAGACTCAGCATAGAAACCCATATGCCCAACCGACCAATCACTAGGATGGGGGAAGAGATAGTTTGCATTACTGTCCCCTCCGTTCCCCTGTTTTCCGAGAGTGGAAGGAAGTCGTTGTTGACTGCAGCCCCAAAGGAGCGCCATCAAAAGACCTATAAGACTCAGAAGAACAAGCCTGTTTAGTTTTAATGCCATTTATGAACCTCTCTAAAGCCGGTCCTATATACCTCAATTTTCAAATTCTCGGAAACATAAAATGCTGCGTTTAGCCAAAATACTTATAGAGCTCAAAGCTTGAGCTTCCAGCGGTGCTTAATTAACTTTCATTAACTAATGGCGCCCACCTAAACACTCTCCTAATTGTGACAAAATCGTGACATTTTGACTTGACGCACCGAAGGCAGGTCGATTATAGTACGCGCGAACTGATTTTAGTGACCAAACCTAGGCCGATCTAGGCCGAAAGGACGCCCACCAAATGGAAAATACCAACAAAAACCCCAGAACCGCCCAAATCAACCGAATTAGAATGTCGCTCGCATTTGCTGTTATTGTCGCAATAAGCCTCTCGGCTTGCGCCAAGGACCGCAC
>JBBCAV010000431.1:0-1383 GCA_051382305.1 Bdellovibrionota bacterium FG-2
GGGGAGTATCGCTTCAGCAAATTAAGAAGCTTACAGGGAAACTCAAACTAGCGCTGGATTGTGAAGCCGTAGGAATTCGTTTGTGGAGTGATGGTCGTTCTAAATCGGACGGTTTAGGGCAGCGTAGTCCTTGTTCGATTTGGGATTGCAATTGCGGCGATCTGGTTTGCGGTGAGCTAGATTCATTTTTGCCTTTGATCCGTTCAGGAAAGAGTTTTTGGACGAATGATGCAGCGACTGCTTTAAGTGTCTTGCCTTGGGATGAGAGGAAACTTCTTAGGCGATGTCGGTGTGAAGGATTTCAATCGGTTGCGCTGATTCCGTTATGTCAAAAAGGTGAACTCTTTGGTTTTCTTCAGCTTGCAGATCGACGAAAAGAGCGGTTTTCCAAGGAAATCATCTCCTATCTTGAAAAAGTGGCTCGCGGGATCTCTATCGGGATTGGGCAGGTTCGGGTAGCCGAACAACTCAAGTCGAGTGAAGCGGAGTTTCAACAGCTTGTTGAGAGTGCCCAAGAGGGTGTTTCTATTTTAGATGAGTCTTTCCGTTTCAAATACGTGAACAAGTTTTTTGCCCAGAATTTGGGATATTCACCTAAGGAGATGGTGGGTCTTCATCCGATAGACTTTGTTGCGCCTCGTGATCGAGCGGTGTTCAAGCGGAATTTGTCACAAAGGCGAAGTGGTCGTGTAGGTTCGTTTGAGGTAGTGTTTTTACGTAAAGATGGACAGGAGCAGGTGTGGCGAGGAGTGGGGCATCCTCGGTATGGTGTTGAAGGCGAACTCGTCGGATCGTTCGCTTTCATGACTGACGTAACGGAGAGCAAGGCAGCAGAAGAGGTACTAAGAACCTATGCGCTGAGGATCACTGAAGCCCAGGAGCTTGAACGCAAAAAATTTGCTTCTGAACTTCATGATGGTGTGCTTCAGATTCTGACGTCGATACGGTTTCGCATGGCTCGTGCGCGCAAGCTCACGCGTGAAATTTCCCTTCTAGGGGAGCTCAAAACCGTGGACGGGCTCTTAAGTGAGACCATTGGTGAAATTAGGTCTTTTTCAAATCGTTTGAGACCCCGGATCTTGGATGATCTAGGATTGGCTTCGGGAGTCCGCTTCGTGTGCAAAGAGTTTCACGAGCGCACAGGGTTGAGGGTCCGGTTAAGTTTGCGATTGAAATCGATAAAACTTTCATCTGACATGGAGCTGGGTTTGTTTCGCATTGTTCAAGAGTCTCTCACGAATATTACTAAGCATTCTCGTGCGAAAGATGTTTCGGTGTCTTTTTCTTCGACCCGAGGTTTTTTGATCTTGGGGGTGAAAGATAACGGGAAAGGATTTTCTCCTCTAGGTAAGAAACGTGGGATTGCCAGGGGCGGGTTGGGCT
>JBBCAV010000432.1:0-2102 GCA_051382305.1 Bdellovibrionota bacterium FG-2
GAAAAAATGGAGTGCATCCCATGGATGCGCTGCGGACGCTGTTCGCAGGAAAATTACCCGACTTCATGTCCTAGACGGCTGGCCAATTACGTTGCGCGAAAGGAAAGTTTTTCATCGTCCATTAGAATCGAAGCGGCCCCACCTCCGATTACAACGTACTCAGCTTCGAGGCCCTTCAAATAACTTAGGAAGTGATCAATGCCTCGGGGGCGAGCCATGAATTTAACCTCTTTCCAGGGGTGTGAGCCCTAATTTTGATAACATCTTTTCAAGGGCCATCTGAATTTGTTCGTCATGATGATCGCGCATTGAAAAGTACAATTCAATCGGATTGATCGTGTTTTCAGCGCGAGACGAAAATAATTTTGGATTCTCCTTCCATAACTGAAGCACGAAGCGAGGCTCGCCTGAGTCTGCTAAATGCAGCTCCTTCGTTTCTTTGTTTATTGTATTGTAATCCGCCAGAGCGATAGCTTTTGTCACTATTTTTGGCTCAGCTAGATCTGAGTGTTGGGACAATCCAGACTCTCCGGCCAAGACGTAAGCTTGCTCAGGTCCAGGAACATAGAAAGCTTGCACTGCTCTCATAAAGTTTCCAAGCGTGGTCGTCTGAAGATCTTGCCAAACTTTTTTCCGATCTCCGAAGATAAACTTCTTTTTGGGGCCGGTGGCCTCTGTCCTTAAGAACTCAAAATTCACTAATTCCGCCAAAATTCCTGAGAGCTTTGCCACCGAAGGACTCCCACCGCGTCGAATTAAGTCCTCATTTAGGCCTTTTAATTGAAATTCCTTCTCAACTTTTCCCAAAAGATAGCCTGAGATAAGTTTTAACGAAAAAGGGTGGAGTTCGTCTTTTCTAAAAGGGATCGCCCGCATTCCTTCCTTTGTTTCGAATGCGTGGAGGTTCTTGAAAACCATTCCTAACGCTGGCGCAAAAATAGTTTCGCTTTTGTAGATAAAAGGGATTCGAAATTTCACGAGCAATGGTCGGTTTCTGGAGTTTATATTGTCAGCGATTAACAGTGTGTTGGGTCCAGACTTTCGAGAGACTTGCTCATAGACGTTCTGGATCTGATCAAAAGTCAGTTGCGACTTGGGCTGGATTAGGGTTAGTTCCAAGGGTTCTTGATTTCGAATTTCTAACAAAAAGATGTTTGCGGCCGCCTTTAGCCAGTAGGGGAGGTCAGGAATTTCCTTAGTGTGTAAATGGAGTTCGTTTTCCTTTAAATTGGGGAAGAGTATTTCGACAGCCCTCAGCGTATCTTTGAGATCTTTCATATCTTCATTCATTATATCACAGCTGTATAGCGGTACTAGGTATATTCATAAATTTCTGAATATACCTAGTACCGATTGAACTAATTGTTATTACGCATCTTTTATAAATAAAGTTGTGGAATGGCCGATAGGCAGCTTCCTTCATCTCATGGTCACTCCGTTTTCCTATAATCATACATACTCACAACCTTTTCCATCACGGCCTCTTCTGTCGGAATAAATCGCAGAGATTCGGTTGCACCGGCCTCGTCAATACCGGCGAGTCGAATGTACCGCTGCATGGTTTTCAAATCCTTCCATCCACAAATTTTCATCACCACAGTCGCCGGAATTCCCGTTGAAATTAGCTGAGTAGCGAAGCATGCGCGGAGGGTGTGAAACTTAATTGAGGGGAGGCGATTGCCGATGCAGAACGTGCGCAGCATTCTTGCTTGGAACCCTTTGTTCCATTCCCAAAACCTTGGGAGCAAAAAATCAGTTGGCTTTTTGTCCGCAATATTTAGCTCGTGAATCAAGAACCAATAGAATTCACTCGATACAGGCACGTTGCGCCAATAGCCGGCCTTAGTTGGCCCGACCTCCTTTGTTCGCACGTTCCAACTCTTTCGAACCCGGAGAAAGCCGTACCTCCGTTTGTCGAAAGGCTTTTTGTCTTCCTCGATAGCCTGATCCCTGGTGATGATTTCGAGATCGCTCACCTTGAGCTGGTGCAGTTCCAGCAGCAGTATGCCGCTCACCCTTAAGACTTTCAAAAGTCCGCAAGTGATCTCAAGTCCACCCGCGAACGATTGCAGCAGCGACGCCACGACCCCACGCATGGTGTC
>JBBCAV010000433.1:0-20770 GCA_051382305.1 Bdellovibrionota bacterium FG-2
GAGAGTGCCAAGCGCGGGTTCTGGGACCACCTCGTCTTCACGCGCATCGTGAGATTTGGAAAAGACTTCGTAGGAGTGGCTGAATACGTCTTAAAGAATCTTTGGGAAGGTGTCGGCATCCCTGTTCGCAAAATCCTTGCTCGCGGCTATCGAATTAGGGAAATCAGTGAAGACGGCTTCGTCTTCGTGGCCCCTTAGGCGCCGGCTCCCGTCCATCCCCCCGTTTTGTTAGGGGGAATTACGCAACAACGCCCTCAAATCGTAGTAAGTGTATGATTTTATTGGCGCACCCGGAGAGACTCGAACTCCCGACCAACTGGTTCGAAGCCAGCTACTCTATCCAACTGAGCTACGGGTGCGCATAACAAGGCCTATGAAACAGACCTATCACTTCATCCGCTTAAGCTCAAGGGGGGTGCAGTCATAACACCGCTCTGAGCGAAAGGTTTTGGGGTGCTCAATCTGAATCGTCGTATGGGCAATGCCAAATTCCTTCTCCATGAGCTCATTTGCGGCTTCTAGAGCCTCTTCCACCTCGGTCACCATGTGAACGCTTAAGGCCAGTTTCCCACTACCCACAGACCAAATATGAAGATCATGGACTTCTTGAACGCCTGCGATCTCTAAAAGATGGTGTTTCACGTCTTGGGGGTCGATGCTGGAGGGCGTAGATTCCATAAGCACGCTCAGTGATTCTTTGACCAAGGACCAAGAACTCAAAAGCATTAACGCCGCGAAAAGGACGGTAATTATTGGATCAATAGGACGCCAGCCCGTCCACCAAAGCACTCCCCCCGCAAGCACCGCTCCCACGCTCCCTAGGGCATCACTCAATAAATGCAGGTAGGCCCCACGTACATTTAGGGAGTCGTGCTGAGCTCCATTAAGCATGCGCATGCTTACTAGATTTGCAATCAGCCCCACCACGGCAACGACAAACACGATGGGTCCATTAACCTCAGGAGGCGCGCGCATTCTTTGAACGGCTTCATAGACCAAAAGTCCCGAGATCAGCCAAATCGCAAGGCCACTTGCGAGTGCGCCCAAGATCTCCGCGCGATGATAGCCAAAACTCATCACCCAATTAGCGGGCCGTCTGGCCATCCACAGGGCAAATAGGCTCAACAAAATTGCTCCCACATCTGTCAACATGTGAGCGCCATCGGAGATCAGGGCTAAGCTGTTAGAGAAGTATCCACCGACCAGTTCCACGACCATAAAAATAATCGTCACGATCATCGCACGAATTAAGGCCTTCGGCGCTTGCGCACTATGCGCGTGAAGATGCCGATGTTTGTGCGCATGATCGTGGCCATGGGTGTGACCCGGGCCGTAACCGTGATGATCGTGCTTGTCGCTCATGCCTGAAGTTTCTTGATCTGGGCCAAAGTCTTCAGTGAATCCAAACACGCCTTCGCAGCCTCATGCCCCTTGTTCTCCGCATTATCACGGCTGCGCACGATGGCTTGTTCGTCGGTATAGGTAGTCAGAATTCCGAAGGTGATGGGAACTTCAGTGGCGAGCATTGCTTGTTGAAGTCCAAGAGTTGCGCCTAAGCTGATAAACTCAAAGTGCGCTGTGTCGCCCTTGATTACGCAACCTAAACAGACCACGCCCTGGTACAAGCCCGTGCGAGCCAGGGTTTGCGCCAGCAGGGGAATTTCAAACGCGCCCGGCGCATGAAACACGTCGCGCTCATCGTGCGAAACTCCCGCTTCGCGGAGAGTTTTCTGCGCTCCGGCCAAAAGGCCTAGCGTAACATCTTCATTAAAATGACTGACGACGATCGCGATTTTCATTTGAGCTCTCCTTTTGAAGGGTGAATGGCGTGAAGGAGTTTCAGTTCGTGTCCCATCTTCTCGGACTTCGTTCGAAGGTAATTTTGGTTAAAGGTGTTGGACTGAATTTCGATAGGGAGGCGTTTAACGACAGTGAGGCCGTAGCCTTCAAGTCCAATAATTTTCTTGGGATTATTGGTGAGTAAGTTGAGATGCGAGATGCCCAAGTGCGTGAGAATCTGCGCGCCCAAACCGTAATGCCTCAAATCTGCCGAGAAACCTAAATGCTTGTTGGCTTCGACGGTGTCCATGCCTTGATCTTGCAGGGCGTAGGCGCGGATTTTGTTAGCTAACCCAATACCGCGGCCTTCGTGACTGCGCATGTAAACCAAGACGCCTTTGCCACTTTCGGCAATCTGTCTCATCGCGCTCTCCAGTTGTGATCCGCAATCGCAGCGCAGCGATCCGAAGGCATCGCCCGTCAAACACTCGGAGTGAACGCGTACCAGGGGGGGCGTCCCGCCGTCCGCAAAATTTCCACCTTTGACGAGCGCGACATGCTCCGAATTATCCAAGACACTTCGAAACGCGTAAAGTTTGAAGTGCCCAAACAGAGAAGGGAAATCCGCTTGCGCGATCTCTTCGACCATCCGCTCTTTTTGCAAGCGATGGGCGATCACATCCTTAATGGAAATAACCGGAATCTGATGCTTGGCTGCAAACACTTTGAGATCGCTCATGCGAGCCATGGTTCCATCTTCGTTCATGATTTCACAAATGACTGCGGCAGGTCTGAGGCCCGCGATCCGCATCATGTCGATAGAACCTTCAGTGTGACCGGCTCTGACTAAAACCCCGCCTTCAACGGCCGAAAGCGGGAAAATGTGGCCGGGAGTGCAAATGTCATTGGGGCCGCGAGTGGGGTCGACGGCGACGCGGATCGTGTGCGCACGATCATGGGCAGAAATTCCGGTGGTGACGCCTTCGCGTGCTTCGATGGACACCGTAAACGCCGTTTGTTTGGCTACTTGGTTGCGAGGTGGCATCATGGGGAGTTGCAGTTCAGCAACGCGCTTTTTCTCGATGCTTAAGCAAATCAGGCCGCGCGCATGAGTGGCCATGAAGTTAATGGCGGCAGGCGTGACAAATTCCGCAGCCAGTATAAGATCGCCTTCGTTCTCACGATCTTCATCGTCAACGAGGATGACCATCTTGCCGTTTTTGAGGGCTTCTAGGTTTTCATTTAGCGAGTAAAGGGTTGGCATAGACGCTCCACGTATTTGGCGATCACATCGACTTCAATGTTGACGGGATCGGCGGGTTTGAGGTTTTTGAGATTCGTGTGCTCCCAGGTGTGGGGGATGATCATGATTTCTATTTCCTGGGCGGGGTCGTTGAGGGTGTTGAGGGTAAGGCTGATTCCGTTGATGGCGATTGAGCCTTTTTCTATGCAGTAGCGAAGAAGTCGAGGCGGTAAGTGGAATTTAAGTGAGCGCGCTTCGCCTGAGGATTGAGCCGCGACGAATTCGCCGAGGCCATCGACGTGGCCTTGGACGATGTGGCCGGAAAGTCGCGACGGTGACCCTAGAATGTCGGTTGCGGGAAGCGCGCGCTCAAGATTGACAGTGGAGGATTTTGTAAGAGAGTTGAGATTGGTTTTTTCAAGAGTTTCGGAGCTTGCAAAAAACGTTGCGAGGCTCGGTTTGTTCCCGATCTCACACACGGTAAGACACACGCCGTTGACCGCGATGCTCTCTCCTAAGGAGATGTCAGAGAAGCCGGTGTCGAGCCAGAATTTAAGCGAGCGGTGGGGCGCGCCGCCAGGCGCGTCTTGAGACGCGGGTTGTTTTTCGATTTCTAAGATTTTGGCCGTGGCCTGTATGATTCCTGTAAACATAGGGTGTTTTTCTACCCGCCCAATATCACAGGCCCGGGCGAAATGTCGCAGGATATCGCGAAAACTTGACTAAACTCTTGCGCTTATTTCAGCGCAGGCAACTGTTTTTCTCGGGTAAGGCGGCTTATAAATTCCTGAAACGCTTTCCAAGACTCTTGGTCGGCGTGCGCGTTATAGGCGGCCCCTTTCTTATTGTCCGATCCTGCGGAGGGATTGGTGAACGAGTGCACCGCGCCGGGGTAGGCGACGAATTTGAGATGCACGCCAGCGGATTGCATTTCGTCTTTGAAAGCTTGTACTTCGGATGCTGGGACGAAAGGATCGTCAGCGCCGTGCATTGCTAGAACTGGGCCTTTTATGTTACGTGCGTCTTGAGGGGGGGGCGTTGCAAGGCCGCCATGAAAAATCGCGGTACCCACAAGTGGCGCACCGCTGCGAGCGAGTTCCAGCGCTGCGGTTCCGCCAAAACAATAACCCATGACGAGCACCTTCTTGGGATTGACTTGTTTCATAGCCGTGAGTGAGTCGAAAGCTGCCCGCATGCGGGCCCGTAAGAGGGGGCGATCGGCTTTATATTGACCTGCCAGTTTGCTTGCTTCCTCGGAATCTTTCGGGTGCACGCCTTTCCCGTAAACATCGACGACGAATCCGATAAAACCTTGCTTGGCGAGCTGTTCCGCTTGTTGCCGTGCGAAGGGTCCTGGGCCCATCCAATCGGGGACGATTAAAAATGCGGGCTTTGGAGTTGCCCGCGTGAGCGATGGTGAGTTGGGCCATAAAGACCAGAATTAGAGATAGCATGGCTTATCGCCGTAGCAAGAAGATCGCCAATGACACGTTCTGCGTATTCTTCTTTGAGATTTATTAAGAGAGATTTATTAAGAACATATGTACACTGTACATATGTTTAGGATTGGACAAGTCACTTTTGAATGGGATGAAAAGAAGAACTCCGCGAATAGAGATAAGCATGGCATTTCTTTTGAGGAAGCAGCGACGATCTTTTTGAATGTTCCGTTCCGTGTCATGTTCGATCCCGATCATTCAGATTCTGAAGACCGATATCTCGCAATTGGGATAAGCCTAAAAAGCAGGATATTGCTTGTGGTTCATTGTGAAAATGAATCTGGAACTAGGGTGCGGATTATTTCGGCGAGGAAAGCGACCAAGAACGAACAGGCCTATCTTCATGGGCTGAGAACCGGAGAACGATCATGAGAAAAGAATACGATTTTTCGAAATTGAAGCCCGCTTCACCAAAGTATTTAGAAAAGTTGAAAGGCTCAATTACGATGCGCCTGGATTGGAGCGTACTGAATTATTTTAAGGAACTTTCTGCAGAGCTGGGAATTCCTTATCAGTCTCTGATCAACTTTGTTTTGCGGGATTATGCTCAGCACGAATTAAAGCCGACATCCAATTGGGATCGACTTAAGAAGAAGGGGGCTCATAAGATTGCCCATAAAATTACAAAGAAACGCGCAGCTTGAGTTTTTTTTGGGGGGGTATCGGCTTGGACGGGCAAGAATTGCGCCTACCGAGCGCGCGTATGAATCGTCGCCTCATCTTGCCCTTCCGTGAGCACCACGTGCCGATCCCAAAGTTCTCCCGAAAGAACGGCCTCAGAAATCAATGGCCCGGCCTCAACTAAAACCTCAAGCACGCCATTTGATCCCAGTTCCCGTAGCGCCGCTTCAAGGGAGTCGGGAAGAATCACGTTAAACCCTTGGCGCCTTGCGTATTCCAAATATTTTTCCGGCACGCGCCGCCTTCGATCCATGATCGCAAGCCATCGTTTTTTCCCAAAATGATCCGCGACGTGGCGAACGGTAAAGGCGGGGTTATCCGCTTGAATCGTGCCGCTTCCGGTGAGAATGGCATCGCTTCTCTTGCGAAGATCGTGGGCAATCCGCAAGGCTTCGGAGGTTGTGAAGGTTTTCATGCCCAGTGGCGGAATCATCGAGCCATTGCCGCGATAGGCTGTCTTTACAGTCACAAACGGCAAACCTGTTGTGACCCACTTGATAAAGGGGCGAGCAAGCTCAAGACATTTCTCAAAAAGCGCATGACCTTCCGGCAACGCCATCACTTCAATGCCCGCATCCCGCAAGGCCCTGGCCCCGCCGCCGGCCACGCGGGGATTCGGATCCGCCACTCCGTAAATCACCCGACGAACTCCCGCAGCTATGATCGCCTGCGAGCAGGGCGGAGTGCGACCCGTGTGGTTGCAAGGTTCGAGCGTGACGATCAGGGTGTCAATCGATTGCCCTTTAAGATCCGTCAGCAGCGCGGCCTCCGCATGCGCTTCGCCCGCCTTTTGATGAGCAGCAACGCCGAGGATTCGCCCTTGTGCATCTAACGCCGCTGCACCGACGGGAGGATTTGGCGCGGTTGCGCCCACAAATTCTTGAGCTTCCTCGAGCGCAAGATCAAAGGCGTGGGCGATTGCGGCTGAAATTGCGTTCTCAATCATCAGACTTATTTCGTCTTAATGGAAGATCTTGGTGCAGCCGCTCTTCTCAAACGATCCATAATCGCAAATCCCAATCCCTCTTTTGCCGAAGCGCCTGGGCAGGGTTCGGCGACGATAATGTCTACGTCAAACTCATCTAAGAAACGTACCTGGGAAAATAGATTGCGCGACGCCTCGGCGGCGCTCCACTCGGCAGCGCAAAGACTGCGAGCGATGACGGGCGCTCCGCAAAGCTCCTGGAGTTTGAGCGCAGCCTGACTCTTGTTTCCCGAAGCGACAAGTAGCCCTATTTTTGCGGAAGCAATTCGAGAGTGCAGGGTCCCAGGTTGTAGCGTTTCAGGAAGATCGGAGAGTTCAAGAACCGGCGCATCCAAAAGAATCAGGGGTTTTCGTGGGGCGTAGTGACTTTCGATCATTCCGGGAGAATCGGGGGCCTGAGTTGAAACGCGTTCATGGCGAACCAGTGGAATGCCAAGCACGGCTTCAATCGCTTCAATGGGGGTTCCCCCCGGCCGAAGCAGAGTGGGCGTTCCGTCGGGCGCAATGGAGACGACGGTCGATTCGACTCCAATCTCGCATTTTCCGCCATCCAAAATGTATTCAATCCGTCCATTCAGTTCACTCATTACATCTTGGGCAGAGGTCGGACTAATTCGCCCGAAACGATTCGCACTCGGAGCGGCCAGAGGTTGGCCAAGCAATTCAAGCAGTCGTTGTGTGAGCGGGTGCCGGGGGATGCGTAACGCCACGGTAGGGAGGCCGCTTGTGCAGATGTCAGGGACCATTGGATTCTTGGGGAGTACTAAAGTGAAGGGCCCGGGCCAAAGGGCATGAATCAAGAGATCCGCTCTTTTCTTCGCGAGTGGGCCCAAGGCTTTTGCGTCGATTAAGTTTGCTTCGTCCAAAGCGGCAAGACTTTTCCAAAGAGTCGGAATATGCACAATCAAGGGATCAAAATGCGGGCGCTCTTTGGTATCGAAAATATGAGCCAACGCTTCGGGGTGAAGCGCCAGGCTTGCGAGTCCATAAACGGTTTCGGTAGGAATTGCCGCGATCTGGCCTTGTCCTAGGGCTTGCGCCACGAGCTCGATGTTATCGGGAGTGGGGGGGAGAATTTGGGTCATTGTTTTTTTTCCTGTATCGCGGCGGTATTGAGGAGGTTCCAGATCTCTTCCATCTTCATGCTGCGTGAGCCCTTAATGAGTAGCACGTCTTCAGGCATAAGGGTGCGCTCGATGGCTTCGGCCATTTCGCTTTGGGTTTCAAAATGAGACACGCTCCCGCCAAACTTGCGTTTCTTAAGTTCCGCGCTCAACCACTTCATTCGAGGGCCAAAAAGAAGTACGTTTTCGATACCCAGCGCCATCAGGTTTTCGGCCAAGCCTCGATGCAGCTCTTCTTCGTGCTCACCGAGTTCGAGCATGTCGGCTAAGCACGCGAAGCGAACGCGCGCGCGGCCAAGGGGATCGCCTCCGTTATTTGGCGTACGACGGGAGAGTTCGGTGAGAAGGTCCAGCGCGGCTTCGACCGAAGTGGGATTGGCGTTGTAATAATCACAAAGGACTTGGACGCTCACTCCTCCCGCTCTTGCGAGGGATTTGATTTCGGAGCGTCCGGTTGCCCCTTTGAAGTTTGCAAGGCCTTCACGAATTTCAGTGGCCGTAAGGCCTAAGCCCGCGGCAAGCGCAAGGGCGGCTGTGAAGTTGCGCGCGTTGTGTGCGCCTGGGAGGGGGATACCAAATGTTTCGGTTTTCTCTGAAAGCCCTTCAATCGCAAGAGATCCGGAGGGTGTCGTGTGTGCGAACAAGACTCGCGCGCCTTTGGGTGCAGTGAATGCAGGTCGAAACTCAGCTGAAAAGGCGTAAAATACGGCATTTGAGGCAGGGTTTTTGGACATCTCCGTAACCATCGGCGCCAGCCACTCGTTATCCAAATCCACGGCGATGAATCCCTCGTGCACACGGGTCCACGTCAGTGCTTTGAGTTCTTCGCGGGCGACGGTGGGAACGTCGATAAGTTTTTCGAGGTGTTCGGGGCCAATGGCGGTCATAACCGCATGGGTGGGACGGACGATTTCGAGGTGTTTTTCCATGGCGCCGATTTCGTCGATCCCGATTTCCACGACAGCGACGCCGGTGGCGGCACCCAGTTCAAAAAGGGTCATTGGAATTCCGATGAATCCGTTTTGGCTCCCCGTCGTTTTTAGGACTTCACCTAATGCTTTCCAGCGACCCGTGAGCATTGCGGCCAGGAGTTCTTTGGTGGTCGTTTTTCCAACACTTCCGGCAACACCAATGACAGGAATTTGAAACTGTGCGCGCCACGCGGCACTGAGTATTCGATAAGCTTCGATGGAGTCGGGGGCTTCGAAAATGTGGGCGCGATGCGCGTGATTTGGGCGCTTTTCGCAAATAATTCCACGAGCGCCTTTTTGGAGGGCCTGTGGAATATACTCATGCCCATCGACTTTCTCCCCCTTAACGGCGACAAAAAGGGAGCCCTCAATGACTTGCCGGGAGTCGGTGGTGATTGCGGTGAATGGGGCGTCCGAAGGCGCGGCTTCGGACGCGTCCAAAAGTCCGCGCGAAAGCGCCAATGCGCGATAAACAAAACTGGGTGTAAGGCGTTGCATTTGTTTCAGAACTTAGCACTAAATCTGCCGAGGCGTGAAGCCGTAAAAAGAATTTGCCCCTTGCGCTTCAAATATTACATAGCGCTTCGCTCGCTGTTATGTCATATTGTCATAGTATGACGCAATCGCATCTTGAGCCTCTTAATTGTGTCGAGTTTTTTGGTGGGGTACAACCTTGTAGAATCAACGATCAGGATGGCGCCTTAAGGCTCCTCTCTGAGACCTTGGTTTCGCGCTTTTCCGATTGGTGTTTAATTGAGCTATGTAACCCGACCGGTCCTTTGATCCCGGTGCTCGTGCGCCATCGAGATCCGCACAAGATGGAAGATTTTTGTGCTCTTGCGCCTTCTTTGCGTTTAACTGAGATGACGGGCAAAACTGAGATTCTCGCGCGCGACGCTGTACTCACTCTTCGCGATCGAGGCTTCGAGCGTGAGCGATTGGAGTTGCTCCAGCGGTTGGGGACGCATTGGTATTTTTCGCTCCCGCTTTCCGCAAATAATCGAGTTTTTGGCACGGTCTCCGGAGGCGGACATCATGCTACTGTTTTTCCTGGAATAGAAGAAATCAAGAAGTTTCAGGCCTATTTTGAGTGTATTTCGAGCACGCTTCACCAGTGTTCTTTGAGTGAAGAGCTTGAGTCCTTGTTGAGTCGAAGAATTGAACATGAAAAGAACATGGCTTCTGCGATTCATGATCTCAAAAATGACCTGCACGTGATTCTGCTCTCTCAGTCTTTGCTAGAGGACAAAAAAGTAAAAATAGGCATGAATCCCTCTGTGCGCAAATGTGCGGAAAGAATGGGGCGGGCCGCTAGACGGATGAATGCCCTTTTTGAGTCGATGCTTGATTCTTCAGACTACAGCCGAGAGAATCGGGTGAAGGAGTTTTCAGATATAGAGCTGGGGCCGGTTTTAGAAGAATCGCTCGAGGCATTAGCCCCGATTGCCGAGGTGAGAAAAATAGAGTTGGCGATTCAGGGCGCTGCGAAATCGAAGCAAGTGCGCGGCATCCGTCCTAAACTTCTTCGGGTTCTGACAAATCTTTTGCGAAACGCGATTGCCTTTTCAAAGGATCACTCTAGGGTGGGCGTTCGTGTTGAAGAGTTTCGGGAGCAAGGTGAAATCAAAATCTCTGTCTGCGACTCAGGCGCCGGTATTCCAGCAGATGCGCGCAAGAATATTTTTTCACCGGGTTGGGTAGGGCCTAGTTCCCTGGTGGGCGGTAAAGCGCAAGCAGGTTACGGGATTGGGTTACAGAATGCCAAAACCTTCATTGAACAGATGGGGGGAAAAATCTGGGTGGAGTCCGAGGAGGGACAAGAAGGCAGCTGTTTTTCGTTTACGCTGCCCTTGGCTCCATAACGTAGGAGTGCTGTAGTACAGTACTCGCGTTTGCGAGAGGTTAAAGCGGATACGTTTAGTTATTTGAAATATCTCTAAAAGTTGCAAAAAAGCGGGCAATACATTAGATTGACGCAGCGTGATGTCCGCGCCGCTTTATGAGACTCGTGACAGCAGAATCCCACAGCTTCAATCAGCGATTAAGTCACACTTTGTTTGGCCTTCAAGACGCGCTTGATATTGATGCTCCTGTTTTTTCACTTATGATAGGTGTCTCCGGCATCCGCTATCACGAGCTGCGAACGGGGCGCTCAGAGGTTTCCGTGCAGGAGCTCTATACCTTAGCTCAAGGCCTTGATGTCAATTTCGGGCAGCTCATGGAAGGTCAGCTTGATTTGAAATTGCTGCGGCAGCGCCTTCGCGGGGGCCCGGATCTTTTGCCAGAAGCTTACGCCGACAAAAATCATCATTTTGCGAGAAGCATTACTCCGAAAGTGATTCATACTCATCTTGCGACTTATCACGGCAGCGCGTTTGCGCGATCCTTGTTTCGAAGGCTTCATGTCACTCCGGAGCTTTTTGAGAATCTAACGGATTATATTAGCCCGATGATTCCAGGCGATATTTTGAATCACCTGTGTGAAGAAGAACGGTATACAGATGAACAGATCCGCGGGATCGGTACGATGACTTTTCCGATTATGCCTCGAGCGGTTTCAGAAACCCTTCGTAATTTGAGGACGCCGCAACGGCTGTATCAGTATATGTTTGAGATTGTTGTTCGGCAAATGTATGATCGTTTCTCGAATTATCAAATTGAACAAATGACTGAGGCTTATTGCCGGATGAAGGTCACGATTAGTGATGAGGCTCAAACGGCTTTTGGACGGAAGATCGTGGATTATCGTGCCTGCTGTTTGTATCGGCAAGGCGTGATGAGTTCGTTTTTGGCTCATCTGACCGGAAATTTTGCTAAAGTTCGCGAGCATTCGTGCCTTTATCGTGGGGATCCCCATTGCAGCTTTGATATTGATTGGGACAATCAGCTGAGCGTCAATAATCTCTGAATTCGCGAAACACAATAGAGCGGGAGATTTATAAAATCATCATCTTTTCTGAGTCCATTCAGGCTCACGCGCGCCACCCGTGGGCAATGAAAACGCTTCTGATATTCTCGGAGACTCTTGATGCCTTTAGTTGTTCCAGATTTAACTTCAAGGGGGATGATGTGTTCGTCACAGGGAATCAGATAATCAACTTCTGCTTGATTTTGACTTTGCCAATAGAAGAGATCGCACGTCTCGGTTCCTCGTAGCTCTTGGGCGACAAAATTCTCGGCTAATGCGCCTTTGTATTCTTGAAACAAGGTCGCATTCTCTAGAATGTGTTTTGGCGAAACATCGAGTTTCGCACTTAGTAACCCCACATCGCCGAAGTAAATCTTAAAATTCTCAGGGATCTTATAACCTTCTAGCGGGAGTTTAGGTGCGGTTACTTGGTAGCACTTGTGAATCAGTTCAGCATCTGAAAGCCACTGAATCGCGGTTTCGAACTCTCGGGCTCTTGCGGACTTTCCGATATGCGAATAGGTGAATTTTTTGTTTTCTCGGGCGAGCATTGCGGGCAACGCTTCCCAGATGCTGGATATTTTTAGCGCCTGTTCGGGCGAGGAGTATTTGAGGAAATCATTCTCGTAAGATTTCACAATTTCGTGCTGAATTTCACGGATCGAGTGGAAATCTCCGGTGTGCTGGTATGCCGCAACGGCTTCGGGCATGCCTCCGATGATTAGATATTTTTTTAGCCAATCCAAGAGTTCATCATGAAAAGATTCTGGAATTGAATCAGCCGTTTTCAGTTCTGATATATATTCGCGAAGCTGAACTTTACCCATGGCCGATAAAAACTCAGAAAATGTCATGGGATGAAGGTTCATAAAATTCACTTTTCCAACAGGGAAAGAGCGCTGATGGCGAAGTTTCACGCCTAAGAGCGAGCCTGCACCGACGACAAAATATTGAGGAGCGTCTTCGCAAAAATACTTAAGAGAGGTCAACGCACCATCAGAGAGTTGAATCTCGTCGAAAACAATGAGGGTTTCGCCCTTCTTGATTTTGGCTTCTTGGTGGATCGAGAGTTTTTCAATCAGTTTTTCAGGATTGAGATCTTTTTTGAAAAGCTCTAAGAGCGCAGGCGTTCTTTCAAAATTAAAATAAGCGATGTCTTTAAAGTGCGTTTTGCCAAAATGCTTGAGGAGGTAGGTTTTCCCAACCTGTCGGGCCCCCTGGAAAATCAAGGGCTTCCGCCTAGGGGAGTTTTTCCAAAGCAATAATCGAGCGTGCGCGTCGCGTTTCAGCATCATTTCTCATTATACGTACCTTTTTCGTGATGTCAATCACGCTTTTGGTACATATAACGCGAATAGTGATCTAAAGCGCTGAATTCACGTCTTGCGCCAATGCCTCAAGCAGCGTGCTTGAAAAAGGCCCTGAAGTTTTCACTTCGCCATAAGCGCCTGCTAATGGCGCAAATGCGTGGCCCACGCCTTCGAAAAATCTTAAGCTTGTTTTGCCAGCAAAAGATTGCTGCGCCGACACGGCCCAACTCCAATGGACTTGGGGGTCTTCCATTCCTTGATACATGTAAACAGGTGCGGTGATGCGAGAAGTGAAGGTCGAAAAAGCAGGGAGATCACGAAACGAGGTGTACCATCCCGCAAAGGACGGGCTTCGAAGTACGCTCATTGCCGTACCCAAGAATTTTGCATAGGTCGGTGCGATTTCGCTCTCAAACGAAAGACTGCAGCTTTGATTCATGTCTAAGTTTTCCCATTTTGCGGCATCGGCACCCCAGAGAAGTCCGAGCAAGGGGAGTTGATGACTTGGATCGAGGGTCGCAAGCTCTGAGGCATTGAGCTCGCCGTCGTGATTGATGTCTAACTTGCGCTTCATGAGGTCCACGGGCCATTGCAAAAACTGATAGGCGAACATGTCATCCATGGAGCGAGAAGGAGGCGCGAGCAGAAACAAAAAATCCACGGGTTCATCGGCTGCCACCATCGTTGCGACAAGCGCGCCTTCACTAAAACCCACAATGCCAACAGGGAGTCCTGGAAAACGTTGTTTAAGCGTTTGCAAAGCCACGTGCGCATCAGCGACTAAATAGGGTGCAGTTTGATAGGCAAGCTCCGCCGCATTTTCAACGCCCCGTTTTGCGTATCTCAAGCTTGCGGATCCTGTCTCGGCCAGAGTTGCGGCGAGCTGATCACTGAGTTTTGCGGGTTGACCTTTATATCCGAAACCCACAAATGGGCTGCTCACATCGCCGTCCGTTCCTACGTTGCCGCTGCCTGGGAGAATCACGAACGCCGCGCGAGGCGCTACGGTGGGGAGTTGAATCTTTGCCGAAAGTGCGACGCCTTCAGCGACATTCAGCACGAGATTTTCTTCTGGGCCGGGCCTTTGGCTGGCCGATGCGGTAAGAGCGAAGCACAAAGCAAGAAGCACGAAAACGAGTGTTGTGTTTTTCATATTGAGTGCGCTTATAACGGCCGATTTGCTACTTTTCAAGAGTTCCCGACTAAATTTCTCAAAAAAAGAACTAGCTTAAACTAATCACGTTGAATAAAACGAAGTATGGCGATCGGCTTTCCGGCTTTTGGTGTTTTCTACGGGGTGTTTTACGGAGGAATTCTCTCCTTTGCTTATCTCTTTGTTCGCATGCACGGCCACGATGGGGGGCTGACTCTTTTTGCAGCAGCTGCAGCGTGCGCGTGGCTCGCGCATTTAGTGGTTTGGCCCAAGCGCACGATTCAAGGCCTTGCGCAGCCCAAGATGTTGTTTCGGGGAATGCTCTTTGGCCTCACCCAGGTCTTTATTTTCAAAGTTCAAAAAGCAGGACTCACGAGTGCCGCTCTCGTTTCTTCGACGATGGGAAGTGTTTTTGGCGTGCTGCTTGGGAGGGTTTACCTCAAAGAAAAGTTGAAGGGCCTGAGTTTCGGGGCTTTAGGTTTTTCGCTGGCGGCCGTTTTTATTAATCCGGCTTTGATTTTGAGTTCCTATCTTGGAGTTATCGGTGGCTTCATTCAAGGCACGGGCTTTGTGCTCGCACGCTCACTGATGATCGAAGAGCAGAGTGTTCGGCAGTCGGTAGCAACCGGTCTTTTTGTGGCGGCCGTCGTATCAATCGTTGCGCTTCTTGTGGGCGGCGAAACTTCTGCGGCGTCGTTTTTGAGCCTGGCGCCCACTGATTTGCTGATGACGATGGGCTTGTTGCTCGTCGTTCAATACGCGTTTTTCTGCCTTTTTCGAGTGTTGGATGCTCCTCGCGCGTCCATGCTTACCTTATCGAGAATCCCATGGGCTGTCTGCTTAGAATGGGCCATTTTAGGCATTATCGCCAAACCCACCCAGTGGGTAGCGGCCTGTTTTGTCGCTGCCAGCTCGGCCCTATTGATTCTGGAGTCCCGAAAGGTCAAAAAAGCTTCAGCCCCCAAGATTTAAGTGTTGAGCAAAACCGATTTATGCTATCTTATGTGACTAGAACATAGTGAAGAAGGAGAGATTCTTTATGACGGTAAAGAACCCGAAGAAACTAGTGAAAAAAATTGAAACCATTCGCGAAAGCGACATCCAGGCGGTTTTGGGCGAGACGATCAAAAAGATCCGCAAGAGCGCGGGCGTTTCCCAAACAGACTTGGGCCAGCTTCTGGACATTCACCAGACTGCCGTGTGCCGCGTGGAAAACGGAACGCAGAGTTTGCTGCCGTATCAGCTTCAGCGCGCCTCTGAGTACTTTGGCGTCAATGTCGATTCAATGCTCATGGGTCGGGTGAACTATTGGAGGATCGCGGAGCGTTTCAAGCGCTCGCCTGAGTTGCCCGAGCGCTATCGTAATTTTCATTTCTCAAAAGTGAGAGAAGTGTTCCCTCTCCTACAGTTCTTAAACGAAGAAGAAGGCAATTCGTACACCCAAAAAGCGCTGGCCAAATTTGATTTGGAGAGCTTGCTTTTTGTAAATCCGGATCAAAGTATCAGCGCTCATTGTCAGTTGGATCTCATGCGGCACGCGATCGCCGATGGCGCGTTGAGTGAGAAGAATTTCGCTGCGCTCATTAAGCAAACCCGCTCCGAAGATTTTCACGGCGTCATGCATCCGGTGTATGAGACGCAAGAGTCGTCGGTGAAATTGATACAGACGTTATTGCTCAATATGCACCATTACGAATCCAATTTCGAATATCAGATCGAAGAAGTGCAGCGTGCGGGGCTCGTGGTATCGATTAGCCCTCGGGAGCATATGCATGAAGTCGAGTATCGCGATGAGATTCTAGGAGATTCATTGTGCCGCTATAAAAAGGGGCTCATCTCGGAATTTCCTCACTACATCGGTGCGAAGTCCTTTAACCTCACTGAAAAAGAATGCCACTATCACGGTGGTGCTGAGCGGTGCGTGTATAAGATTCAAGCCGCGGCTTAGGCCACGCGCTCAATGCTTTCAGTTGATCTCTCGGCACGATTTGTCATTTTTAAGAAAATGCGATACGAACATTGCTGTGGCAATGGGCAATGAAAATGCAACATTTGAGTATCAGCTTCGTCTGACGCTAGGGCGAGTTCGCGATGCATTAGGGTGTTCTAAAGATCAATTTAGGGAACTTTTACAGCTCTCAAGTTCTGAATTTGAACAGATCGATCAAGGGCATAAATCTTTTGATGTTCGCACTCTGCAGTTATTTTGTGATCAGTTAGGGATAAGTATTTCTGGTCTGTTCTCCGGAAAGCTCGATTTGTTGGCCCTTGCAAGACAGAACGCTGGGAATTTGCTTTTTTTGCCTGAAAGGTACCTCCCTCCGGAGCACCAACTTGGGCGAGCGCGCTCTATCTTGGGAATTCTGAAATACGTCGAATCTCTTCATGGGTTTCCATATTCTCGGAATTTACTTTCGCGGCTTCAAGTTTCACGCGCTTGTTTGCTTGATCATGAAGCTTTCATCAGTCCTCTCGTGGGCGTTGATCTTCTGAATCTCCTTTGTCAGGAAGGCTTCGATGCGGGACACCTGTCGGAAATGGGAAAGATGATGTACCATGTTTCAAGCGGTACAGCGATTTCCAAAATTCTCGGACGTGCAGCTTCTCCAAGTGAATTGTATCGAACCTTGCATGAAGAAATTCCAGGGCATTTTGATCACGCTTTTCATTATCGTCTAACAAAACTCACTTTGGATTCATGTACAACAACGGCCATCCCAACAGAAGAAACCCAAGAGCTTTTTCGAAGTAATCTATTTGGAACTAAATCCATGTGCCGCTTTAAGCAGGGGGTGCTTTCGGCTTTCCTGGGCTATTTGAATAGTAGCTTTGCCGCTGTGACTGAGTCGGAGTGCATGTACGAAGGCGGCGCCAAATGTGTCTATCACTTGATCTGGGATGAGAATCCTATTGTTAAGCAGCCTCCTCGCCGTGAGAAAGGGGCAAGGCCGTTCTTACGATCTGTGCAGGAATTCCGACCGCTGTACAACTAGGTGGAATATCAGTAAGCACAACTGCACCAGCTCCAATTCTCACGTCGTCACCGATAGTTATATTCCCTAAGATTGTAGCTCCGGCTCCGATGAGGACTCGATCTCCAATTGTGGGATGGCGTTTCTCTCGAGACTCTTTGGTCTCCCTAGAGCCTAAAGTTACGCCGTGAAAAAAGATAACATCGTTACCTATGCAGGCGGTTTCACCGATTACGATGCCATTCCCATGATCGATAAAGAGTCCCTGGCCGATTTTTGCGCCGGGGTGGATCTCGATTCCGGTGAAAAATCTGCAAGCTGTCGATATGAGGCGTGGTAGAAATGGAACATTCTTGAGCCAAAGTGAATGAGCGAGCCGGTAAGCACAGACCGCATGAAATCCAGGATAAAGAAAAAGCACCTCCCAATCACTCTTCGCCGCCGGATCCAATCGGCGATACTGTTTAATAAGTCTAAATGCATCGAAACTAGATATCATAATGCAGTATCCCTTCTTCGATAGCTTTTGTTCCAGCGACAAGAAACTTGTTATAAAAAAGAACGAGGCCTGGAAGATCAAGGCTCTGCAAGTATTCATCGCGAAACCGCAAGGCAGGCTTTTTGCCTCCTAAGATGGACTCTAAAAATGTCATTGCGGACTCGAGCTTCTCTTTTAGGAGTTGGCGCTCACAGGCAAGATCGCGACCTTTGCATTCAATTGTTTGAATTTTCCAGGTAATGGAACTGAATCCCGCATCCGCAAGTAATGAAGGAAGTTTTCGGCCTACTCTCAGGTCAAAAGGGGCCGAGTGTTCAAGTTTGCTTAAGACCTCAGCCACAAAGGGTGTCGTCGGATAGGTGTTATAAAAAAGACCGTCAATATCTATGAGGTAGATTTTTCCGCCGGGCGCTAAACAGCGAAGAAACTCGGCAACTGTTGACCGCATGTCACAGGGGAGCAGGTGTTCAAGGACGTATCGACAAATAATTCCGTCAAACATATCATCCGGGAAATCAAGTTTCGAGATGTTTCCGGTCTGGTATGAGATGTTTTCGTGTCCTTGGCTTGCATTTCGCGTTTGCTTAAGGCGTTCAGGATCAATTTCCACGCCAAAAATTTTAGATTCGGGGTTTTCCTTTGCGAGAAAGCGAGTAGCTATTCCTGAGCCACATCCCGCATCCAGGATTTTGCTATTGCGCGTAAAATTCAGGCTTGCGAGCTCAGTTTCAGGACAAAAATACTTTACCGAAGATTGACGTTCGAGCCGATCAAATTCAGCCCTCCCTTGGAGAACATATTCACTTCTAATTGAAGATACTTTCACGCGGCCTTCCTTTCAGATTCTTCCTGGTTAAGGATGAAGTGGGGGTAGATTTCTCCGATGATCAGTCGTTGGGCAATTAAGTCTTGATGTTTTAGGGAGCACTGATGAACCCATTCACTGGGCTCGTCTAAGACCATGAGTTCAACTTCTTCTCTCATAAATCGATTATGGAAGGGGCCTACCTCACGGCCTTCGAAGCTAAGGGGCTTGAATCCAAATCCTCTGTAAAGACGGTCTGTTTTGAAGCGAAGCACCGCTGCAACGAGAACTTTTCTCAGATTTTTATTCTGCCAATCATTTAGAAGTACCGCTGCAAGCAGCTCTCGAGTGAGTTCAACCAGTGGACGTTCTGTGCGATGTTTCTTGGAAATTGAAAAGAAGGCTCCATAGGAGAGATCTTCCCCTGACATTCGTGTGTCTTCCAATAGTTTCTGAACGGCGAATTCGTGACGGGGGGCCTGAGAATATTTCAAAACACTCAGCAGGGGCAGTGCGATATTTAGTTCGTCGTACCGACTTAAGAAGCCAAACTTCACAGAGCTAAAGGGGTGTATGCTCGTCTCATCTTGAAAGCAGAAAAGATGATGACAGTCCACGTAGTCGGTCATATCAAAGGGGATGACTTGCTTTGGGTATTCTGGCCGGTAGCCCTCGGTGCGAGCTTGAATCATCTTCGCAAATAGTTCCGCAAGCGGCCAAAAGGAGAGATTTGTATAGACCTGATCAAGGGTTGCTATTCTGATCTGCCTACTGAAGAGATCAGTCATATCCACCTCCGGAAGAGCTTTACTGATTATATCAAGTTATCATGTTGCGGCTGTCGGGCCGAACTCTCTATCGGCGAAGGGGCATCTTTACTTTAGTGCTTTAACAATTAGACTCGCGTACTCGCAAAGCTCAGAATCGGTTATCTATTTCGGGGTGGAGCCAAATCGCACTTCCGCCACAATAAGCGCAAGATTTCAGCCAAGTATCCAGTGTTGGACTAGCTCAAAAAACTCGCGCGCGCTGCAAACTCAAAACACTTCTCAATCTCGCCCTCGCTCATCCCAAGTCGTGTTTTGCAGACCTCGATCTCCTGCAGTAGCGTCTTGCCGAAAATCCCTGGGTCATCTGTATTGACACAAACCGGAACTCCGGCGCGAAGCAGGGCCGGCAGCGGATGCGCCTCAAGTGAAGGTACGCACTTCGTAAGCCAGTTGCTGGTCGGGCACACCTCGAGACAGATCTCGTGCTTGCGTAGATGCTCCAGCAGTTTCGGATCACGAATCGCCGCGATCCCATGCCCAATGCGGGTGGCGCCCAAAAGTTCAATGGCTTCCCAGATGTTTTCTGGCCCCACGGCTTCACCGGCATGAATCGTGATCTTGGCGCCTTGCGCCCGCGCTTTTCTAAACGAGCCTTCAAAAAGGCGGCAGGGAAACTGATTTTCGTTTCCTGCTAAATCACAGCCGACGAATCGCAGGCGATTGCGCAGAAAAAATTCGACCGATTCATCCACGGAGTCTACGCCGTAATCGCGGGTTGCAATACAAATCAATCCCCACTGCATATCCGGGTAAGTGCGAACCCCGCGCTGGAGCCCTCGCTCAAATGACGACAAAATCTCATCCCACGCAAGCCCGCTGAATTCGGAGCAAAACGAAGGCGAAAATCTGAATTCCACTCGGCGGGTCCCCTCATGGTAGCAATCTTCAAGCGCTTCAAACGCCACGCGCTCTAAAATCTCAGGCGTGGCCAAGACTTTTTGAAAAAGGGAAAACGTGGCCAGAACGGCAGTGAGACTCTCTAACGGCTCGCGAATGTAGAGCTGCTCTTGAAAACAAGTGAGTGAAGTGCTTTGGGCGATGAGACTACGCTCGATCGCGATCTCATGGATCGTCGCGGATCGAAGCGAGACATCAAGATGCCGGTGAAGTTCGGTTCTCTTCATGCCTTACTATTACGCCCCCAAAATGCTTGCGCCACTATCGATATAAAGTGTGGAGCCCGTGATGTGCCGTCCGCCAGGGCCGCATAGAAACGCCGCCATCGCACCTACATCCTCAGCCGAAATATTCTCGTGGAGCGGTGTTTTTTCGCCGGCCTGGGCGAGAAGCGAGCGAAACCCACGGATTCCGGCTGCAGAGAGCGTTTTTACTGGGCCTGCTGAAATCGCGTTTACGCGAATTTTCTTGGGCCCCATATCCACCGCTAGATATTTTACGCACGCCTCGAGCGCGGCTTTAGCAACCCCCATGACATTGTAATTGGGAATGACTTTATGAGCGCCATAGTAACTTAGGGTAAGAATCGTCCCACCGCCTACCGTATCCATCAAAGGCTCGGTTCGCTTCGCGGCCGCCACAAGACTGTAGGCACTAATGTCTAAAGCAACACGAAACCCTTCGCGCGAGGTATCCACGAACCGGCCGTCTAGGTCCTCACGATTGGCAAAAGCGACGCTATGAATAAGGATGTCGAGCTTGCCCCATTTTTCCCGCACTTTTTCAAAAAGTGAATCAAGCTGGGCGTCGTCTGTCACGTTACAGGGTTCAATAAAGGTGGCGCCAATACTTTCGGCCAAGGGGCGTACTCTTCGCTCAAGCGATTCGCCTAAGAAGTTAACGCCGATCTCGGCTCCTTCGTCATGGAGTGCTTGCGCAATCGCCCAGGCCAAACTTCGTTCGTTAGCGATTCCAAGGATTAGTGCTTTTTTCCCAGTCATACTCATCGTTACAAATCCTCCTGAGTTATCCGCTCAAAATAGAAGCGCTCCTAAATTGATCTGCGCAAAAATCTCATCCTTGCCACCCACGCTTGGACGAAAACCTTTTTGGT